>JAZOTM010000001.1:0-89919 GCA_045657625.1 Lachnospiraceae bacterium
ATCGGGTAGAAGTACTCGGATTTTCGTCGTGGTAAGGGCCTTCGCCACCCGACACGGGAGGGTAACGACCTTTATAACGAGATGCAGCAGTCGGGTGTTATCAATAATACCGCCCTCGTTTACGGACAGATGAATGAGCCACCCGGAGCACGTATGCGTGTGGGTCTGACAGGACTTACCATGGCAGAGTATTTCCGTGACAAAGGCGGTAAAGACGTATTATTGTTTATTGACAATATTTTCCGTTTTACACAGGCAGGTTCTGAGGTGTCTGCCTTGTTGGGACGTATGCCATCTGCAGTAGGTTACCAGCCTACTCTCCAGACAGAAATGGGTGCATTGCAGGAACGAATCACTTCTACTAAGAATGGTTCTATCACTTCTGTACAGGCAGTATATGTACCGGCGGACGACTTAACAGACCCGGCACCGGCTACCACATTCGCGCATTTGGACGCTACCACCGTATTGGAACGTTCCATCGCCGAACTTGGTATTTATCCGGCTGTAGATCCTTTGGCATCTACTTCTCGTATTCTGGATCCAAGAATCGTTGGAGAAGAACACTTTAAGGTAGCCAGAGGCGTACAGGAAATTCTGCAGAAATACAAAGAATTACAGGATATCATTGCAATTCTTGGTATGGAAGAACTTTCTGAAGATGATAAATTGGTAGTTAACCGTGCAAGAAAGGTACAGAGATTCTTGTCTCAGCCATTCTTCGTAGCTGGTCAGTTTACCGGTTTGGAAGGAAAGTATGTACCGATTGCAGAAACAATTCGTGGATTTAAGGAAATTCTGGAAGGTAAATTAGACGATGTTCCAGAGCAGTACTTCTTAAATGCTGGTAGCATTGATGAAGTTCGCGCCCGTGTGAAGTAGAGGTGACGTTATGGCAGATGAGAAGGTTTTTCAGGTAGAAATCATTACCCCAGACCGTGTGTTTTACACTGGAGAGGCTACTATGATTGAATTTAATACAGAGGCTGGAGAGATTGGTGTCTACAAGAACCATATCCCTCTCACAACCGTATTAAAGCCTGGTGTCGTAACAATCACCAAGGACACAGAGCAGACCCAGGCAGCAGTTCACGCTGGTTTTGCCCAAGTATTGGGAGACAAGGTGACATTGCTGGCTGAGATTGCCGAATGGCCGAATGAAATTGATGTTTCAAGAGCGGAAGCAGCAAGAGAACGTGCTGAAGAGCGTTTGGCAGCTAAGGCTGCAGACCTGGATGTAGCAAGAGCTGAGTTTGCGCTACGGAAAGCCTTAATTCGAATCGATATTGCAAAATAGCATTCGTAAAAGGAATGAAATCAGGAATAGAAAAAGGAGTCGCAAAAGTTGCGGCTCCTTTTCTCATGCAAACATATAAATTAATGGACTTGAACGATCATGTCATACTGAGCTTCTTCTGCCTCCAGCAAGATGTCGTTGTCATTGTTGTATTTCGCGGTGTGATAGAGACCGGAGCGAAATTCCGTTTCTATCTCCTTAGGGATTTCCAATTCTACTTGTGAAGTATTTTGTCCGCAAGCAGTCATGATCCCGGTGATACCAATGGTGCAAATAATCAAAATGGTTTGTTTTTCTCTTGTCATAACTACTCACTCCTTTCTTATTTTTATTATGGCATGGTTCTCTGAGAAGTGCCATTCGCAATGTTACAAAAAATCACCACTAGAAATTGTGCAAAAAGATGTTCCAATCACTACAACTTTCCCACCCCAACCATAGAAATAAGAAAATACATATGTTAAAATAGTAACGTATAGAAATAATTACCGCCAAAAGGGTGAGTTTTTTGTTTTTTTATAGTAATATGTTAGAGGATTAACGGCGGAGGAATAGTTATGAGTTCTCAAGATCAGGTAGAGAAGGTACTACGGGAGATTCACTTAATGTTAGCGAATAGCCCTATTTATAATAGTGCAGAGAATAAGGTAGTTATTGATAAAAAGAAGATGTTGGAGCATTTAAACCAACTCAATGTTGCGATTTATCAGTTGATGGATGATGCAGAAATCTCTCAGCAGAGTCGTGACAAAGCGGAACGCAATTCCCGAAAAAAGGGAGAAGAGATCATTCATCAAGCAGAATTGCAGGCGGAGGATGTGTATGCAGCCTCCATTTTGTATACTAGTGAGGCCTTGCAACGGCTGCAGAATGTGATGCAGGATGCGATGGATTCCTTCCAGGAGGCTGTCGATAAAGCCAAAAAGGGTATGGAAGAGGAAAAACGACAGGTACGCACCAATCAGTCTGAATTGAAGGGGCAGTTATCTGATTTACAAGATACAGAGAAATACGTCAAGATTATTGACGAAGAAAATCGCAAGCTGGAAAAGAAACGAGAGGCAGAGAAAAACGGAAAAGTCGTTCCGGAGCCGTCTCCATACGCCGGCTATAAACCGGAGATTAAGCTTAATCCCGAGTATTTTGAAAAGATTGGGGTAGAGTTGGATGACAAAGGGAATCCACTCTATGACGATAAAGGAGAAGAAATCTCAGAAGAAGATCGGGCCACACTTGAGAAGATGGACCAAGAGGAAGAGAAGCCCGTGGCACCTGAGATTCGCGTGAATTTGGACGCAGAGTATTTCCGCTGGATCGAAAAGAAAAAGGGAAAGAAATAGTCCGTTACATAGGGGTAAATAAACAAAAGAAAGGAAAGTACCATGATTTTACACGATGGTGGAGCATATCTTGTTCGTGGGAACGAGATTGTGACAGAAAAGGGAGCAGTTGAGGCAAAAGTAGGCAAGGCAGTGACACAGGAGGAAGCAAAGAAAAATACCATAGCTTATGGCATTTTAGAAGCGCATAATACCTCCGGCAATATGGAACAATTGGAGATTAAGTTCGATAAACTTACATCTCATGACATTACCTTTGTAGGTATTATTCAGACCGCTCGTGCATCAGGATTGGAAAAATTTCCGATTCCTTATGTACTTACAAACTGTCACAACAGTTTATGTGCAGTAGGTGGCACCATCAATGAAGATGATCACATGTTTGGTCTTTCCTGTGCAAAGAAGTACGGTGGAGTTTACGTACCACCTCATCAGGCAGTTATCCATCAGTTTGCCAGAGAAATGTTGGCAGGCGGCGGAAAGATGATTTTGGGATCTGATTCTCATACCCGTTACGGTGCCCTTGGAACTATGGCTGTAGGAGAAGGTGGACCGGAGCTTGTAAAACAGTTATTAAATAAAACTTACGATATCAAAATGCCGGGCGTTGTAGGTATTTACATGACCGGATCTTTACAGAAGGGTGTAGGTCCTCAGGACGTGGCACTTGCGATTATTGGTGAAGTATTTGCCAATGGTTATGTAAAAAATAAAGTAATGGAATTTGTGGGACCGGGTGTTTCAAACCTTAGCGTAGATACACGTATCGGTATTGACGTTATGACTACAGAGACCACATGTTTATCTTCTATTTGGCGTACTGACGATAAGGTGCGTGAATTCTATGATATTCATGGACGTGTAGAAGAATACAAAGAATTGAATCCGGGCGAAGTAGCTTACTATGACGGAATGATTGAAATTGACTTATCTCAGATTAAGCCGATGATTGCGATGCCATTCCATCCAAGCAACACATATACCATCGAAGAGTTAAACAGAAACTTAATGGATATCTTGGATGATTGTGAAAAACGTGCACAGGTAAGTTTCGATGGCGCTGTGGATTTAGACTTAAAGAGCAAGGTGAGAAACGGTCGCTTATACGTAGATCAGGGTATCATCGCAGGATGTGCCGGTGGTGGTTTTGAGAATATTTGCGATGCAGCAGATATCTTAGATGGAGCATCCATCGGACCGGATGAATTTACATTAAGCGTATATCCGGCAAGTACTCCAATTTATATGGAATTATTAAAGAATGGTGCAGCAGCAAAGATTATGCAGACCGGTGCTATCTTAAAAACTGCATTCTGTGGACCATGTTTTGGTGCCGGAGATACACCTGCAAATAATGCATTTTCTATTCGTCATTCCACCAGAAACTTCCCGAACAGAGAAGGATCTAAGGTACAGAATGGACAGGTGGCTTCTGTTGCACTTATGGATGCGCGTTCTATCGCTGCAACTGCAGCAAATAAGGGATATTTAATACCTGCAACAGATATGGATGTGAACTATACAAAACCGAAATACTTCTTTGACAAGACCATCTATGAGAATCGTGTCTTTGATAGCAAGGGTGTAGCAGATCCATCGGTAGAAGTTCAGTTTGGACCAAATATCAAGGATTGGCCGGCAATGAGAGATTTACCGGAGAACTTAGTATTAAAGGTAGTATCGGAGATTCATGATCCGGTAACGACTACCGACGAGTTGATTCCATCCGGAGAGACTTCTTCTTACCGTTCAAATCCTTTAGGACTTGCAGAGTTCGCATTGTCTCGTAAGGATCCTGCATACGTAGGAAGAGCAAAAGAAGTACAGGTTGCAGAAAAGGCCTTAGAAGAAGGAAAAGATCCGATTGCAGCACTTCCGGAAATGGAAGAAGCATGGAAAGCAATTACCGCTACCTTCCCACAGGTGACCATGGACACCGTAGGCATCGGAAGCACTATTTTTGCAGTAAAACCGGGTGATGGATCTGCAAGAGAACAGGCTGCATCCTGTCAGAAGGTACTTGGTGGTTGGGCAAACGTTGCCAATGAATATGCGACCAAGAGATATCGCAGCAACTTAATCAACTGGGGTATGTTGCCATTCTTGATTCCGGAAGGAGATTTGCCTTTCGAAAATGGAGACTACTTATTTGTTCCGAACATTCGAAACATCATTGAAGAGAACCAGTCTGATGTTGTAGCTTATGTTGTAAAAGATGGAGCTTGCAAAGAGTTCCATATGGGACTTGGGGACCTTACGGATGATGAAAGAGAAATCATTCGCAAGGGCTGCTTGATTAATTATTACAGAGGATAACCAGGGGAAATTAATGGAAGAAAAAGAACTTCAGGAAAAAACTACAGAGTCAACAAGCAAATGGGGACAATCCGACCTTTTTCCAAAACCATTACCGGCTATTGGATTAATGGTGTTCCTCACGTTCTGTGCCTGTATCCTGGTCTTTTTCTTCCTTTTTCGTTATCAAGGCTTTACGGAAGGATGGGCCAAACTCTTTCATGTATTACAACCCATCGTCTTTGGTACGGTGATTGCCTATTTGGTCAATCCTTTTGAAAAGTTCTTTGAAAAAAAGATACTGACTTATGGTGAAAAAAAGGGAAAAACCGGAGAAAAGTTCAAAAAGCTGGCCCGCTATTTGGGTATTACCTGTGGACTTTTGGTTTTCTTAGCCATTGTGATTGGTACGATTTCCATTGTGATTCCGCGTTTGGTGAGCACTATATTTGGCTTGGTGGAAAATCTGCCAAATCAGATTGAAACGTTGCGTATATGGTTGGAGGAGCAAACGGATAATCCGGCGGTAGCGAATACGGTAGCCGGAAACTTATCCATTATCACCAACTTTTTGGAAAATTGGTTTGAGGAAAACATTGTACCGGAGATTAAGACGTATATAGCTTCCTTTACCACAAGTATTATGAATTTTTTCCGTGGCATGTTGAATTTAATCATTGGCTTCATTGTTGCGGTGTATATTTTAACCAGCAAAGAAAAATTTGCAGGTCAATTTAAAAAAGTTGTTTATGCCTTTATTCCGGTGCACTACGGGAATAAGGTGATTCGTATCTTCCGGAAATCCAATGAGATTTTTGGCGGATTTATTGTAGGAAAGATTATTGATTCTTTGATTATTGGGATCATCGCATTTGTGGTACTCAGTCTTATGAAACTGCCATATGCAGTGCTTTTGGCCACAATTGTTGGGGTGACAAATATTATCCCGTTATTTGGACCGTTTATCGGTGCAGTACCGTGTTTGATAATTTTGGTATTGGAAAATCCATTGCATGCTTTAAGTTTTTTGGTTTTTATCATTATCTTGCAGCAGGTGGATGGCAATATCATTGGCCCGAAGATTTTGGGAAGTTCCACGGGGCTTTCTTCCTTCTGGGTAATTTTTGCCATTTTAATAGGTGGCGGATTCTTTGGTGTCCCGGGTATGTTACTGGGAGTGCCGGTGTTTGCCGTTATTTATTATTTGATTGAAAGATGGATTGCATTCCGTTTACATCGAAAAAATCTGCCTTTAAGTACAGCTGATTATGTACAGGCAGTAAAAATAGATAGCAAAACAAATGAAATTATATATCCGGAGAATATCTTCGAAGAAGAATTGGATCAAATTGAGAATGAATAAGTTGCAGCAAAGGGAGAGTGCTGTTTGAGATTTGAGGTGACAAGATTGGATCGAAACGAAAGCAAACAGAAATTAGAAGAATTAAAACAGTTGGTTGACGAAGGAAAGTTGGAAGAAGCTGCAGAATATGCAGATGATATCAACTGGAAAAAAGTGAAAAACATCAATCTCATGGTGAAGGCCGGAGAGGTCTACACAGAATGTGAACGCTTTGACGATGCTCGAGAAATCTTATTAATGGCATATGATCGTTCTCCCATCGGACGCATGATTATCTATCGTTTGGCAGAAATTGCCATTCGAACCAAGAATGTGGAAGAAGCGTTAGAGTATTATGATGAGTTCGTGGACATTGCGCCCCACGATAGTCGTAAATATGTATTACGTTACGAAATTTTACAGATGCAAGGAGCATCTTTAGAAGAAAAAATTCAGCTATTAGAAGAAATGAAGGAAGCAGAATATACTGAAAAATGGGCATTTGAATTGGCTTATTTGTATCACAAAGCCAATATGACCGAGCAGTGTATAGAGGCTTGCGATGAATTGGTATTGTGGTTCGGTGATGGGCCATATGTGGAAAAGGCTTTGGAACTGAAGATGTTGTATCAGCCGCTGAATAAGATTCAGGAGCAAAAATACAGAGATTTTCATATGAAAAAGCAGGGAATCAATCCGGCAGAAACCGTGGAGGTACGTCCTCACGAAAAGCTGGAGTCCGGTGAGATTATCAATGAAACCATGCGAATTCCGGATATCAACTTTAATACCGGAAAATTCAATACCGTAAATCTGCAAAAAGAGTTGGCCAAGAGTATGCAACAAATTGCAGAAGCTACGGAAAAAGGAGAAATCAATGACACCATGGATAATATTAAAAAGATGGTGGAAGAGATTCCTTATTTACAGATTACCAAGGAAGAAGAGCCGGAGCAGGATATTTCCATGGTAACAGATGAAGAAATTGACTCCAATATCAATGAGCAATTTCAGGAATATTTGGCAGAAAATCAAGATGGACAAATGAGTTTGTTGGTTCCGGAAGGAACACCTACAGTGCCTCAGATTACAGGACAGATTAGTATTGATGAAATCCTGGCAGAGTGGGAAAGAACCAAACGTGCGGCAGAAGCAGCTATGGCAGATGCAGAGCAGAAAAAGCTGGAAAATGCCAAAGCGAAAGCCTTGCAAGAAGCGGAAGATATTATGGAGCGTTTGGCAGGTGTCATTCCACAATTGAATGCGGGGTTGACCCCTCACGAGTTGCTGGAGCAGGAATACACCAAAAACTTAACGGAATTATCCAAAAAGGATGAAAAAGCAGCCGGAGAATATGTGGCCAGCGTAAATGATATTCTGCAGCAGGAAATTGAACGCTTAACAGAGCATATGGCGGAAGAGCCAACAGCAGGAGAACCGGTTTCCATGGCAGAAGCACTGACATCCGTGGAAACACCGATGATGGAGACCGAGATGCCGAAATTTGCTGAAGAAGTGGAAGAATTACAGGATTCCCAAGAACCGGAGGAACCGGTGGTGGAAGCTGTTTATTGGAGCCCGCAAAATCTTCAGGAATTGGATATGGAAGAAGCCTTAAAGGCGCCAAAGAAAGAAATTCATCCTTTTGTAGCACCACAGATTACCAAGGAGGGTGTAGAAATTCCATTTACACCGATTACAATGGCAACCGCAGATTTGCCGGATGTGACAGAAGCCTTGGATGACTTGCTAAAAGAAGAAAAGAAGGAAGAAATTCCGGAAATCAACGAAGTGGAAGTGCCGGAAATTGAATTACCACCGGAGCTTACAGAAGAACAACGAGAAAGTCTTTCTTATTTTGCAGATGTACGCGGTTTGGAAGAACAGTTGGAAAAATGCGTGAAAAACGTAGCAATGCACTTGCAGGAAGATGCCCATGCAACCCGCGGCAATGTATTGATTCAAGGTGCAGCAGGCAATGGAAAAACGACCTTAGCTACCAATTTAATCAAAGCGGTACAAAAGGAAGTTGGAAAACCAAACCAGAAATTCGGAAAGATTTCTGCAGAATCTTTGAACAACAAAGATATTCCGGAATTGTTAAAGCATGTGGCCGGCGGTGTTCTTATGATTGAAGAAGCCGGAGAAATCAGTCACGAAGCAGCTGTTCGTTTATCTCTTTGCATGGAAAGCGATAACAGCGGTGTATTGATTATGATGGAAGATACAAAGCGGGGCTTACATCGTGCCTTGTCTCAAGATAGTTCCTTTGCTGCGAAGTTTACGGAAAAAATTGTGATTCCGGCCTTTAGCAGTGATGAGTTGGTAGCCTTTGGTAAAACCTATGCATTAGAGCAGGGCTATGAAATTGAGGAAATGGCAATTTTAGCATTGTACGATCGCATCAGTCGAATTCAGCGATTGGACAAGGATACCACAGTCGTGGAAGTAAAAGATATTGTGGATGAAGCAATTGCTAAAGCGGAACGGATTGGTTTCCGTAATTTGTTTACATCCAGAAAAACAAATGGGGACTACGCAGTTCTTAGAGAAAAAGACTTTGCATAATGAGGCGGGAGGATTGAGCTATGGAAACACTTTTTACAGAACTGGATCAATATTTATTTGGTCAGGGAACACATTACGACATTTATAAGAAAATGGGAGCCCATCCCATGAAAATAGATGGCAAAGAGGGTGTTTATTTTTGCGTGTGGGCACCGCATGCAAAAGATGTTTATGTCATTGGTGAATTCAATGAGTGGCTGTGTGAAGAAGAATATCGGATGACTCGTACCGGAGATATGGGTGTGTATGAGATATTCCTGACAGATGCCAAAGAGGGACAGTTATATAAATATGTCATTGAAAGCGGAGATGGAAATCGTCATTATAAGGCGGATCCTTATGCAAATTATGCGGAACTTCGCCCAGGCACAGCATCACGAATTACCGATATCAATAAGATAAAATGGACCGATCAAAAATGGATGAAACGTCGTAGTAGTATTACGGATGTTTACAGTGAGCCAATGGCCATTTATGAAGTACATCCGGGTTCTTGGATGCGTCATCCGGGAAGAGATGATGATGGTTTTTATACCTATCGGGAATTGGCAGAAGCACTTGTGAAATACGTGAAGGAAATGGGTTATACCCATGTGGAATTAATGGGTATCTCCGAATATCCATTTGATGGATCTTGGGGTTATCAGGTGACCGGATATTATGCACCGACTTCTCGTTACGGTACACCGGAGGACTTTGCTTATTTGGTAAATTATCTCCATAAGAATGACATCGGTGTCATTCTTGACTGGGTACCGGCTCATTTCCCAAGAGATGAACATGGCCTTGCCAACTTTGATGGGCAACCGTTATATGAATATCCGGATCCAAGAAAGGGAGAACATCCGGATTGGGGCACCAAGATTTTCAATTATGAAATGAACGAAGTAAAGAACTTCTTGATTGGTAGCGCTTTGATGTGGGTGGAACATTACCATATTGATGGACTTCGTGTGGACGCAGTGGCATCTATGTTGTACTTGGATTATGGAAAAAAAGAAGGCGAATGGGTTCGTAACCAGTATGGTGACAACAAGAACTTAGAAGTAATCGAATTCTTTAAACATATTAATACGTTGGTACTTGGAAGAAACAAAGGAGCCGTGATGATTGCGGAAGAATCTACGGCTTGGCCAAAGGTGACAAGTCCTGTGGAAGAGGATGGTTTGAACTTCAGCTTCAAATGGAATATGGGTTGGATGCATGATTTCTTGGATTATATGAAATTGGATCCGTTGTTCCGTAAGGACAACCACAATAAGATGACCTTTGCCATGAGTTACAATAGCAGCGAAAAATATATCCTGGTATTGTCTCATGATGAAGTTGTTCATTTGAAATGTTCCATGTTAAAGAAAATGCCTGGTTTGGAAGATGACAAATATCGCAACTTAAAGGTTGGATATGCATTTATGATGGGCCATGCCGGAAAGAAATTGCTCTTCATGGGACAGGATTTCGGACAGCCTACGGAGTGGAGCGAGGCAAGAGAATTGGATTGGTATGTGCTTTCGGATCCAAGACATGCCGGCGTACAGGAATTTGTAAAAGCATTGCTTCATATGTATCAGAAATATCCGGCTATGTATGAGTTGGATTCTGATTGGAGAGGCTTCGAATGGATCAATGCAGATGATGCTAGCCGTAGTATTTTCAGCTTTATTCGTAAGAGTAAAAATGGAAAGAATAACTTATTGTTTGTCTGCAACTTCACCCCAATGGAACGGGAAGATTATCGGGTAGGGGTACCGGTATCTACACACTATAAGTTGGTGCTGGATAGTGATGAAACAAAATTCAACGGAAATGGTAGAAAGAAACCGTCCAATTACAAAGCGGAAAAATCTCCATGCGATGGTAGAGATTTCTCCTTTGCATATCCATTATCTCCTTATGGTGTAGCGGTATTTAAATTTGATTATGTGTAAAAAAGGCTCTTAGCAAGCTTGCTTGCTAAGAGCTTTTTTGTATTTGTTTCCATTTTTTATATAAATTAAAACTGTGTATATGCCGAAATACTTGACATAAGGAGGCTACTTATGCGCGTTGACCAGTTTAATTTCAAAGAAGTAACACAGAGAAATCAAATCATGACAGGTGTTCCGGTTATAGCGGAACAAAAGTCTGCGGATAAAATTGCAGACTCACTGGGACTGGCAGTTCAGGTGAAGGAAGGTACTTATCAAAAACCTGTCGGTGGTGTCTTAGAGGAAATTCAGGATGCGGCTGCACAGGAAATGGATCAGGCATCCTTGCGTCATCAGGAAATGGCAGTCCTTTCCGGTTCTATGTCTCCGGAGGATTTGAAGGAGTTTGAAGAACAAGGATATGACTTGAAAGATAGTGATGTGGAAACCGTTGTAACGGTTGTGGATAAGATTAAGATTGCGCTTGCAAAGGGTGGAAAAGATGTTTCCGTTATGGGAGGACTGGACCAGGCAGTTGTGGAACAGGCCTTGGGAAATGGCGCTCTGGCAAGAAGCATCGAGCAGTTATTGGAGCAGGCAGATTTGCCTCAGACCAATGAAAATATCAGTGATTTAAAGAAGACAATGGATTTGGGAGAAGTCCTAAGTCCATTGTCTAATGGCGCATTAAAATATATGGTAGAAAATCAACTACCGGCTTCCATTGAGAATTTGTATTTGGCAGAAAACAGCGTAGGTCCCAACTTTGGAAATGAAATGCTGAGTGAAGAAGATGCAGTAGACTTACAGAAACAAATGACAGAAATTATCGGACAGACCCCATTTTCCAAGGAAGAAGCTTTAGAAAAAAGCGGTTGGATGGTAGCAAATGAGATTCCATTGACTCCTGAAAATTTAACACGTGTCATGGAACTAAGTGAATTGAGTTTGCCGGTTTCAAAGGCCCAGGTGTTGAATGCGGGATTAGAAGCGTTGCAAGAGGGAAAACGCCCGCAGGAAGGGGTTTTGTTGGAACAGGATCGTTTGGTATTTGCAGCAGAGGAATGCATGGAAGTGGTGGAAAACGCCACAGAAGAGGATTTGGCATATTTGATTGCTGAGGGCAAGGAAATCAATATCCGGAATTTACAGGAAGCTTCTTGGAGCCGTGAAGAAGCAGGGGTAGTTTATGTCCTGACGGATGAGCAAAAAGGACAATTAGTAACCGCCCAGAGAAAATTAGAAGAAACGCGATTGATGATGACGGTGGAAGCAAACTATCGTTTGTTAAAACAGGGAGTTTCCATCGATACAAAACCACTGGAAGAAGTGGTGGAACAGTTAAAAGCAAAAGAGCAGGAAGTGGCAAAAGCCATGCTGACTTCTGTGGGATTGGAAGGAACACAGGAACAGATTGCTACCTATGAAATGACCTTCCGGGCCTTATATGAATTGGAACGTTCCCCGGCGTATGCGCTGGCTACCGCAGATACAGAAACAACGACTTTAGGTGCTTTGCATGATTCTGCAGTTGCATTACAACTTCGTATGGAGCAGGCCGGCGAAGCCTATGAAACCATGGGAACGGAAGTACGTAAGGATTTAGGGGATTCCATTCAGAAGGCCTTTCGAAATGTGGATGTCATCTTAGAGGATCTTGGTTTGGAAAAAACGGCAGAGAATCAAAGAGCCGTACGTATTTTGGGATATAACAACTTAAATATTACAGAAGAGAACATTGCACAGATGAAAGCGGTGGATGAAGAGGTGCAGCATACGTTCCGTAGTTTGACACCAAATACCGTATTGGAAATGATTCGACGCAATGAGAATCCGTTGGATGCGACGTTTGCAAAAATCAATGAAGTGACGGAATCCATTCAGCAGGAACAGGGTGCCACAGAAGAAAAGTACAGTGAATTTTTATATAAGTTGGACCAGAATAAAGGCATTTCACCGGAAGAACGAGAATCGTATATTGGGATTTATCGTTTGATGAACCTGGTGGAGCAAAGCGATGGTGCAGCGATTGGAGCCTTGGTGCATCAAGGTGCAGAGATTACCATGCGGAATCTTTTAACAGCTGTACGCTCTGCAAAAAGAGAGGATATGGAGTACACCATTGATGATTCCTTTGGCGGGGCATCTTCCACATTGACGAATTCCGTAATCGATCAGGTATTGACCGCATTTTCGACGAATCTTGTGAAAGATACCATGGCGGTGATGACACCGGAAAATTTGAAACTGGCGATGTCAGAAGAAAACTGGCAGGAGCAGTCGTTGGAGCAATTCCATCAGACCTTGTTAAATCAGGATGTAGAAGACGAATCCAGACAGGCTGCGATAGCAAAATTGCAGGAATTGGCAGATGCCAAAGATGCAGATGTAGAAGTTTATCGATATTTGGAAAGCTTTGAATTACCAACGACTGTGAACAATGTATTGGCGATGCAGCAGATGATGCAACAGCCGGGTGCAGCGTTACGCAAGTTGTTTGGCATGGAAAACGCGAAATATCACACCGAAAATGGAGATGTGGATTTTGATGCCATTAAAGAAGATTTGTTGCGTCAGTTTGGAGAGGCAATGGAAACACCGGAAGAGATGGCGGAAGCAGAGCATACCTTAGAAGAAGTGGCTACCAATGTGATGAAGACTATGATAGCAGATACAGAGGTAACGGATGCTTTGGATTTAAAGGAATTGCAGATGATGACTCGTCAGCTTTCCATTGCAGGCGCTATGGCGAAAAAAGGAAACTACAATGTGCCGATTTTGGTACAGGGTGAATCCGGAGAAATGACTTTGAAGATTGTACATGGAGAAGGGAAAGGGCTTGTGGACATCAATTTCACATTGTCAGCCCTGGGTAGTGTCATGGCACACTTTAAAGTACAGCAGAATCAGTTGAGTGGTTATGTCGTAGCAGAAAATCAAGAAACAGCTGATCTTTTTTCACACCATGCCGAGGAATTGACAACGGCCATGGAAGAAGAGGGATTAGAACAGGTACACATTGATGTACTGAAAGAACAGGTGCCGACAAATCCAATGGAATATAGTACAGAAGATTTGGAAGGTGCAGATACGAAAGTTCTTTATCATGTGGCAAAAAGATTTTGGCAACTACTTCAATCTTTCTAGAAACTCGCCGATATACTAAGAGAATGAGAAAGGCAAGGGATGGTCTTTTCAAGAAGCGCAAGGATGCGAAATTACAGTATAAAGAGGAAAAACCATGAAAATTAATCACAATCTAAATGCTATTGTTGCCAATAATAAATTGCATCAGAACGAAGATGCATTATCTGCTTCTATGGAGAGATTGGCTTCCGGCCTTCAAATCAATCATGCAAAGGATGATCCTTCCGGCCTTGCTATTTCAAACCGTATGACCACGCAGATTGACGGTATTAGCCAGGCTTCTCAGAATGCCCAGGATGCAACCTCCCTTTTAGAGACTGCAGATGGCGCATTAAATGAAATTACTTCTATTATTCAGAGAATGAGTGAATTGGCAATTCAGGCAGCCAATGACACCAATACTCCTACAGACTTGCAGGCAATTCAGAAAGAAATTGCTGAATTGAAAAAAGAAATCGATCGTATGTCTCAGGACACAGAGTTCAATACCAAAGGGTTGTTGGATGGCAACTTAGACGGTCGTCTTTATAGCAGCAAAACAAAAACAGATGAGTACAACGTTTATCAAAGTGATATGACTCGTATGTATGTTTCTGATTATGTGGCAGCAGGTACTTATGCAATTACCGTGACTCCGGGAACACAGGCAAGTGTTTCTACAGGTGCAGCAACATTGGTAACTGGAGATTCCGCGACTGAAATCACAGCGGATCAGGCAGGTACCGTGGTTATTAATGGTTGCGCGGTCGAAATTACAGAAGGTATGACTTATGCAGAAGCGTTGCAGGCAATTCAGGAAACAGCAACCTATGCAGAAGCCGATATGACCATGGATACAGATACTGGAGTCATCACCTTTACCTCTCCAAACTTTGGAGATGATTATGAAGTAACTGTATCTGCAGATAATGCAAATTTAGAAGCATTGCTCGGTATGTCCGGTTCTTTGACATCCACAGGAACAGACGCTACCGTTACTATTTTAAATGGAGAGCAGACTTTGACAGATGGCACCACTGTGACCTCAGCCTTTGACTTAGACAGTGCCACCTATTCTGCAAATGGAAATGATATCACCATTCGTCAGGTGAATGGATTTGAAATTTCCTTCCGCTTGAATGAAAACTTGGATGCAGATACGACCATCGCTATGGAAGTCACCACTATGGGACAGCTCACCGTGCAGGTAGGTGCCAATGAGAACCAGACTATGATGGTGCGCATCCCGGAGATCAGCTGCGAAAGTTTGTATGTAGATGACATAGATGTCAGTACCGTAAAGGGTGCGGATCGTGCCATTGCAAAACTGGCAGCAGCACTGGAAAAAGTATCCTCTGTTCGTTCAAAAATCGGTGCTTATGAAAACCGTTTGGATAAAGCTTATGCATCCTTGGAAGTTTCAGAAGAAAACTTAACCAACGCATTATCCAGAATTCAGGATGCAGATATGGCAGAAGAAATGACAGAATATACGCAGTACAATGTTTTGGTACAGGCTTCTACCAGCGTGCTTTCTCAGGCCAATGATTTGCCGGAAAGCGTATTGCAGTTGTTGCAATAGAAAGGAGTCTTCTCATGCAAAAGGAAAAAATGCAGGAGTATACCAGAAGAATCTCACAAAGTAATCGTACCCAGCTTGTGGTGGTGATGTTTGATATGATTCAAACGTACTTGGAGGATGCGAAAGTATGCTACGACGAAAAGAATCGTGAAGGATTCAAACAAGAGGTTCGTCGTGCAGATAAGGTCATTCAAGAACTACAGGATGTACTGGATTTTAAATATGATTTATCGAAAGAATTGTACGTGTTATACCGTTATTGCAGAGAGCGTTTGGCCGTAAGTATGATGCGTTTTGAATTAGAGGGATTAAAAGAGGCACAGAGTATTATGAGTCGCATTGGTTCTTCCTTCCGCTTATTGGCAGAGAAGGATCAGTCAGAACCTTTAATGAAGAATACGGAAACAGTATATGCAGGTATGACCTACGGAAAATTTAAATTAGTGGAAAACTATACCGGAAACGAGAGTAATCGTGGATTTTTGGTATAAGAAATAAGGATTAGCAAAGGGCTGTCACTATGTTACTAGTGTACAGCCCTTTTTTTTGTTATAATTGGAAAAATAATAAGTAGTCAGAGAAGAAGGGAGATGGAAATCCTATGAGAAAAAAAGAAGAACACAGAAAACGTAGAATTGCATCTGCAATTGGAGAATACAAAGCAGCCCTCGTTTTTAAAAATGCGCGTATTTTCAATGTATTTACCAGAGAATTTGAAATGGGAGATTTGGCGGTAAACAACGGGTATATCGTAGGCATTGGGGAATATGAGGGGGAAGAAGAAATTGATGCAACGGGGAAAACCATTGTTCCCGGATTTATTGATGGACATTTACATTTGGAAAGTTCGATTGTAACCCCATCTCAATATTGTAAGGCAGTGCTTCCTCATGGAACCACCTCCATCGTGGCCGATCCACATGAGATTGCCAATGTTTGTGGCACGGAAGGCATTGATTATATGTTAAAGGCGACAGAGGACTTGCCTTTGGATGTTTATATCATGGTTCCGTCCTGTGTACCGGCGACTCCGTTTGATGAGTCCGGTTATAAAATTGATGTAGAGGACGTTAAAAAATATTTACAAAATCCAAGAGTTTTGGGCTTGGCGGAAATGATGAATTATCCGGGCGTTTTTTCCAGAGACCCGGAAACCATAGAAAAAATAAAAGCAACCCATGATGCCAGAAAAATTATTGATGGACATGGACCCGGACTCACAGGCAAAGAATTAAATGCTTATACCACAGCAGGTATTTTTTCCGATCATGAATGTACTACAGAAGAAGAAGGCTTAGAAAAACTGCGAAGAGGCCAGTGGATTATGATTCGTCAGGGAACTGCCGGACGGAATTTGCAGGCTTTGGTGCCTTTGTGCAAAGAACCTTATGCACATCGTTGTTTGTTTGCAACAGATGACAAGCATCCGGGAGAATTAAATCGACAAGGCCATATCGATTATATTATTCGAGAAGCCATTGCTTATGGAGTACAGCCGGAGATTGCTTATCAAATCGCAACCATCAATGCGGCATCCTATTTTAGATTGGCTTCCGTTGGAGCGGTTTGTCCGGGATATCGTGCAGACTTTTTAGTATTAAAGGATTTTGAAAAAGTTGAAATCGAAGCAGTTTATAAAGATGGTATGAAGGTTTTGGGGCAAGAAGATGGTCCAAAATGGGAAATGGAAATTGGAGAGGCATACAAGCCAAAAGCATCCATCACAAATACCATCAATATTTCAACGGTGGCTGCAAAGGATTTTGTTATAAAGGGACCAAAGAAAGTTATTGGCCTTGTGCCGGGAGAAATCCTGACCACAGATTGCGGAGAGGCAGACGGTATCGACCTGGAACAGGATATTTTAAAGTTGGCAGTGGTGGAGCGTCATCATCATACGGGACATATTGGTCTCTGCTATGTAAAGGGCTACGGATTAAAGGCCGGTGCGGTAGCTACCAGTATTGCTCATGATTCTCACAATATTATTTGTGTTGGCGCTTCGGATCGTGATATGGCCAAGGCCGTTATGGCTTTGAAAAAAATCAAAGGCGGCATGGTTGTGGTGAAGGACGGCGAAGTATTAGCGGAGCTGGCGTTGCCTATTGCAGGACTTATGTGTGATCTGGATGTGGAAGAAGCCCAGGAAAAAATGGACGCAGTAAAAAATGCTGCGAAGGAATTAGGCGTTGGGGAAGGCATTGATCCGTTTATGACCATGTCTTTTGCCAGTCTTGCAGTAATACCAACGTTACGCTTGACGACGCATGGAGTGGTAGATGTCAACCTATTCCGCTTGGTCGGAGAAAATACCCCTGATTAAGTAAGCCTTGACTATTATATAGAAAAAGGGAGAGCAAAAATGAAAAAACTAACCATTGGGATCGTGGCTCATGTGGATGCAGGAAAGACCACTCTGTCTGAGCAATTGCTTTATTTGGGTGGAACCATTCGCAGAACCGGCCGCGTAGACCACGGAGATACCTTTTTCGATAGTAATGCCATGGAGAGAAGCCGTGGCATTACTATTTTTTCGAAACAGGCAAATATGCATTGGCAGGACTTGGAGTTAACCCTGTTGGATACTCCGGGACACGTGGATTTTTCTGCGGAAATGGAACGTACATTACAGGTGTTGGATTATGGAATCCTGGTTTTAAGTGGTTCCGACGGTGTGCAAAGTCATACGGAAACTCTTTGGAAGTTATTGAAGCGTTATGAGATTCCAACCTTTGTGTTTGTGAACAAAATGGACATTGCACAAAAAGGAAAAGAGGAACTTCTAGAGGATTTGCAACGCAGATTGGGAGATGGATTTGTAGATTTTACTCTGGAGAAAAACGGGGAATTCTACGAAGAAGTGGCTATGTTGGCAGAAGATTCTTTGGAAGAGTATATGGAAACCGGCAGTGTAAAGGTGGAGACAATCGGAAGCCTGTTACAACAAAGGACCCTTTTCCCGGTGTATTTTGGTTCGGCATTAAAAGGCTTTGGCATTGAGGAATTGTTATCAGATATACAACAGTTTGCCAAGGAGAAGTCTTGGAACAGGGAAGCTCCTTTTGGTGCAAAGATTTTTAAAATCAGTACGGATAAGCAAGGAAAGAGACAGACACATCTTCGAGTTACTTCCGGTCGTATGATACCGAAAATGACCATCGGGGAAGAGAAGGTGGACCAGCTTCGGAACTATAATGGCGAGAAGTTTGAACTCTTGGAGGAAGCCGTTGCCGGGGACGTGGTCGTAGTTACCGGAATAACAGAAAAGATGCCCGGAGAGGCTTTAGGAGCGGAAAAAGATAGCGTAAGCCCTCTATTAAACCCGGTTTTGCAGTACCAAGTGTTGGTACCATCAGAGGTCACTTTGCAAACCGCCTATGAAGACTTGAAAAAACTGGCAGAAGAGGCACCGGAGCTCCAAGTGACCTGGCGCGAAGATACCAAAGAGTTGATGGTACACCTCATGGGAGAAGTGCAAACAGAGGTGCTTAGCCAATTAGTTAAAGATAGATTTAATTATAATATCGCCTATGGACCAGGATCTGTACAGTACAAAGAAACCATAGAAAATGTGGTGGAAGGCGTAGGCCATTTTGAACCTTTACGTCATTATGCGGAAGTACATTTGCGCCTAGAACCGGGAGAACCGGGCAGTGGCATGCAGTTTTTCAGTGATTGTTCCGTGGATATGTTGGCCCTTAATTGGCAGCGATTGATTTTAACCCATTTAGAGGAACGTCAACACGTAGGTGTCCTGACCGGATCGCCGATTACCGATATGAAGATTACCGTAGTGGGAGGAAGAGCCCATAACAAGCACACAGAGGGTGGAGATTTCCGCCAGGCGACTTACAGAGCGGTAAGACAAGGCTTAAAAAAGGCAAAAAATGTACTTTTAGAGCCCTATTATCGATATGAATTAGAAATCCCGACGGAAAACTTGGGAAGAGCCATGCAGGACATCCAAGAAATGGCAGGCAGTTTTGAAACGCCGGAGCAGACCTTGGAATGTTCTATATTAAAAGGATTGGCTCCTATCTCTACGATGAATGGATATCACAAGGAAGTTACTGCATATACCGGTGGAAAAGGGCGTTTGACGTTGCAACCGGAGGGCTATGGACCTTGTCACAATGAGGACGAGGTCATTGCGCGTATTGGTTACGATAGTGAAATGGACTTAGAGAATCCCACCAGTTCCGTTTTTTGCGCCCATGGAGCAGGCTTCCAGGTTTCCTGGGATCAGGTGGAACAATATATGCATGTGGAGAGTATGGAAGCGGGAGAGGAAACGCTGGATACCTCCAACTTATTAGCAGTGCCAAAGAGAGCAAAGGCGGTTTCTTATGGTGGCACGTTAGAAGAAGATAAAGAATTGCAGGAAATTTTTGAAAAGCATTTTGGGAAAGTAAAGAAATCCTTTGCTGAGGATGCTTATGAAAATATGCCGAAGGTTCACGTGGAAGCTACGGGAAAAACCACAGAGGAGTATAAAAAGAAACAGGCAGAAAAGAAAAAGCCGCAAAAAGAGTACTTGTTGGTGGATGGATATAATGTCATTCATGCCTGGGATGATTTGCGGGAATTGGCGCAGGATTCCTTAGATGCAGCCCGTGGAAAACTGATGGATTACCTATGTAATTATCAAGGATATCGAGGATGTGAGTTGATTTTAGTCTTCGATGCATATAAAGTAAAAGGTGGAAGAGAACATACCTTTGACTATCACAATATTCATGTGGTTTATACAAAAGAAGCAGAAACTGCTGATATGTATATAGAAAAAACGACGCATGATATAGCAAAGGATCATCACGTAACGGTGGCGACTTCAGATGGACTGGAGCAAATCATTGTTCTGGGAGAGGGTGCAAGCCGAATGTCTTCTCGAGAATTAGAGTTAGCAGTGAAAGGGGATTCACTTTTTTAACACGGAGAAAACAATTTTTTTACAAAAGTTAAACACAAAGCGTTCACAAAGGTGGTTTAACCTTTGAAATATAAGAGCAACAAAAATGTGTTTAAGGAGGTACAGTATGTATCGTAAAAAATTGTTAGTGATTTTGATGTGCACCACACTTGCTTTTTCAGCAACAATGGCAGCATGCGGAACTACCACAACTACAGAATCAGAGACAGAGTCTTCTAACACTGTAGTATTCTCAGATGATTCTTATTCTGAGACAAGCTTCTCCGGAACTGTAACAGCAGTTGACGGAAATACCATTACACTTTCCATCATGGATGGAATGGGTGGCGGAGCTGGTGGCGAAGCACCAAGTGATGCTGGTGAAGCACCGGATGGCGCAGGTGAAGATATGGATTCTACCGAAATGGGTGAAGCACCGGATGGCGCAGGCGAAGAAATGGATTCCACGGAAATGGGCGAAGTACCAAGTGGAGATGGAGAATCAGCTAGTTCTGTAACAGCAACTTTGACAATCAATGATGAATCAATCATTACTGATTCAGAAGGAAATACAGCAACTCTTGAAAGTATTTCTGAAGGCGATATGTTAACAGTTGAAGTAGATGAGGATGGCAACGTAACATCAATCGTAATCGGAGGAAGTATGGAGGGAGGCGCACCGGAAGGTAGCGCCTCTTCCGGTGTAGACAGTTATGACGCTGTTGTAGAATACACCGAAGATACAGAAGTAAGCGGTGAGACTTACACTTCTACAGGAACAGATGAAAACGCTGTACATGCATACAACGGAGCAGCTGTTACTTTGGAAGATATCACAGTAGATCGTACATCAGATGACAGTACCGGTGGAGACAACTCTAGTTTCTATGGTGTAGGTGCTGCACTTCTTGAAACAGACGGTACTCTTTATGTAAACGGAGCAACAATCACAACAGATTCTGCTGGAGCAGCAGGTGCTTTCGCATATGGTGATGGTATTGTTTACATTGCAGATGCAACCATTACAACACAGCAGGATACATCAGGTGGTATTCATGCAGCAGGTGGCGGTACTCTTTATGCTTGGGATTTGACTGTTGAAACAAACGGTGAATCTTCAGCAGCAATCCGTAGTGATAGAGGCGGCGGAACCATGGTTGTAGATGGTGGTACTTATACAGCAAATGGTGTTGGTTCACCAGCCGTTTATTGTACAGCTGATATCGCAATCAATGATGCAACATTGACAGCAACCGGTTCTGAAGCTGTTTGCTTGGAAGGTTTAAATACTTTGAATCTTTACGATGTTGATTTAACAGGAAATATGTCTGATGATGATCAGAATGACTGCACATGGACGGTTATCTTATATCAAAGTATGTCCGGTGACTCAGAAGTCGGTGTTGGTACCTTCAATATGACAGGTGGTTCTTTGACTTCTGAAAATGGTGGATTATTCTACACCACAAATACAGAAAGTGTATTCTACTTAAGTGACGTAGATATTACAGCTTCTGATGACTGCGAATTCTTCTTACGCGTTACCGGTAACGATAACGAAAGAGGATGGGGAACATCCGGTGACAATGGTGCACAGTGTACCTTCACAGCAGACGATCAGGAAATGGAAGGCGATGTAATCTGGGATAGCATTTCTACCTTAGATTTCTACATGGAAAACGGAAGTAGCTTAACAGGCGCATTTGTGAATGACGAATCATGCGCAGGCAACGGCGGTGACGGATATGCAAACCTTTACATCAGCGATGACAGTACTTGGGTTGTAACAGGTGACAGTACTTTAACAAATCTTTACAACGAAGGAACTATCGTAGATGAAGATGGAAATACTGTAACTATCGTTGGAACAGATGGAACCGTATACGTAGAAGGTGATTCTGATTACACCATCACTGTAGATAACTACGAAACTTCAGCAGACTTCTCCGGAGCAACAACCGGTGGAAGCTTCAGCGATTATGAAGTAGAAAATCCATTTGAATCATAAGATGGAATAAATTGAGATTTTCTTGATTGGGAATTTGCAGGCCCTGCGCCGGTGTGATACCGGTGTGGGGCCTGTTTTTATTTTTTGGGGGGAGAAATTCCTATTTAGAGGCGAGAAATTTCGTCGATAAAGTGAAACTTTTCGTGAGGATGCGGAGAATTTGGTATAAGAGAAGCAAAACAAGTCTATTTATCGGAGTGGTGGTTGAATCACAGAGAAGGGTCGGAAGGGAGATTTGGTATAAGAGAAGTAAAACAAGTCTATTTATTGGAGTGGAGGCTGAATCACAGAGAAAGCCCGGGAAAAAGATTTGGTATAAGGGAAGTAAAACAAGTCGAATTATTGGAGTGGAGGCTGAATCACAGAGAAAGCCCGGGAAAAAGATTTGGTATAAGAGATAGAAAACAAGTCAAATTATTGGAAAAGAAGCACAAACACAGAGAAAGCCCGAGAAAAAGATTTGGTATAAGAGATAGAAAATAAGTCCATTTATCCGAGATGGTACAAAAATACAGGATGCTTTGAGGAGCAGAACTGGGAATGAAGAAAAAAGGAATATTTATACTAGATAAACATAAATTCCTATTGTACAATAATAAGCAAATCTATTTATTCTTTGAGACAATTTTTTCAAGTCTATGTCTCAACAATCCAAAAATAAAAGTAAAAATTGAATAGGGAGGGTATTTTATGCAATCAATGGAGAGTATTGTAAGGGAACTGTTGGTTAGAGAGGCGGAATTGAAAAAAGCGATTTTTGATGCGGAAAAATATTGTAATCAAGTTCCTAAAAAGCGTTTACGAGTTGCAAAAGAAAAGAAGTATTTTGCTTATTATGAAATTGAAGAGTCGGGGGACACGAGAGGAAAGTATATTAAGAAAAATAATTTGAAATTGGCGGAAAAGATCGTGATGCGGGACTACGCCAATGCCGTGAAAAAGGAGGCATATGAAGAGATTATAATGATTCAAAAATTCGTAAAAAGAATAGAAAAGAATCCTGTGAGGGCGGAAAATTTATATGGAAATCTAAAGGAAGGAAGAAAAAGGCTTGCAACTCCGTTACTTCTTGATGACGAGGAATTTCAGCGGAGGTGGATAGAAGAGAACTATATCAAAAGTGATTACAAAGAAGAAGATAAGGTATATCCTACGAAAAAAGGAGATATGGTTCGTTCAAAATCGGAGGTAATGTTGGCAAATATGTATTATGAACTGGGAATTCCATATCGATATGAATGTGAATTAGAGTTAAATAGTGGAAAAAAAGTATACCCGGATTTTACTCTTTTAAAAAAGGAAGGACAAAAGATTATTTATCATGAGCACATGGGTATGTTGGATTATGATGAGTATCGTTTTAATAACTTTAAAAAGATAGACGAGTATCGAAGAAATGGAATTTTCGTGGGTAAAAATTTGCTTATTACGCATGAAGGAGATGGGAGTCCTTTTAATATAAAGGAAATAGAAAAATGTATATGTGAAATTTTTGAAATGAAATAAATGAGGAGTAAAGAGAATCCGCTCAAGGGAGAGTTGGCACAAGAGAAGGAAAGAGTTGACAAATCCGGTTCAGGGCGTATAATCGAATACGTTGAAAATTTCATACGACAGTTCATTTGTACCTTCCTGTCGAAAAACAAAACCAGGACTACGATAATTGAAAAATTGGGTAGCTCTGCGTTTTTTACGCAGAGCTTTTTTATATAATAAGAAATTCCTTCGAATTTCTTATTATATAAAAAGGCGCTCCGCTATGGAAGCGCACGCGCGCGTGATGTAAATGTTGCATAAATGCAACCGCGCTTGGCGCGAGAATGTCGCATGCGACATTCTTTTTTGTGCAATAAGAAATCTTGAAATGCAGTAGAAGATATTGAAATAAAAAGGAGCAGTATGAGAACCAAAGTTGTAATTGATTGTGACCCTGGAATTGATGATTCCCTTGCTATTATGTTGGCTTTAAATAGTCCGGAATTGGAAGTGGTGGGAATTACCATTGTTGCGGGAAATTCGCCGGTAGAGATGGGATTCCAAAATGCAAAGAAAGTTTTGCGATTTTTGGGGAGATTGGATGTGCCGGTGTATGCAGGGGCCAAGCAGCCGATGAAAAGAGAATATGTGAATGCTTTGGATACACATGGTGAAGATGGACTTGGGGAAAGTTTTTTGCCGGAGGTGGAAAATCAGCCAATCCCGGAGGAAGATGCCGTTTCTTTTTTGGCACGGACTTTGTTGCCGGGAGATGTTTCTGTGATTGCATTGGGACCTCTGACCAATTTGGCACATTTGATAGAAAAAAGCCCGCAGGCATTTGAAAAGATACCGAGATTGGTGTCCATGGGTGGCAATTTCCGAAGCCATGGAAACTGTTCACCGGTGGCAGAATACAATTACTGGGAAGATCCGGACGGCGCAAAGGTTGTTTTTGCAAAACTAGCAGAAATTCATAAGAAAATAGAAATGGTGGGATTGGATGTCACCAGAAACATTGTGCTTACGCCGGAATTATTGGAGGGTATGAAGACGGCGAATCCGATGGTTGGGGATTTTGTGGAAAAAATCACGAAATTTTATTTCAAGTTTCACTTGGAATGGGAACATCTTGTGGGTTGCGTGATTAATGATCCTTTGGCTGTGGCTCAGTTTATTAATCCGAAAATTTTAACGGGATTGGAAGCGTTCACGGATATTGAAACCCAAGGCATATCTTTGGGACAAAGCGTCGTAGATTCTATGGGATTTTATCGCAAAGAAGCCAATGCGGTTATTTATACCCAGGTGGACGAGCAGGCTTTTTGGGATATGTTTTTGTCACGTTTGAATGAAATTGGAAAGTATGAAATTGGAAAAGCATGAAATTAAAAAAAGTGAAATTTGAAAAAGGAGGAAAGGAAATCTAATCGAATCGATTAGAGCGAAACAGAAGAGAACTATGAATCGAAATGTAAAAAGAATTATTTTTATTGCTATGGCAGTTGCCATTAACATGATTGGTAGCAAATTGGCGTTGCTTCTTAGTCTGCCAATTTTCCTGGATAGTATTGGAACCATTTTAGCAGGTGTGGTTCTCGGACCTATGGGCGGCATGATCGCCGCATTGGTTGGCGGTTTGGTAAATGGTGCGCTTGGTGATATTTATTCTATTTATTTTGCTCCAAGTGGTATGATTATGGGCTTGATGGCCGGATTGTTGTTGCACAATAAGAAGGTATCCAAACCATCCGTGTTGTGGAGAAACTTTTGTATTGTTTTGCCGGCATCAGCGGTAAGTTCTTTGATTGAAGTGATTTTGTTTGGCGGGGTTACCTCAGCAGCGGTAACAACAGCAATTGTGCAGGTTTTGTCAAAAACCGCACTTACATTATTCGGGAGCGCCTTTCTTACACAGTTTGTCACAGACTATATTGATAAATTGATTGCAATCATTCTGGTATTTGCGGTAATAAATCGTTTGCCATATGAAATGACACATTTTGAGAAGGAAAACTAGGGTTATGAAAATTTTAATTACAGGAGCAAGACAAGGCATAGGGCTTGCATGTGTAAAAAAATATATTGCAATGGGACATCAAGTCATTGGCTTTGACCTTCAAGAAACAGATTTTTCTCATGAAAATTATAGGCATCACATCGTGGACATAGCCGGGGATTTGCCGGATTTGGAGCCAATTGATGTTTTGATTAATAATGCCGGTGTACAAGATGGCGGCAGAGAAATTGAAATCAATTTAAAAGGGACCATTGCGGTAACGGAAAAATATGGAATACATGAAGGAATGCATGCGATTTTGTTTATGGCTTCATCCAGTGCCAGCAATGGCGCAGAGTTCCCATTATATGCGGCGAGCAAAGGCGGGGTGGTGACTTATATGAAAAATGTTGCCTTGCGCGTAGCGCAATATGGAACCACGTCCAATAGTATTTCGGCGGGTGGCGTCTATACCCCACTGAATGCACACATTATGGAAGATCAAACATTAATGGATGCATGTTTAAAGGAAACATTGTTGAACCGGTGGGCGGAAGCAGAAGAAATCGCCGAATTCTCTTATTTTTTAACCAATGTAAATCAGAGTATGACGGGACAGGATCTTTTGATAGACAATGGGGAACAGTTAAAATCCAATTTTATATGGTAGAAAATATAACATAAAGGAAATCCTCCGAAAGCGGGCTGTGGAAATACCCAAAGTCTTCTTTCGGGGGATTTTTCAATTTGCCCGGAGTTTGGTTTCTGAATAAGAGAATTTTCCAAGAAAATTGCCTTGACAAACATGGGAAAACAATATATTCTAAACATGTGCTTACGAGAGTAAACAAAAGTTAAGAGATGGAGAAGGGCATGACAAATAGAGAAAAAGAAATTTATCGCCTCATTTCTGAGAATCCAATGATTTCTCAGGAGGAGTTGGCAGAGAAAGCGGGCATCAGCAGATCATCCGTTGCCGTCCACATATCGAATTTGATGAAAAAAGGATATATTATCGGCAAGGGATATATTATGCAGCAACCATCGTACATCATGGTCATTGGTGCTGCCAACATGGACATCGGTGGAACACCCCATGAAAAGCTAATTGGCAAGGATTCCAATCCGGGGCATGTTACCACTTCTCTCGGTGGTGTTGGACGCAACATCGCACATAATTTAAGTTTGTTGGGGAACAGCGTGAAATTTTTGACAGCTTTTGGGGACGATCATTATGCAAAAATGATCATGGAAAGCTGTAAAGAACTGGGCATAGACACCCATGACAGTTTCGTATCTGCAAAGGAATCTACCTCCACGTACCTGTATATTACAAGGGAAGACGGAGATATGGAATTGGCAGTTTCTGACATGGAAATCTATAAGAATTTGACCCCGGAATATTTACAAAGTAAAGAGTCGGTTTTGTCGCACAGCAGTCTCATTATTTTGGATGCCAATTTACCGGAGGAAACCATTTCCTATGTGGCAAAAAACAGTAAGGTACCTATCTTTGCGGAGACCGTATCTTGCACAAAATCGAAAAAGTTTAAGAATGTTTTGAGTTATATTCACACCATTACGCCAAACCTTTTGGAGGCAGAAATCTTGACGGATTTGTCTATTGATCCGAATAGCAAAGAAAGTCTGCAACGGGCAGCCGATCAGTTGCTTCGTCAGGGCGTGAAGCAGGTGGTGATTACCCTTGGAGCAAAGGGTTGTTTTTATGCAGATGGAGAGGTTTCGGAATTGATTCCGCCGATCCCTGCAGATATGGTGAATGGAAACGGAGCAGGAGATGCTTTGTTATCAGGTCTTGCCACAGGTTTTAGCAAAGGTTTGTCTTTTGCAGAATCTGTAGCCCTTGGAATGGCAAGCGCAAGTATTACACTTGAAACAACAGAAACAAATAATAGGGCTTTAAGTTATGAAAACGCAATAAAAAGAGCAGGTATAAAAGGAGAAGTCGCATGAATTTAAAAAATTATTTGGATGTATCACCGGAAGTAGCAGAAGCATTAAAGGAAGGAAAGCCGGTTGTAGCATTAGAGTCTACAATTATTTCCCATGGAATGCCTTATCCACAGAATGTGGAAACTGCATTAAACGTAGAAAAAGTTTTGAGAGATAATGGTGCGGTTCCTGCAACAATCGCAATAATTAATGGACGTTTAAAAGCCGGACTTAGCAAGGATGAAATCGAACACTTAGGAAAAGCCGGACACGAAGTAACAAAGGTGTCTCGAAGAGATTTACCAATTATCGTTGCAAAGGGAATGGATGGAGCAACAACGGTTGCAACAACTATGATTATTGCAGCTATGGCAGGAATTTCTATTTTTGCTACAGGCGGAATCGGAGGCGTTCATAGAGGCGCTCAGAAGACGTTTGATATTTCTGCAGATTTGGAAGAACTGGCAATGACACCGGTGACTGTTGTATGTGCAGGTGCAAAAGCCATTTTGGATTTGCCATTGACTTTGGAATATCTTGAAACAAAAGGGGTTCCGGTTTTGGGATATCAGACAAAGGAATTGGCTGCTTTCTACACAAGACATAGTGGGCTTGAGGTAGATTATCAGGTAGACTCTCCGGAAGAACTTGCAAAAGCAATCTTTGTAAAAAAAGAATTGGGATTACAGGGTGGTATCTTAGTAACGAACCCAATCCCGGAAGAATATTCTATGGATCCTGCTGTAATCAACAAGGCAATTGACCAGGCCATTGCGGAAGCAGAAGAGCAGGGTGTTCATGGAAAAGAAAGTACACCGTTCTTACTTGCAAGAGTAAAGGAGTTAACCGGTGGAGACAGCTTGGATTCCAATATCCAGTTGGTATACAACAACGCGAAATTGGCTGCAAAAACAGCAGTAGAATTGTCTAAATTGAAATAAAAAAATGGCTTAAATTATAAGCGAACGATTTAAAAATGCGGACTTCGGTCCGCATTTTTTTGAATTTGTGAAACACTTATACCACTTCGCTTCTGGAAATCAGCTCTAAACTCCGTATTTCTGGGAAAAATTGCTGCATATATCTATGTAAATATTACGAAAATTTGACAATTATTACAGAATGTGATAATATCGACATCGTAACAAAAATGTAACAAATGTAACAGAATTGAAAATTAAATGTCGGAAAACCAAGTTTTTTCAGAATGAGGTGTAAATGAATTTAAACAAAAAAGTGATTGAGGGAGCTGTCTTGACCGGTATGCTTGCAATACTGACTACAGTCACAGCGACAACCACTCATACAATTCCTGGGACAGAAGAGACAGAGAATGTTACGACTGATATTTCATTCGTAATGACAGAGTATCACGGTACAGCAGGTGTGATTAGCGCAGTTGCTGAACAGACAAGTGATGCTTTACAGACGGTGACAGTTAGCACAGAGCAGAACGAAGTAGAACTCGTAGCTGTTGCAGAAGAGGAGACTCCTACCACGGATTCCGTAGAATCTGTTGAAGGGGCAGTCGATGAAGCCACAACTACAGAGACCACTCTTTCCGAAGAAGAACAGGCATGGCAGAATAAGTTGATGCCGGTGGTGGAAGAATCTTTGAATGTACGTGCGGCAGCAGATGAAAATGCAGAAGTAGTTGGAAAACTTTACGCTGGATCTGCGGCAGACATCGTAGAAGTAGGAGATACTTGGACTCACATTACTTCAGGCTCTGTAGATGGATATGTTAAAAATGAATACTGTGTATTCGGTTCTGAGGCTTATGCCTATGCCCAGGCGAATTGCAGTACAGTGGCTACTACTTTGACCGGCGGACTTCGTTTCCGTACAGAGCCAAGTGAGGACGCTTCTGTCATTAGTTCCCTGGAAGAAGGTACGGTATTGACTGTAGATACCGGCATTGATGCAGGTACTGACTGGGTTGCAGTTAGTTACGGCGGCACCACAGGTTATGTGGCAGCTGCATATGTGACTACTTCTTTGGATGTCAACACAGGTGTTACCATTGCAGAAGAGCAGGCAGCGGCAGCAGCTGCGGCCGCAGAAGAGCAGGTAAGTGGTTCTTCCACTACCACAGTTCAGAAAGCATCCGTTGCAGCCAGTGCAGATGATGTGACCTTACTTGGTGCATTGATTCAGTGCGAGGCTGGCTATGAATCCTATGAAGGACAGTTGGCAGTAGGTGCGGTTGTTATGAACAGACTTCGTAGCGGAGCCTATGGAAGTAGCATATACAGTGTAATATATGCATCCGGACAGTTTAGTCCGGCGGGAAGCGGACAGGTCGCTTCCGTTATCGCAAGCGGTGTCAGCGCTAGTTGTTTACAAGCAGCGCAGGAAGCCATTAATGGTACAGACAATGTGGGAGGTGCAACATGCTTCCGCAATGTTAGTTCCGGACACGCAGGAATTGTTATTGGAAACCATGTATTTTGGTAAAAAGAAACCACGTCGTCAAGACGTGGTTTTTTGTGCAATAAAAGTATCCATTGCATAAAACAGCTACTCTGTATGGATTTTGTCTTTTTATAGCACATGTGGTAAGATTAGGACAATGACAAAATGAGGAGGAGAAAGTTATGCCAGTAGTTTTATTTTTATGTTTGTTAATTGTAATTCTAGCAATCTTGGTTTCTTGCTTGAAAATTGTTCCTCAGGCCCATGCGATGGTTGTGGAACGTTTAGGCGGATACTTAGATACATGGCATGTAGGGGTACATTTTAAGGTCCCTTTCATTGACCGAATTGCAAAGAGAGTGAATTTAAAGGAGCAGGTAGCAGATTTCCCGCCACAGCCGGTAATTACAAAAGATAACGTTACCATGCAGATTGATACGGTTGTATATTTCCAGATTACAGATCCGAAGCTCTACACCTATGGAGTGGAAAATCCAATCATGGCAATTGAAACCTTAACAGCAACCACACTTCGTAACATCATTGGTGATTTAGAATTAGACGAGACTTTGACTTCTCGTGAAACCATCAATACCAAGATGCGTTCTACTTTGGACGTGGCTACAGACCCATGGGGTATCAAAGTAAATCGTGTGGAAGTAAAGAATATTACCCCACCAAAGGCTATCCAGGATTCCATGGAGAAGCAGATGAAGGCAGAACGTGAAAGACGTGAAGCCGTTACAAGAGCAGAAGGGGAAAAGAAATCCACCATTCTTGTGGCAGAAGGTAAGAAAGAATCTGCTATTTTGGAGGCAGAGGCCGAGAAGCAGGCAGCAATCTTACGTGCAGAAGCAAAGAAAGAAGCCACCATTCGTGAAGCAGAAGGTCAGGCAGAGGCGATTTTGAAAATCCAGCAGGCAAATGCAGACGGTCTTCGTTTCTTAAAAGAATCTGCACCGGATCAGGCAGTCTTGCAGTTAAAGAGTTTGGAAGCATTTGCGAAAGCAGCTGACGGACAGGCAACTAAGATTATTATTCCTTCTGAAATTCAGGGAGTAGCGGGACTCGTTTCCTCTCTTACAGAAGTAGGCAAAAAGAATTAAGGACGTGATGACATGAATTTAACAGGAAGAGATTTTTTAAAGTTACTGGATTTTACACCGGAAGAAATTCAAGGATTGATTGATTTGTCTGCAGAATTAAAGGCAAAGAAAAAGAATGGTGTTCCACATGCAGATCTTGCAGGAAAAAATATTGCTTTGATTTTTGAAAAAACCAGTACCAGAACCAGATGTTCTTTTGAAGTGGCAGCCCACGACTTGGGAATGCACGTGACTTATCTGGATCCATCCGGTTCCCAGATTGGAAAAAAAGAAAGTATTGCAGATACTGCTCGTGTCTTAAGCCGTATGTTTGATGGAATCGAATATCGCGGATTTGGACAGGAAGTAGTAGAAGAACTTGCAAAATATTCGTCTGTACCGGTTTGGAATGGCTTGACCAATGAGTTCCACCCGACACAGATGATTGCAGATATGTTGACGATTCAGGAACAGTTTGGCAAAGAAAAGAAAATCAAATTGGTATACATGGGAGATGCTCGTTATAATATGGGCAATTCTTTGATGGTGACCTGTGCAAAATTGGGTTATGATTTTGTAGCTTGTACTTCGAAAAATTTCTTCCCGGAAAAAGAACTTGTGGCGACTTGTGAAGCCATTGCCAAGGAGACCGGTGGAAGTATTCTTTTAACAGAAAACGTAGAAGAAGGACTTCCGGGTGCAGATGTGATTTACACAGATGTGTGGGTTTCCATGGGAGAACCGGCAGAAGCTTGGGAACAGCGTATCAAGGACTTGATGCCATACCAGGTAAATCAAAAAGCCATGGAGCTTGCAGGACCACAATGTAAATTCATGCATTGCTTGCCGGCATTCCATGATTTAAATACGACGATTGGTCGTGAAGTGCATGAAAAGTTCGGCTTGTCCGAAATCGAAGTGACCAATGAAGTGTTTGAAGGACCGGCGTCCATAGTATTTGATGAGGCAGAAAATCGTATGCATAGTATCAAAGCAATTATGTATGCGACATTAAAATAACATGAAAGAAAAAATATTAGCATGTCTTTTGGAGTGCGAGGATTTTATTTCCGGACAGGAACTTGGAGAAAAGTTTCAGGTTTCCAGAACTGCAATCTGGAAGGCAATTCGACAATTAAAAGACGAAGGCTATGAAGTGCAGGCGGTACAGAATAAGGGGTACCGTCTGCTTTCTTCTCCGGACAAAATGTCCGCAGCAGGCATTCGGAAATACTTGAGGGAGGATTCTCCTTGTAAAAATGTGGTCTATTTCGATGAAATAGATTCTACAAATAATGAAGCAAAACGTGCCAGCGCTCAGTATCCCGATGGAACTTTGTTTGTGGCTGATTGCCAGGTTTCCGGTCGCGGAAGAAGAGGACGTGATTTTCAGTCGCCTTCCGGTACCGGAATTTTTATGACGATGTTATTGAAGCCGGCCATTGACCCGGCGGTTGCATCACGACTTACCTTGATTGCGGCATTGGCGGTGCAAAAGGGGATTGAAAAAGTTACCGGCGAACCCTGTGGTATCAAATGGCCCAATGATGTGATTTTAAGTGGAAAAAAAGTATGCGGTATTTTGACCGAAATGTCTGTGCAGGACGGTGAAATCGAATACGTGGTTGTGGGCATTGGAATCAATGTATTAAATACAGAATTTCCACCGGAAATACAGGATGTTGCCACTTCTTTGTGGTTGGAAGGCCGCAAGGTGACAGAACGCAATCAAATCATAGCGGAGGTTTGGAATGCCTTCTTTGATTATTACGAAAAATTTTTGCAAACCGAAGATTTATCTGGTATGATGTCGGAATACAATGCGCTCCTCATTAATAATAATGAGAAAGTACGTGTGCTGGATGAAACAAATCCTTTTGTGGGAACTGCAAAGGGCATCAATCAGAAAGGAGAATTGCTGGTAGATACCGGAGAAGAAATCGTGGTCGTTCGGAGTGGCGAGGTTTCCGTACGCGGTGTTTATGGCTATGTATAAAATGGAAGAAAAAGAAATCGTATTATGTGCCGCAAATGGGTACAATAAAAAATATTTTTTAAACCCGGATTTTGAAAAACTTCCGGAGCAGATTCGTAATGAACTTCAGATTATGTGTGTCTTGTACACAGAGGAAATCAGTGGTATTTTAGAATTGTTTTATGATGAAGAAGGACATTTGCAGTTTCGTACAGAAGCAGAAGAAAATGATTTTTTCTATGATGAAATCGGCAGTGCTTTGAAGATTAAGCAGTTGCAGAACACAAAAAGAGAACTATTGGAATCTTTGGAATTATATTATAAAGTGTTTTTCCTGGGAGAATCCTTCGAGGAGAAATAAGAAAGAGAGGCAGTTATGCTTTTAACCGTAGATGTAGGAAATACCAATATTACTTTTGGTGTATTCAAGGGAGAGGAAATCATTGCAACGTTTCGTACCATGACGAAGCAACCTCGTACCTCTGATGAATATGGAATGATCATTACGGATTTGTTGAAGAAAAATGGAATCGAAACAGAAGAAATTGAAGACATTATTATTTCATCTGTAGTGCCAAATGTTATGCACTCTTTGACAAATTCCTTTGTAAAATATTTGCGTATTACACCAATCGTGATTAAACCGGGTACCAAAACAGGCATTCGCATTGCCACAGCCAATCCCAACGAAATTGGAGCAGACCGTATCGTAGATGCCGTTGGAGCATATGAGCTGTATGGTGGTCCGGTCCTTGTGATTGATTTTGGAACGGCTACAACCTACGATTTGGTAGATGAAAAAGGTGCTTTTTGTGCAGGAGTAACTGCACCGGGTATTCGTATTTCCGCAAAGGCATTGTGGGAAGACACTGCCAAACTTCCGGAAATCGAAATTAAAAAGCCGGATAGTATTTTGGCAAAGGAAACCATTAGCAGTATGCAGGCTGGTTTGGTTTACGGACAAATTGGTCAGACAGAGTATATTGTGGAACATATGAAAAAAGAAAGTAAAATGAAGGATGTTCGTGTGGTGGCAACCGGCGGACTTGGCAGAATTATTTCAGAAGCCACAGATTGTATTGATGTTTACGATGCAAATCTTACCCTTCATGGAATGCGTTTGATTTACGAGAAACAGTAAGATGATAGAACAGTTAAAAATTGGAAATGTAACATTACCCAATAATTTAATCTTGGGACCAATGGCAGGTGTCACGGACCTGCCATTTCGTCTGCTTTGTAAAGAACAGGGAGCCGGCCTTTTGTGTATGGAAATGGTGAGTGCTAAGGGCATTTTTTACAACAATCGAAATACGGAAAAGCTTTTAGAAATTGATGAAAAAGAGCATCCTGTTTCTTTACAGCTATTTGGTTCTGAACCGGAAATCATGGGTGACATGGTGAAAAGGCTGGAAGCAGAAGGAAGAAAATTTGATATTTATGATTTAAATATGGGCTGCCCGGTTCCAAAGGTGGTAAATAATGGAGATGGCTCGGCCCTTATGAAGGATCCGGTAAAAGCCGGAAAGATTTTGGAAGCCATGGTAAAAGCCACAGATAAGCCGGTAACCGTAAAATTCCGAAAGGGTTTTAACGAGGAACTTGTGAATGCGGTGGAAATCGCACATGTGGCGGAAGAGAGTGGGGTTGCTGCTGTGGCGGTTCATGGTCGTACCAGAGAGCAATATTACTCCGGAAAAGCGGATTGGGATATTATTCGTCAAGTAAAGGAAGCAGTGAAGATTCCGGTCATTGGAAATGGGGATTTGAATTCACCGGAGGATGTGATTCGCATGAAGGAAGAGACGAATTGTGATGGCTTTATGATTGCAAGAGGTGCACAGGGAAATCCTTGGATTTTTTCCAGATTGCTTACTTATTTTGAAACAGGAGAATTACCGGAAAAACCGGATTTTCATCAAGTGACGGAAATGGTACTTCGCCATGGACAGTTATTGATGGAGTATAAAGGCGAGTACACCGGTATGCGGGAAATCAGAAAACATGCGGCTTGGTATACCGGTGGGTTTAAAGGAGCCTCCGATCTTCGCAGAAGATTGAATACGGTAGAAACCTATGAGGAATTAAAAGCCTCCTTTGAGGCCTTTGAAAAGGGCATGGAAAAAGGGTGAGAAGGGCATCAAACCTTGACAGAAACCTATTCTTCCAATATAATGTAGAAATTATCGGGGGACTGTCTGAGTTATGAACGGTCCTAGAAAGAATAGAATTGATTGCGAATCATACAGGTCTCACTTGCTTCATAGCAGATACGTAATCAAAGGAATTTAGAAATCAAGAGAGGGACAATCAGATCATGGAAGCAAAAAAGAATATTTTGACTTATGAAGGTCTTCGTAAATTAGAGGATGAACTGGAGAACTTAAAAGTAGTCAAACGTAAAGAGATCTCCCAGAAAATTAAGGAAGCCAGAGAACAGGGTGACCTTTCAGAAAATGCAGAATATGATGCAGCAAAGGATGAGCAGAGAGATATTGAAGCTCGTATTGAAGAGATTGAAAAAATCTTGAAAAATGCAGAAGTGGTTGTAGAAGAAGAGGTAGAACTCGGAACCGTTACCATCGGATGCAAGGTAAAGATTTTAGATGTGGAATATGATGAAGAACTTGAATATAAGATTGTTGGTTCTACAGAAGCAAACAGCTTAAAGGGCAAGATTAGTAATGAATCTCCGGTTGGACGTGCTTTGCTTGGACATAAAGCAGGTGATGTAGTTCAAGTTGAGACAGAGGTTGGAGTACTGGAATACAAAGTTCTTGATATTACACGTTCAAACTAAAAGAAAAGCTGCAGTCGTTTTTACGGTTGCAGCAATTTTTGCGTTATAGGAATCCATAAGAAAAGATAGAAAAATAGTAGGAGGAAACACATGGCACAGCAGAACAATGGCGGAAACCAGCAACAGGACGTAAATCAGTTATTGAAGGTGCGTCGTGAAAAACTTGCAGCATTGCAGGAAGCCGGAAAGGACCCGTTCCAGATTACAAAATATGACCAGACCCATCACACCGATGAGGTTCGCGCATTATATGAGGAGCATGAAGCAAAACTTTTAGCAGGTCGTCAGCCGGTAAACACAGAGGGAATGGATGAAGAAACTGCAAAACAGGCTGTAAATGATGATTACAATGAACGCAGAAGCATTATGGATGCAGAACCGATTCATGTAAGTATTGCAGGTCGTATGATGTTCAAACGTGTCATGGGAAAAGCAAGCTTTTGCAACATCCGTGATTTAAAGGGCAATATTCAGGTATATGTAGCAAGAGATGCAATTGGAGAAGAATCCTATGCAGATTTCAAGAAATCAGATATTGGTGATATCTATGGTTTAAAGGGATGGGTTTTCCGTACCAAAACCGGAGAAATTTCCATTCATGCTGAGGAAATGACACTTTTGTCCAAGAGTTTACAGATTTTGCCGGAGAAGTTCCACGGCTTGACAGATACAGATACTCGTTATCGTCAGCGTTATGTAGACTTGATTATGAATCAGGAATCCAGAGACGTATTTGTAAAGCGTTCTCAGATCATCAAAGAAATCCGCAAGTTTTTAGATGGTAGAGACTTCATGGAGGTAGAGACACCTATGCTTGTGCACAATGCAGGTGGAGCAGCTGCCAGACCTTTTGATACCCATTACAATTCTTTGGATGAAGATGTAAAACTTCGTATTTCTTTGGAACTATATTTAAAGAGATTAATCGTAGGTGGCTTGGAGCGTGTTTACGAAATTGGTCGTGTATTCCGTAATGAAGGTGTTGATACCCGTCACAATCCGGAATTTACTTTGATGGAATTATACCAGGCATATACAGATTACTATGGCATGATGGAACTTACAGAGTCCATGTTCCGTTATTTGGCAGAAACCGTTTGCGGCTCCTCCAAGATTTCCTACAACGGAATTGAAATCGATTTTGGAAAGCCATTTGAACGTATCACCATGATTGATTGTATCAAGAAGTATGCAGGAGTGGATTTTGACCAGGTAGAAACCGATGAAGAAGCAAAGGCTCTTGCAAAAGAACATCATGTAGAGTTCGAAGAACGTCACACCAAGGGAGACATCGTAAACTTATTCTTCGAAGAGTTCTGTGAGAAGAACCTGATTCAGCCTACTTTTGTCATGGATCATCCACTTGCCATTTCTCCATTGACCAAGAAGAAACCGGAGGATCCTACCAAGGTAGAGCGCTTCGAACTTTTCATCAATACTTGGGAAATGTGTAACGCATATTCAGAGTTGAACGATCCGATTGACCAGAGAGAACGTTTTGCAGCACAGGAAGAAGCCTTTGCAGCAGGTGATGAAGAAGCAAACCACACAGATGAAGACTTCTTAAATGCATTATCCATTGGTATGCCTCCAACAGGTGGTATCGGATACGGTATCGACCGTTTGGTAATGCTTTTGACAGATAGCCAGGCAATTAGGGATGTGCTTTTATTCCCGACTATGAAGTCCTTGAACTAAGAAAACAGAGAATTTCAAGGTTTTTGTCAGTTGAATTGACCAAATTTGACCAAAGAGAAGAAAGATATAAGACCATAACCCGACTCGTAAGAAGGGTTATGGTCTTTTCTTTCTATGACGATAGGTTAAAAAAAGGAGCCGATTTATGACAAAGAAAAGAATGGATAGCCAAGGGCAACAATTATTTTGTGGAGAGTATTTACGGAAAGACGGACGCTATGAATATCGTTATCGCACCAGGGAGGGAGAACAGAAGCAAATCTATGCCGGTAGTTTATCGGATCTTCGTAAAGAAGAAGCGATGATTTTATATTTTGAGTCCGTGAATATCTCCAAGAAAATAAAGAATATTACATTGAATGATCAATTTGAAATATGGATACAAGAAAAAATAAATTTAAGAGAAAACACGAAGAGAAATTATGTATTTTTGTATGATGCTTATGTGCGAAAGTCTCTAGGAAAGGAGCAGTTGGATTTTGTGACTGCTTTTGATATAAAGTCTTTTTACATGAAGTTGTATTATAGTAAAAGGCTTTCTGCTGAGACGGTGGCAAGTATACAAAATATCCTGTATCAGGTTTTTCAGTCCGGAGTGGAAAGAGAACTTATATGGAAAAATCCGGCGGAACGAGCATGTAAAGAACTAAAGCGACAGCATACTAAACATAGTAGTATTAGAAAGGGATTATCAGAGAAAGAAGTAGTAGCATTTCTGACATTTGTGGAGAAATCCGAAGAATGTAAGAGATGGTATCCACTTCTTTTTTTATTCGTATATACAGGCCTTCGAATAGGAGAAATGGCTGGGCTTCGATGGGAAGATGTGCATATGCGGGAGAATTATATAGATGTGAATCATACGATAAATTATCATGCGAAGAATAGGGAGAAGTCTTCGTATTACACAATGGATCCCCCGAAAACAGAGGCGGGGAAGCGAAGGATTCCGCTGACAGAAAAGATGAAAAAAGTTTTGTACCTGGAGCATTATTACCAGAAAGAAGTGGGGGTGCAATGCAAACAAGAAATTGCCGGGTACAATGATTTTGTGTTTTGCAATAAACTGGGGCATGTGATTTCGCAAGAATGTGTAAATCGCGCATTAAAAAGAATTGTTTTAACCTATAATCAGCAAGCAATGGAAAATGGGGGAGTATTGTTGCCAGCAATCACAACCCATGACTTGCGTCATACATTTGCAAATATTTTATGTGAAAGGAATGTAAATCTAAAGGTAGCGCAGAAATTGTTAGGGCATGCAGATATTCAAACCACTATGGACATTTATACTCAGGTTTCACAGGAATTTATCTATCAGGAGTATGTGGAAAAACTAGACATCTAATAATACGCCCTATGGTTCGCCATGGAGCTTTTTGAATTCTCTGTACATAATAAGAGAGCTGCTATGCTGGCAGCAAGGGCAGCTGAGTTGATGGATTTGAAGCTTTTGAAAAACAAGAGAATCATAAGATTCTTGTGAAATGTCATTGAAATTTTCAGCAAATATCGTTATCATAACAGTGTGTATAGTAGTATGTATATGTAGTGCAATGTATAGTATGTCGTGTGTATTGTCCATTAAGCGTATATGTACGAAAGTGTAGAAAGAAGCAGGGCTTGTGATGGGGCACCTGCTTTTTTCGTGCAACGAATTAAGAATACCATATCTATGTAATTTCAGGCAATGTGATGTGTTCTGCATCACAATATAATCCGAGGATTTTTACTTAAAGTGAAGATTTTTTTGAATTCTGTTGCAAATAAAATGAGAAATAATATGATAGATTCCAAGTTAAATAATATGGAGATGTCCGCTGTGTTTAGGGGGTCTCCTGTGAAAAAGGATTGATTTAGCCCACAGGTAAAGAGAAAAATATGAAGATTATAGATACGATTACATTTAGACAAATGATAAGAAAGAGAGAAAGCAGAAGGACTATATGTCTAAGAAACTGATTTTAGAGGGAGTGCTTTGCCACTCCCTCTTTTCAAGTGATGTCTTTGTTATAATTTAAGTTTTCTTGGTTCATAAACTGCCTGTTGTGATAAATCCCTACCTATGAATTGTGCAATATTGGATTATTATGGCTTTAAAGTTCGGTGATGATTTCATCCATAGGCTTGAATACGTCATGCCATTTAGCAAAAGGAACTGCACCATCTGCAGCATAACCAATTGGAAGAAGCATGACAGGCTTGATATTTTCAGGAAGGTTAAACATTTCTTTCACAGCCTCATGGGAAAACATACCTACCCATACAGACCCAATCCCTTGATTCCATGCTTCAAGCATCATGTGTGTTGCAACAATACTGGCATCAGTCATTCCCGAGTGATCGCCTTTGGTTAAGTTGTTGTCCCAATCCTGATCGTCGTCATAGCAGACAAGTAGAACTGTTGGAGCACCATATATAGCGCGGCAAACACTGTTAATTTTTTTTAACGCCTCTTCGCTTTTTAAAACATAGATTTTTTGTGGCTGAAAATTAACAGCTGTGGGAGCATACTTTGCTGCTAATAAGATTTTATCTAATTTTTCTTTCTCAATTGGTTTATCAGAAAAGGATCTGACTGACCAACGGTCTTTTATAAGCTCTGAATATTCCATTTTATTTTACCTCCATTGCTTGATTTATTGTTATGATGGCTTTATATTAAACTTATGATAACTAAAAAACAAGTACGCACATTAAGGTAATGTACTTACCCAAAGGTAAGTAATGGGGAAAACATGGAATTAACTAAAGAACAAATTGAATTTTATAATGATTTGGATAACCTTTCTGATGAAGAAAGATATAAATTTATATGTGATGCTAAAGATTGTATACAAAACACGGGTTTTAATTATACAATGTCGATTATAAGTGGAAAGTACAAGATGATAATCCTTTACACTATAGGTCAGTTTGGAACTATTCGCACCAATGAAATGCAAAGATATATAAAAGGGATATCCTTTAAAACGCTTAGTGCCAATCTTAAGGAACTTGAGCGAGATGAACTGATAATCAGGCACGAGTATCCGCAGATTCCACCAAGAGTAGAGTATGAATTATCTGAAAAAGGCAAATCATTGATACCTATATTTAATGCTCTATGTGCATGGGGATATCAGCATAGGTGAAAATAATGGAAGAAAAGGCTGCTAAGAGATGGCCATTGTGGGTGATATATTCCTCATGTGAAGATGGAAAGAATGGCATAATAAAAGACTCACCGCTTTGGTGAGCCTGCATGAGAGCCAATAATACAAGTGGACAATTGTCTTTTTTATAAGTCAACCAATGAATTGAATGGAGCTGCTTAACCTCGTTTATATTGGCCCGGAGTTTTGCCAGTAACCTTTTTGAAGATACTGATAAAATGAGAAATAATAATCAACGAGAAGATGGAGTGTTTGTTGTCCCGATTTCGTGTTTAAAAGATTAAAAAGTCTCAATTTGGACTGTTATGCACCGAAATATCTCTGTAAATTCAGAGAAGCGCATGATAAAGGTTATTACTGGGATAAGACGTTGCGGAATCTTATTCCCGATATTTCATTTTATATTCCTGTGGGGTGCAGCCTGCATATTTTTTTAATGTTGTATAGAAATAAGACAGGTTATCATACCCGCAGTGATAAGTAATTTTCTTGATATGCAGATTTCTTTTGATGCCAATGGGAATATATGGGATTATTACATAGTCAGAATGACGACCACCATATTGAACATGGCGTCATTCGTGATATTTAATAGTTCCTTTATCTTTTTGATTCTGTAACGGATGGTATTCTGATGCTGGAATAGATCATTACCTACAGAAATCATATCAAAATTATGATTAACACAAGACTTAAGTGTTTTGTAGGATTCCGTTGAATGGAAATCCTGAATACTCTTACAACTTGGTTCAATCCTATTTATCAGCTCGATACGGTATTGCTCTATATAGGAATCATTTAATAGAGGATACATTGCATTGAGCGGACCAAGATCACTATAACTTCTAGAATCTGCTTTAGACGATAGACACATATTAAATGCATAAATAGCGCGACGCATTACAATATCCAACATAGATATATCAAGTATGCTGTCGTTGATACCAATGTGATACAGTGATGTCTGGATAGACATTTCCTGTATGAAATGTTTCCAATACTTTTTAAGATTATGAGGTAAGGATTCTTCTGATTTGAAAAAGACTATAAAGAGCATGCCGTTTTTATATTTCACAACATAGAGTTCATCCTTTTGGGTTATTTGTTCAAGAGCCAGCTGAGTTTTATTCAAGGTTCTCTGAAGCGCAAAATCATTGACTGCTGACTGAAATCCTAGATACATGGAGCTTGCATATTTGTTGTCATATGAAATATTCAGAGCTCCGGTGAACTGCTGAATTTCATTTTGATAGGAAGGATGTTGGATAAAAGAGTCTATGAGCTTCTCATAATAGTCGTAGTTGGTAGATGAACGCAGATAATCTGTTACATTTAGGATTACATCTTCTATGAAAATCTCAGAAAAGGTAAAGATAGGAACCTCATGTTCATCTGCAAGAGCAATAACTTCGTCTGGAATAGTTTCAAAAAATATTGTCTTAATAGCAAATGCAGAAACCCCAATTCCAATAAGAGAAGAAAATGATTTATATATTCTGGAAGGATCATCTTTGGCATACATGAGATTAGTAATTACAAAATCACCAGGTTGAAAACCATAATATGTCTCTTCGATTCCTTCATAATCAAGAATTACTACGTTTGCAATATTTTTATATAGACCATTTTGACCGGCAACTAACTGAAATTGGTTGAAGAATTCGAAGTTATTTAGTGAGGATAAACTTAGCATGAGAATCTCTCCTTTTGTAAAAATTATAAAAACTATATCAAATATATAGTATTTTTTCCATAGCCAATTGAAAAAGTAATATGTATTATAATAATCAATTCAACAGAAGAGCAAAGGGGCTCGTGGTAATTCAGTTACCGCGAGCCTTTTTTTATGATTACAAGAGCGACAGGAGAAGGGCTATGAAAGAAGAACTAATCAAACTTACTAAGTCTATGGTAAATGTTCCAAGCGTAAATGGAACAAGCGGAGAGCATGATATAGGAGTATTTATAGAGAATTATCTTAGAGATATTCCGTATTTTCAGAAACACCCAGATCAGGTGATCATTCAGCCCCTCCGAGAGGATTTCCTTAATAGACGTAACGTGTTTGCACTGTTAAAGGGTGAAAAAGATGAAAACAGAAAGACAATCATTTTTCACGGACATACAGACACTGTTGGCGTTGAAGATTATGGAGAACTTGCAAAATATGCTTTTGATTGTGATAAGCTCATGGACAAATTACGTGAGATACAGCTTCCCGAAGATGTTCGGAAGGATTTAGAATCCGGAGATTACATTTTTGGAAGAGGCGCATGTGATATGAAAAGTGGAGACGCAGTATTCATGGTTCTTATAAAACGTATTGCGGAACGTATCGAAGACTTTTCCGGAAATATCTTATTATCTTGTAATCCGGTAGAAGAGAATCTGCATACAGGGATACTGGAAGGAATCGATACACTTATAGATATTAGGGAACAGCACAATCTGGAATATGTTCTTGCAATTAATAATGATTATACATGCCCGATGTATCAGGGAGATGAACATCAGTATATCTACACAGGAGTAGTTGGTAAGCTTCTTCCGTGCTTTTATGTAAGAGGCAGAGAAACCCATGTGGGACAGTGCTTTGAGGGATTTGATCCTACAGCAGTTGTAGCAGGGCTTGTTAAAAAGATAAATCTAAATCCTAAATTTAGTGATGGATATAAAGGGGAATATTCACTTCCGCCAACGGTTCTTAAAATGAAAGATCTTAAGCCTTGGTATAACGTGCAGACTGCGAAGGAGGCCTTGGTATATTTTAATTACTTTGTACATAACGCAGGAATGCAAGAGATTGCATCAGGTCTTATATCAGAGGCAAGAAGCGTTGTTGAGGATACTTTTTCGGAATATAACAGAGAGTATCAGAGTTACTGTGCTTTAAGTGGAAAGGATTATTCAGCAATCAATTACCCATGTCGTGTAATGACTTATGCAGAACTTCGAAGGCTTGCAGAAGAAAAGAATGCATCCGGTGAAAATCTAGATGAGTTGCTTCGTAAAATAGCAAGAAACGAAGAACAGCAAGGTGTTGATAAGAGAGAAATACCATTAGAACTAATAAGGACGCTGTTATCGAAGGCCGGAATATATGAATCCGTTGTTGTAATGTATTTTGCGGCACCATATTGTCCGCATAATACGCTTCAGGATGCGGATGAGGATTTAATAGCAAGACTTGGAAAAATTACAAAAGAAATAGAAAAAGAAGAAAATGTGACATATAACATTCATAGATTTTTTCCCAGCCTTTCTGATAGTAGTTATCTTGCGATTGATGATACGGAGAGTTCTATAGAGTATCTTGAGAATAATTTTCCACAGATGGAGGATTTATATCCACTTCCAATAGATAAAATCAAAAGTCTTGGAATAAAGGCAGTCAATTTTGGAGTTCATGGGAAGGATGCACATAAATGGACAGAGAGATTATATGTTCCATACAGCTTTGAGATACTTCCAAAGCTTATAAGTAAGGCATTAGATGAGTTTTTATGAGATGGATAAATAAGGAGAAAAATAAGATGTATGTAAAAGATGGGACAAGTAGCCTTAGAAAAGTATTGGTATCAAGACCGGAGTATTTAAAACCGGCACCAATAAATGAAATAGCTAAAAAGTGGAAAGATACCACAATGGATGTTGCAATCATGCGCAAAGAACATGCAGCCTTCACGAAGGCTTATTTAGATAACAAGATAGAAGTTGAGTATCTTGATGCGGATGAGGAAAGATCTAATTCAGTATTTGCAAGAGACTTTGGTGGATGTGTCAAAGAAGGATATATCATGGGGCGTTTTAAATTGGACATGAGATATAAGGAACATGTTGATTACAAAAAGCGTATGGAAGATTTAGGAGTTCCAATGATAGGTGAAGTAAAGGAAGGGCTTTTCGAAGGCGGAGACTTTATGTTCATGAATGAAAAATGGGTGACAATTGGAATGGCTGATAGGACGAATGAGAAGGGACTGGAAGAAATTAGAAAAATATTAGAACCCCTTGGGTATGAAGTAACAGGCGTGCATTTGGATCCTAGATATTTACATCTCGATATGTGCTTTAATCTTGTGGATGAGCATCTTGCTGTGTCATATAAAGAAGGACTTCCGGAAGATTTTAAAGCACTTCTTAAAAAAAGAGATGTGGAAATAATTGATGTTCCGGAGGAGAGTATATTTTTGCATGGCTGTAATCTTCAAGCACTTGGAGATAAGAGGGTGATGTCTCTTAAGCGTAATGAAAGAGTCAATGAAGAACTTGCCAAGCGTGGAATGAAAGTCGTTGAATTGGATATCACAGAGATATTAAAGGCAGGGGGCGGACCGCATTGCATGACGTTCCCGCTTGAACGATATTAACGGAGGAGAAGATAAATGAGTATTTTTTTAGTGGATGAATACAAAGAGATGGAACCATATGTACCGGGTGAGCAGCCTAAGGACAAACTATATATCAAGTTAAATGCAAATGAAACTTCAATGCCACCCTCACCAAAGGTCTTCGAAGCGCTTTCTAAAAAAGAAATCTGTAATATGGGATTCTACGCTGATCCTCATTGCAGAGATTTTAGAAGAGCTATTGCTGAAGTATATGGAATAACAGAGGATGAAGTCTTTGTGGGAAATGGTGCGGACGAAGTGCTTAGCTTTATATTAATGTCATTTTTTAGAAGAGGAATGAAAATCTATTTTCCGGATATTACTTATGGATTTTACAGAACCTACGCCAAGACTTACGGTCTTGATATGGAGGAAATTCCAGTAAGAGAAGATCTTTCCATAAATATCGACGATTATATGGATTTAAAAGGTGATATTGTAATGGCGAATCCGAATAACCCGACAGGTCTTTCAGTATCTGTGGATGACATAGAGAGAGTCGTTGCAAGCAATCCGGAGAGAATGGTCATTATAGATGAAGCGTACGCGGATTATTCCGGAGAGACATGTCTTCCACTTGTGGAGAAATACCATAATTTAGTAGTAGTTAGAACTTTTTCTAAGTCACGTAATATGGCAGGAATGCATATTGGATTTGCAGTTGCATCCAAGGAGATAGTAGCTGATTTGAACAGCATTAAGTTCTCATTCAATCCGTTTAATTTGAATTCACTTACTATGGCAGTTGGAATTGCTGCGGTTAAGGATACCTATTATTTTGACAAATGTGTCAAATCAATCATTGAGAATAGAGAACATTTTAAGGCAGAGCTTGAGAAAATAGGTTTTCAAGTAATACCTTCAAAAGCAAACTTTGTATTTTGTAAATCGGAAGCAATGGATTCTAAGACCTTATGTGACAAACTGAAGGAAGAGGGAATTCTTACCAGACACTTTGCGGATGAGAGGCTAAATGACTATCTTAGAATTACGATAGGAACAGAGTACGAAATGATGGTTGTATTAATAGCTATAAAAGAAATTCTGGAGGAAGTAAGAGAAAATGCCAATGCCGGAATCAAAAAAGTAATCTGAGTTTTATCTATACCAATGAGGGACATTATGAAAAAAATTCTTATATGTGACTATGCAAGTGCACTGGAAAAAAGCTATGATATAACATTTCAAGCACTTAGAACTACGCTTTGTGATCAATATGATTTATACGAAATAAAAGTGTGTGAATATGAAAGCGATGCGCAACTGATTCAAGAACTACAGGGCGTTGAGGGATTAATTACAGGTTTTCTTGAAATAGGAGAAACTATTTTAAATAGGACAAATAGTCTTAAATACATATCGGTAAGCGGAGTGGGATATGGAAACATAGATCTTGTCGCTGCAAATAGACATGGAATAAAGGTATGTCATATCGTAGAGTATTGCACGGAGGAAGTTGCCGAGCATACATTTGCATTAATAAATGCACTGAACAGGAATTTGAAATATTATACAAGAGAGATAGAAGACAATAAGATCTGGAAATATCATACGATAGCTGGTGGTAGAACGCTCAGTAATCAGACACTCGCAATATTTGGATATGGTCGAATAGGCAGGAGAGTAGCAGAAATTGCTGTAGGATACAAAATGCATGTTATAGCCGTGGATCCATATGCAGATACAGATATGGCAAGAGCAAATGGAGTAGAGATTGTAACAGCGGATGAGGCACTTAGTAGAGCGGATATTATCTCAAATCATATGAATCTTACAGAAGACAATCGGTATTTTTTTGATAAAAAAATATTTGCAAAAATGCTTAAAAACCCAATGTTCATAAATGTTGGAAGGGGGGCATCGGTGAATGAAGGAGATTTATATAGTGCTCTTATAAACAGGCAGATAAGGGCTGCAGGGCTTGACGTATTAGAAGCAGAAAATCCGAATCTTGATAGTTGTGAATTGCTGGGACTTGATAATGTGATAATTACTCCGCACAGTGCATTTTATAGTGAGGATTCTATCGAAGCCTTGCAGAGAATCAGTGGTGAGAACTTGGGATTTTGTTTAAGCGGCAGAGAGGATAAGGCATATGAAATTGTCAGGGAATGCAAATAATGTCTGTGTCGGTTAGTCTTACCATTAAGATTGGGATATTAATACTTATTGGCTTTGCGAGTGGGCGAGTAGGGATAGTGGATCAAAATACCAGAGAAAAAATGTCGGATGTACTCATTAAAATATTTTTGCCAGCAAGTATGATTGCATCAAGTCAGCAGGAATTTACTACCGGAAACGGGGGAGGTGCACTTGAAATATTGGTGCTGGCCATTGGCTACTACATAGTAATGCTTGGATTGGGCATAGGAATTGTGAACGTGTTTGGCAAAGATAAACGCAGGACGGCTATCGAATGGTTACTGGTTACTTTTGCAAATACAGCTTTTCTCGGAATACCTATTGTATCTCAGATTGCAGGAGATGTTGGAGTTTTATATGCAGTCATATTTAATTGTGTATTTGACCTTGTATATTTTTCAATTGGAGTGTATACTCTGCAAGAGGCAGTTTGTGAGAGACAGTCGGGTTTTAAGATAAAACTGTTGTTAAGAGATCCTTTAACCTGGGTGGCTATAATAACTATTTTTTTATATCTAATTCCATATAGATTTTCTGGAATCATAACAGAAACACTGGAAGTACTTGGAGATGTGATGATGCCGGTTTCTATGTTGATTATGGGAGCACAGATTGCCGATATGAATTATAGGCAACTGTTTGTAAATAGAAGAGCATATATGCTGAGTATTATTAAAATGTTCGTAATTCCGACGATAGTTCTGGTAATAATGCGAATTATAGGAGCGAATTGGGAGATTACGGCTACAATGGTAATTTTAAGCGCTATGCCATCAGGAACACTTAATATGATAATGGCTGAGAAATACAAGATAGAACCGGAGCTTGCAACAACAACGGTTATGCAGACCACTCTGTTAATGTTGTTTACGTTGCCGTTTTTTACACAAATCATTGTATAAGTGTGAACTTAATAAATATTTTAAAAGCAAAGGAGCTTATAGTATAAGGCTATAAGCTCCTATTTTTATGGAGGACAATTATGAGAAAAAGACTACGATTAATCGGTATCATTGCAGCATTTATGATAGCTGGACTAACAGGCTGCGAATCATCACAAGAGCAGGACGCTACTGAGAGCAAAACGATATCTTCTATCGATGACCTCGAAGGGGCTACGATTGCTGTTCAGTTAGGTACTGTTGGAGATATCTATGCTTCTGATTATGAAGGGGATGAAGCAGGAACTGTTATTGAAAGATATAACAAAACAGCAGATGCCGTGCAGGCACTTAAACAGAACAAGGTTGATTGTGTAATTGTTGATGAGCAGCCGGCAATTGCATTTACGGAAGATGATAGTTCGCTGGAAATCTTAGATGAAGCATTTGCAATAGAGGAGTATGCGATATGTATTGCGAAGGGGAATGATGAATTATTGCAGAAAGTAAATGAAGTCCTTGCGGAACTTGAAGCTGACGGAACGATTGATCAGATTAAAGCCAATTATATTGGTGATGATACAAAGGGGACCTGTCCATATGTGTCACCGGAAGGTACAACCTATGACAATGGAACTTTGATTGTGGCGACGAATGCAACATTTCCTCCATATGAGTATTACAACGATGGGACGGTTGTAGGTATAGACATAGAGATCATAACGGCAATTGGAGACAAGCTTGGTATGCAGGTTGAAATCAATGATATGGAATTTGATTCAATCATAAATGCGGTTAATACAGGAAAAGCTGACGTAGGAATAGCTGGTATGACTATGACAGAAGAGAGACTTAAGTCAATTAACTTCTCTAATCCCTATACGACATCCACACAGGTAATCATAGTCAATAATGGATCGGATGCACAGTCGTCTATAGGATTTGTAGATAATATCAAGAGAAATTTTATAACAGACAGCAGATGGAAATATATCGTAAATGGTCTTGCGAATACAATAATTATTGCCGCATGTGCAATTATCATCGGACTTATATTAGGATTTGTTGTTGCAGTCATTCGTAGTACATATGCAACAACCGGTAAACTTAGAATTTTGGATTTCATATGTCAGGTATATCTGACAATTTTCAGAGGAACACCGATGATGATTCAGTTACTCATTATTTATTACGTAGTATTTAATTCAGTCAGTATCAATAAGATTCTGGTTGCCATCATAGCGTTTGGTATTAATTCAGGAGCTTATATGGCTGAGACGATAAGGGCTGGAATCATGTCAGTGGATGAAGGGCAGATGGAAGCGGGAAGATCCTTGGGGCTTAGTTATGCAACAACAATCATTTATATCATAATACCTCAGGCAATAAAGAATACACTTCCGGCTCTTGTCAATGAATTCATAGCTCTTATCAAAGAGACATCCATTTGTGGTTATATTGGTCTTACCGATTTGACACGAGGCGGAGATATTATTCGTAGTATTACATATGATGCATTTATGCCGCTTATAGCAGTAGCACTTATTTATCTGATTATAGTAGAGATACTGACAAAACTCACAAGAAAATTGGAAAGGGGACTTAGAAAATATGAAGCATAATGTACTTATAAAAGTAGAAAATCTGGTAAAAGCATATGGAGATAACGTAGTCCTTAACGGCATAAATATGGAAATAAAAAAGGGAGAAGTTATAGCTATTATAGGACCTTCCGGTTGTGGTAAATCAACCTTTATCAGAACCCTGAATCAGCTGGAAAAGGTTACTTCTGGCAAAGTGTTTTTTGACGGAACGGATCTTACTGATAAGAAGACAGATTTAGATTTTGTGAGAAGTAAAAATGTTATGGTATTTCAGCACTTTAATTTGTTTCCACATATGACAATAAGAGAAAATATCACTTTTGCACCAGTGAAACTTAAGTTAATGAATATGGCAGAAGCGAATAAAAAGGCAGATGAATTGCTAAAGCGGGTAGGACTTGAAGATAAAGCACATATGTATCCGGATAATCTTTCAGGTGGACAAAAACAGAGGGTTGCAATTGCAAGAGCCATGGCCATGAATCCGGAAGTTATATTATTTGATGAACCTACAAGTGCTCTTGATCCGGAGATGGTAGGTGAAGTTTTGAATTTAATGAAAGAACTTGCAGAGGAAGGGATGACTATGGTCGTTGTAACTCATGAAATGGGGTTCGCAAGGGAAGTGGCAGATAGAGTCATGTTTTTTGATGAAAAAGGTATTAAGGAACAAGGAAGTCCGGAAGAAATATTCGGAAATCCTAAATGTGTAAGATTAAGAGAGTTCCTCTCTAAAGTCGTGTAAATTATTTTGTTTTTTAATAATGGTATAAATACAATGATAAAAGGGAGCTGGAAAAAATGATTATCTCATTTTTTCACAGCCCCTTTTGCAGTGTTCGCCTTGGCTCTTTTTTACTCTCGATATTTCATTTTGTATTCCTGCGGGGTGCAGCCTGCATATTTTTTAAATGTTGTATAGAAATAAGACAGGTTATCATACCCGCATTTATAAGCAATTTCTTTAATTGGCGTGTCTGAGAAAATAAGCAGTCTTTCTGCCTCACCCATACGACAATTGATGATGTAATTATTTATGGTACAACCCGTGAGTGCCTTGAATTTTCTTGATAGATAAAATGGACTGATGAAAAATTCTTTTGCAAGGAAGTCTATCGAAAGAGGAAAGGCATAATTTTTTTCTATAAATCTGAGTACAGGTTTCATATCTTTGCCTTTTGTTTCGGGCTCATTTTCCCATATGTCTAAGTGATAATCTCTGTAAATGATCGTAAGGATAGACTCCAAGATGCTGTTGAGTTTGGCAGTGTCTACGGACATGGTGTCCACGGTTTGATTGAGTATATATCGGAATGTGGAATCAAAAAAAGTCTTATTGGAGCCGGCATGGATTTGTGGAGAAGTATTTTCTGATATTAGGTGGTTATTTTCGAGGCCGTCTATTTGAATTCCGGAAATGCCAATGCAAACTTGTTCAATTGGATTGTTGACATCTGTTTTTTCTGCATGCATGACGCCTGCGTTCTTGATTATGATATCTCCCGGATGTGTTTCGTAATATCGATCTCCGCAGTATAAAGCGCTTTTCCCTGCAAATATATAGGAAAGTTCGAGGGTGTCAGCATGAGAATGGGTGTGAAAAGACCAACCGGGATCGGATGCCGCATGTACGTAACTTAAATTTGTGATAGAAACGTTTTGAAATAATCTTTTGTTGGATGTAAAAGAAGGAAAATTCGCAGTATACATAAGCATCTCCTTACTGTTTATGGAAAAGTTTGTATTGGGTTTCGATAGTTTCATCATATAAGTAAATATCTTTTAGAGCAAGATTTTAGAATAGAATAGCAAGAAATTGAAATCGTCTTTTGAGAAATAAGATGGTAAGAGGCTATTTATAAGGGCTGTAGAAAGTTAAGAAAGCAAGATAGTAAAATATAAAAGCGATTTTTTGGAATGGTCAAGGCAAAAAAATGAATATATCATGGATGCAACAAACGAAACCAGAAAAAATGGAGGCGAATAAAATGCATTTTTCAAGTGATATTAATAGACCGCCGTATGAGGCAAAAGATGGATTTTTACAGGTGACAAGTGGATGTTCCCATGGAAAGTGTGAGTTTTGTACTTTTTATAAGGACGCACCCTTTCGCATTTCTCCCATGGAGGAAATAAGGGAAGATATCGAGGAACTTTCGAAATATGGTTGGGATTTTGAAAGAATCTATCTTCAGGGAGCAGATCCTTTTATTTTGCCATTTGATCGGTTAAAAGAAATTGCGGAGTTGATTCATGAAAAGATACCTTCCGTAAAGACCATAGGAGGATATGCAAGGGTTGACAATTTGAAGAATAAGACAGTTGATGAATTAAAAGAACTTCATAAGCTGGGTTATAGCAATTTTTATTTCGGAAATGAGTCGGGTGACGATTATATTTTAAAGAAAATGAATAAAGGATACGAAGCAAAAACGGTTGTCGATATGCTGAAAAAACTGGATGATGCAGGCATGCCTTATGTTATGAATTTCCTTGGAGGCCTTGGAGGTCATGGGTATGGGGATAGTCATGCAGTAAAATCTGCAGAGGTGATAAATCAGTTGCACCCGAGTATGGTGTATGCGTCAGAACTTACGCTTTTTCCGGATACTCCACTTTCAAGAGATTTGCGGGAAGGCAAATTTGTGGAAGCCACGGAACAAGAACGATTCGAGGAGTTAAAAACGCTGATAGAAAAGATTGAAGTTCCGACGGTCTTTCGTGCAGAACATGTGACATTGCCGGCTCCTATCCGAGGACGTCTCCCGGAAGATAGAGAGGAAATCCTGGGATATCTGGATAATCTGATTGAGGCTGCAAAGAAAGGGGCCTTTGATAACTATAGAAGCAGAATTGTTGGATTATAAGGAGTGAGAAGACATGAGTAAGGTATTATTGGTAAATGGTAGTCCCCATGTGAATGGGAATACGGCAGCAGCCCTTGCTATCATAGAGGACGTGTTAGCGAAAAGAGGAATTGTAACAAAAAGATTTGAACTGGGAAATAAGCCGGTTAGGGGCTGTATCAATTGCCAGAGATGTGCAAATACGCACAGGTGTGCATTTGAAGATGATAAATGCAACGAATTGATAGAAGGAATGTTAGAAGCAGATGGAATTTTTATCGGAACACCGGTTTATTTTGCGGGACCGAATGGCATCCTATGTGCCTTGCTGGATCGTGCATTTTATGCTACAGCAAATTTCGGACAGATGTTGAAAGGCAAGCCGGCAGCAGCAATAGCGACTTGCTGGAGGGCAGGTGCAACACCATCTATTGATAGGATAAATAAGTATTTTACTTATAGTCAGATGCCGGTTGTTAGCAGTGATTACTGGAATGGATATCTGGGAAGTGGTGATCGATTTGGAACACAGGTACTTCAGACGTTGGGTGAAAATATGGCGGATCTTTTAAATTAATCATGAGGAAAAGTTACGGAGCAGCTATTTCGCTAGAAGTAGCTGTTTTTGTATTATCTAAATTCTTTTTTTACGAGATATTTTTATAAAATATATGAAAGAAAGAGTATAATTTTCTAAGAGAGTGAAATGCACGTATCAGAAGAAAAGAGGATATCAGTATGGCAAAAATTCAAATTACAAAAGGAAGTGTGCAGGAGACGTTAATCATTCCGCTGTATGGACGGAAACTTTCAGCAGAACAATTTCCGACCTTATATCAAGATGCTTATGCAGCAAAAGTGTGTGATAGTCTTGCGAAAATGTATATTCATCGCATGGAGTTTGTGGAATAGTTGTAATAGGATATTTAGAAAATGGATGATATATATAATTTGCTTAGTAGTTATTTGGCCGGAAATAATAACGAAGGAATAAATGAAAATTTAGCACAATTTTTTTTGACATATTTAAATGATGTACCAAGAATGAGGGTTTCTGATGTGGCGAGTCATTGTCATACGTCAGAACCATCGGTTATACGTTTTTGCAGAAAACTAGGGTATGATGGATATCTGGAATTTCGACAGACGGTAAAGGAATACTTGGAAAATGTAGAAGATAAGTATTTAGTTCCGAAATTAGAAATAAATATTTCTACAGACAAGAAACAGTATGATGAGAGTATAAATACTTGGTTATACAGTGTTTACACGAAAGCCAATGTAGCAATGACGGCAATTTCGAGAGAAAAATTAAAAGCTCTTGCGATAGATATTAGGGACTATAAACATGTTTTTGTTTATGCAGTGGGGTTATCAAGCTTAATTGCAGAGCGGATGAGGATTCATTTGGCCAGAATGGGAAAAACAATCATTACGGTATCTGGATTAAGAATGGAAAACCCAATTATATCCGAGAGAGAAAAAACGTTAGGAATTATTATTAGCCAGCATGGAAGAATTGCGAAGTCTATAATTGGAAATGATGACATCTATAAGCATTTAGAGGAGTTCTGTGGGAAAAACTTGGTTGGTAACGCAATCAGACAAAAAACAGGCGATGGTAAGCGATGTAATTCATTTGAAATCAGATGAGGATATGGATATTGATTGTTTGCTGATGTTGTATTTTGAGGAACTGCTTATTGCATACTATCAACAACTGTAAGATTTGACTACAAAATTTGTAGTTTTTTTTCTGCATACTATTCTGACAACTAAAATGTTATTGACTAAATAATGTAGCCAATGGGAGGTAATAGTATGGCGGATAATAGGCAAATTGCAGCGACAATTCTTGACAGAATTGGGGGAAAAGGAAATGTCATACAAGCAATGCATTGTATGACACGTTTAAGAGTAATTTTAAAAACAAAAAATGTTGACGTGGAAGATTTAAAGTCAATTGATGGAGTGATTGGTGCTCAATATAGCGGAGAGCAACTTCAAATTATCATTGGACCGAAAGTTCAAAAAGTATATGCGGAATTTATAGAACTTGCAGAGATTCAAGAGGAGAAGCCAATTGATGAAAATCTAGAGGAAAAGACCTCGGAGAAAACAGGTTTTAATAAAATTTTGGATGGTATATTTGGATATATTTCAGGTGCAATGACACCTATTATAGGAATTTTTATTGCAGCGGGATTAATTAAAACCATAAATGCTATTTTTGGCCCATCGCTATTAGGATGGATAACGGAAGAAAGTGATTTATATACATTGTTCACTTTTGTAGGTGATGCAGGGATGTATTTTTTACCCATCTTTTTAGGTGTTAGTGCTTCTATAAAGTTAAATGTGAACTGGGGCATTGGTGCATATCTCGGAGCGATTATGTTGCATCCGACATTTGTAGAAATGGCAACAAATGGTACAAAGTTTTCCGTTTATGGCATTCCTGCGAATGTCCAGAATTATTCTTCATCTGTTATGCCAATTTTGTTGTCAGTATGGGTGATGAGTTATATTGAAAAGGGCCTAAAAAAATACATACCGGATGCTTTGCAAGTGCTGGCAGTGCCGGTGGTAACGGTATTAGTTATGACACCACTGGAATTATGTATTCTGGGACCGGCCGGAGCTTATTTGAGTAATTATTTATGCGGTGGCATTATTGCATTAAATGATATTGCCGGACCGTTAGCCACTATGCTTATAGGTGCGTTGTTTTTACTTATTGTGTTTACCGGAATGCATTCCATTTTGTATGTGTATTTATTCACAACATTCCCTACTTTGGGATATGATTCCTTTTTCCTGCCTGGAGTTGTTGCAGCAAGCTGGACAATTGCGGGATGCTGTTTGGCAGCAGTGATAAAATTCAAAGATAAAAAGCAAAGATCTTTTGTGATTAGTAGTTTTATAGCATGGATTATAGGTGGTGTGGGTGAACCATTTATGTATGGGTTAATACTACCAAGAAAGAAACTTTTGTTTGCATGTTGTATTGCAGGAGGCATTGCGGGTTTGGTTGCCGGAATAACAGGACTTACAGCGTATGTGTTAGCACCGAATAATGGTGTTTACGGATTGTTTGCATTCATAGGTGGTTCCACTTGGAATTATATTGCACTCATTTTAACTGTAGCAGCTTCGGTTATTGCTTCATTTATTGCATGTATGCTTCTTAAAATACAAGAGGATTCATAGTTGTTGGGAGGTTCTATGACATATTTTACACATGAAGAAATTTCGCCACATATCATCCGGATTTGTGACTTGTCTTATACTGCATGTTATTTGGTGAGTGGCAAGGGAAAAACAGTACTAATTGATACCGGAATTGGCGTAGGAAGTTTAAAACAGTATATAGAGCATGTGATTGGAAAGCACGTGGATGAAGTAGTGTTAACACATGGACATATGGATCATGCGTCAGGCGTGGGAGAATTTGCAGATGTACCGATTTATTTGAATGAAAAAGATCGAGAGTTAATGCGAAACCACTGTGAGTTTGCGAACCGGATTGATTATATACAAATGACGCAAAAAAATAAACGTGCTGAATTTATAAAAGAAGCGGTCGAACCGCAACTGGTTCCTTGCTTTGATCCGGATTGTACCAGAAACTATGAGGATGGTCATTTGTTTGAATTGGGTGGTCTTACCATACAAGCAGTTTACGTGCCGGGGCATACCCAAGGATTTCATATGATGCTACTTGTAGAAGAACGTATGATGCTTTTTGGCGATGGATGTGGAGTCGGTGTTCTTTTAATTGAGGACTGCTGTAGTTGTGTAGAAGATTATTTGCAATCACTCCTTTCGCTTAAAAAATATGAAAGCAAATATGATCGAATTATTCGAAACCATGGTACTTATGAAAGCCCTAAGGATTTGTTGGGAAATGTAATCCGTGTGGCACAGGAGATTCTTGCCGGAAAAGATGATCATATAGAGACGACCAATATTCCGTTGACTTCAGATGTGCCTGTGTACATAGCCAAAGAAACAATTCCGGGTACGCAGAAAAGATGTGATGGACTCGAAGGAAATATAATATACGCAGAAAATAAAGTATTAAGAAAACTTCAGGAAGACAAGGAATAACAGTTGCTGCAAATATTGCAGAAATTGCAGCAATGCAGATTGCATTAGATAAGTTCAATCAAACTTTTGATTTTCAAATAGAAGTATAAAAGTATAGGTTTCCGCGTAGACCCTTTTATATAAAATTGGAAAAACAGTGGTTTAAACAAGCTAGGGAGCATGGAAGTACGGTTATACATGCTCCCTTTTTTTGAAATCATTATAATGTTTTACCGGCAATTAGATGCGTAGGAACGATGGTATATTTTTCTTTGATTGATTCGTGATTCAAAAGAGCGGACATATATTCGGAGGCACGTATTGAAATTAAGTCAACATTTTGTTGAATACATGTGATGTTCATGAGTAAACGGTTAATTACGGAAACTCCGTCGAAACCGATTAATTTTACATCTTCCGGTATTTTAATATTCATATCCCTTAGAGCTTGCATGACACCAATTGTTCGCCAGTCGCTTATTGCGAATATTCCATCAAATTGAAATCCGGTGGAAATAAGATATCTTATTGTTTGAGAGGTGTCAGTGACGACTTCGTCCACTTTAGGGATAGAGATAATTTGATCCTCTGAAAAATCGATATTTCTTTTTTTAAGTTCATCACGAAAACCGTTTATTCTGTTGGTAGTACGATAGGATATTCGATTACTTCCTACAATGATTGGTTTTTTACATCCGGCTTGGATAAATTCTTGTGCGGCCAGTTGTCCGGAATAGTAATGATCACTGGAAACCTGGCATATATTTTTTGTTTGCTCAGGAGTATCCGTACAATCTATCCATACGTGTGGGATTCTAGAATCGAGCTTGCTTTTTATGGATAAGTATCCGCAGTGTATTAAAAATATCCCTTTTACATGAGCGTCATACATTGTGTCTAAAAGAAAAGGTAAGCGTTCAGGATTTTGTTGCAAACTGCTAAATATGAGTTGGTAGTTCTCTTTGTTGAAGTGAGCGGTTAATTTCGTAACGAGTGCCATATAGTAATTTGAAATCTCTGTATCTACGATAATGCCTATTTTATCAATTTTTCCTTTGCTACCTTGATGAGAAACATAGTTATTTTCTTGCATAGCAGTAAGAATTTTTTCTCGGGTCTTGTCTGAAACCCGTTTATCGTTATTAAGAACTCTAGATACTGTTGCGATTGAAACATTACATAAGTCTGCAATGTATTGAACATTAATTTCTTTTTTCTTGGCCATTTGTTTTCTCCATATAATTATTAATATAACAATAACATAGTTTACAAAAAAATGTAACCAATAAATGTAAATTTACATAGCAATTGTGTAAAAAAATACTAAGTTAAATTTGTGTGTTTTTTACAAATAGTAAGTAAATTCATAAAAAACATTGCAAAACAGTAGTTCATGATATAATATTTGGTTTGTAAAACAAGACAAAGCAAAATGTAAATTTACATTACGAGAAGGTGAGGAGAATTATTATGGCAAAGGATTACAAAGGAATTGCCAAAGCAGTTTTAACTGCGCTTGGTGGTGAAAAAAATGTATCACATCTTGAACATTGTTCCACTCGATTAAGATTTACAATAGTTAATGAGGGTGATGTAGATAAGGATGGTTTAAAGAAAATTACAGGCGTTTTAGGTGTAGTTGGAAGTGGAAATCAGTGTCAAGTTGTAATCGGAAATGATGTTATTGAAGTATATGATGAAATAATGAAGATGGGGACTTTCTCCGGAGGCGGACAGGTTCCGGATGATTATATGCCTACAGAAAAGAAAAAGATTGGTGCATTTATCTTGGATTTTCTGGTTGGTGTATTTCAACCGTTAGTACCGGCTATTGCCGGAGCGGGAATATTGAAGGCAATGCTTTCATTATTCGTTTTACTGGGCTGGATGGAAAGCGGCGGTTCTTGGCATACGATATTAAATAATGGGGCTGATGCGGCACTTTATTTATTGCCGGTTTTAGTTGCATATACCATGTCAAATAAACTTAATATGAACAGATTAGTAGCAGTTTCTATTGTAGGTGCTATGATTCTTCCAAATATAACAACTGCTTTATCAGAAGGTGTTTCTTTGGGGGGAATTCAGTTACAGAGTATTACTTATAGTTATCAAGTTTTCCCGGCAATATTGACAGTAGCTGTATTATATTTTGTTGAGAAGTTTTTTAATAAAGTTTCACCGAAGCCAATTAGAGTATTCTTTGTCCCTATGATGTGTATGCTCATAATGGTTCCTTTGGAGTTAGTAGTATTAGGACCACTTGGATATAACATTGGACAGGTAATAACTGCGGTTATTTTATTCTTATATAACACGTTCGGCTGGTTCGCAGTGGCACTTTTGGCTGCAATTTTACCGTTTATGATTTCTATGGGAATGCATAAGGCATTGGTACCTTATGCGGTAACATCTATTACGAGTGCGGGATGCGAATTATTGTATATGCCGGCGTCATTGGCTCATAATATTTCAGAAGGTGGTGCGTGCTTAGCAGTAGCGATTAAAACAAAGGATGAGGCGTTACGCGCTGCGGCAATATCTGCAGGAATATCTGGAATTTTTGGAATAACAGAACCAGCATTATATGGTGTTACGTTACAGCACAAAAAGGCTATGATGGGTGTTGTGGCTGGAAGTTTTGTAGGTGGTTTGACAGTAGGGCTTTTAGGGTTGAAAGCATTTGTGGCTATGGGACCTGGCCTAGCAGGAATGGCAATGTTTGTGGATCCGGAAAACAGTAAAAATATCGTATGGGGATTTATTGGATTTGGAGTTTCACTTGTTGTCTCATTTATTACAACATTGATTTTATATAAAGACGAAACAGCAGAGGTTTAATAATGAGTTTTGATGAAAAATTTTTGTGGGGCGGAGCGCTAGCCGCAAATCAAGTTGAAGGCGCGTGGAATATAGATGGAAAAGGGCCGAGTGTAGCGGATGTTGCAACCTACAAACCTTCGGTTGATGTGAAAAATTATAAGGCCCATGTTTCAGTGACGAGAAAATCTATAGAGACAGCAATGAAAGATACGGACACAAAAAAATATCCCAAGAGAAGAGGCATTGATTTTTATCATTATTACAAGACGGATTTAGATTTGTTTGCGGAAATGGGATTTAAAGTTTTGAGAGTATCGATTGCATGGAGTCGACTCTATCCAACGGGAGAAGAGACTGAGCCCAACAAAAAGGGAGTGGAATTCTATCGAAACTTATTTATAGAAATGCGTAAAAGAAGTATAGAGCCGTTAGTGACGTTGTCTCATTATGAAATGCCGCTTCATTTAGCGGTGAAGTATAACGGATGGAACGATAGACGAATTATAGATTGTTTTGTGCGTTATGCGACTACCTGTTTTCAAGAATACAAAGATTTAGTGAAATTATGGTTGAATTTTAACGAGGTGGATAGCATCATTCGCCATTCGTTTTCGACAGCTGGTATTATACCTGAATTATGTGGAGATACAGAGGATGACTATTTGCGTTGTTGTTATCAAGCTGCACATAATCAGTTTGTAGCAGGTGCAAAAGCAACAAAAGTCATGAAAGAAATAATTCCAGATGCAAAGATGGGGTTAATGTTAACGAAGTTAATGACATATCCTCGTACTTGTAAACCGGAAGATGTAGCAGCAACGCAATTAAAAAATTTAGATAATCATTTTTATGCAGATGTGCAAGTTTTTGGGGAATATCCTAGAATAAAATTGAGAGAACTGGAAAATAGAGGCATCGCGCCGAAATTTGAAACAGGAGACTTAGAATTAATAAAGTCAAATACGGTAGATTTTGTATCATTTAGTTATTATATGTCAATGACTGAGTCCGTGGATCCTAATGCGGAGCGAACACCGGGAAATACAGTTTTAGGTGTTAAAAATCCTTATTTAGAATCAACAAATTGGGGATGGCAAATTGATCCGATTGGACTACGTATTTCCTTGATTGAATTATATGACAGATACAGAAAACCACTGTTTATTGTCGAAAATGGACTTGGAATGAGCGATGAAATATCTGCAGATGGAAAAATTCATGACTATTATCGAATAGAGTATTTTAAAAGTCATTTTGTTGAAATGAAAAAGGCAGTAGAAGCGGGTGTTGAATTGATGGGATACACAAGTTGGGCTCCTATCGATTTGATTAGTGCTAGTACAAATCAGATGTCTAAGAGATACGGTTTTATATATGTTGATCAAGATGATGAAGGAAATGGTACGTTAGAGCGAAAAAGAAAAGACAGTTTTTATTGGTATAAAAGAGTCATAGAAACTAATGGGGAAGAACTGTAAAATTGAGATAATAGTGAGATTAGATAGAGAGGCTAGTTATCGTTGATTAGTATATTGCTTGCAAAAAAAATTATAGAATTCTTTATATTTATCTTATTGGGATTTTTGTTGGTCCGATGTAATGTTTTCAAATCGGCGGATTCGGAAATCATGGCAAAAATTTGCATATATCTTATGACCCCGGCAATTATTATTAATGCGTTTCAAATAGATATTATCAGAAATGTTTTCGAACTCAAGAATATGGTGTGTGGTAGCTATGCGTCTAATCGTTTGTCCATTGGTAATACTTCTTTTAATGAAAGCAGTACCCATAGAATCATGGTTAACAACAGGTAGAACTGTAATGTTGATTTCTTTTTTTGCGGCTTGTGCGCCATGTGCATCAACAATTAGTCAGTTTGCTATTATATATGAAAAGGATGCAAAATATGCAAGTGCGATAAATGTATTGTCAACCTTGCTTTGCATTATAACCATGCCTTTCATGGTATACTGCTTTCAATTATGAGAAAGCGCCTATTCCATCACTTTCTTAAATGCAGGAATAATCTGTGCTGCAACAATGGCCTTTACCAAATCCAATGGAAGGAATGGAAGGAAGCCTAAAGAAAAGCCGGTGGCTAAATCATAGTTCATTTGTGTCATTAAGTAGAACATGCCGATGGCATCAATGATTATAACGCCGATGATGCCGCAAACGGTATACCAAAGTCGATTATATTTTTTTCCGCGAATCAATGGAAGGACAACGGCTACAATTGGAAAAGCCCAAGTATATGCGCCGTAAGGTGCGATTAAATAGCCAATTCCTGCACCTCCGCCGATAAATACCGGAAGTCCAACGATTCCAAGTAAGAACCATACAAGAACAATTAAAAAGGATTCATAAACCGGGAAAAGAAGTGCAATAAGAAATAAAACAAAATTAATCATGGTGATTTTGGGTGCCATTGGGAGCGGTGTTGGAAGGCTCAAATAGGCACTGATGCATAAAAGGGCTGCAAATAAAGCACTGGTAACAAGCTGCTTTGTAGATATGTTTTGTTTTTTAATCAATGTGTTACTTTCTGTACTCATAACGTCTCCTCTATCTTGTTTGTTTTCATTTCGGGTTAAGTGTATAAGAAATAAAATAGATTGTCAACCATAAAAAGAATATAAGTTGACAATCTATTTTTTTTGCAATAATCTTTATAGTATTGAGGCTTACATACGAGAAAATCGAGGAAAATGATAAAGGAAGAGTAGGAAATGAGTTTAGAAGAAATACAGAAAAAAGTATTATCTGGCGGGGAAATTACAAAAGAAGAGGTTTTGAGTTTGATAAATGTGGACCTGAATAAGTTAACAATGGCAGCAGACGAACTTCGTAAGGTATTTTGTGGAGACGGATTTGATATGTGTGCGGTCATGAATGTAAAGGGTGGAAGATGTTCTGAGGATTGTAAGTTTTGCTCTCAGTCCAGTTGCTCCTCTGCGGAGGTGCCGACTTTTATGGTCAGAGACACGGACTATGTGGCAAAGGACGCCAGGGAACATTCCGGCATGGGGATTTCTCATTACTGTCAGGTGGCTTCCGGTAGAAAAATGAGTCAGGCTGGTATTGCGCAGATATGTAGCAACGTGGAAGCTATTGTAAACCAAACGGATTTAACCCCCTGTGTATCTTTGGGGTTGTTAAATAAAGAGGATTTATTGCAATTAAAGAAAGCCGGGGTCAAACGCGTGCACAATAATTTGGAAACCAGTGAGACCTATTTTCCCCATGTCTGTAGTAGCCATACCTACGAGGAAAAAAAGCAGGTCATGCGTTTGGTTCATGAAGTGGGTTTGGAATTGTGCAGCGGTGGCATCTTTGGCATAGGAGAGACCTGGGAAGATCGTATTGATATGGCTTTTTCTTTGCGCGAATTTCAACCGGAATCGGTGCCGATTAATCTGTTGAATCCGGTAAAAGGGACGCCCATGGGTGAATTTCAACCATTGACAGAGCCGGAGGTGCGAAGAATTATTGCAATTTATCGTTTCATTTTGCCGAAGGCATATATTCGTTTGGCTGCAGGCAGAGACTACTTGGAGGATACGGGAGACCGCTGTTTTTTAGGTGGATGCAATGCCACCATAACCGGAGATATGGTTACGGTAAAGGGAATTTCCATTGAAAAAGATTTGGCAGGAATTCGCGAGTTGGGTTATCAGTTGCAAGTAGGATAAGATTTTTGGGATAAAAAAGAGAGTTCAAAAGGAACTCTCTTTTTTCGGCTATAAAGATTTGTAGTAGGTCCCAAATTCTTCCATGGATTTGATGATGGGACGCATACTTTCGCCCAAGTCACTCAGAGCATATTCTACACGGGGTGGCACCTCCGGATAAACGGTACGGGTAATAATGCCATCCTCTTCTAAAGATCTGAGGGAATCGGTTAATACTTTTTGACTGATTCCATCCAGGTCTTTTTTTAATTCATTAAAACGCCAAGGTCGGTGTAATAAGTTTCGTAAGATTAGTAATTTCCATTTGCTACCTATTAAGCTAACGGTTGTGGCAACCGGACATTCCGGTAATTCGTCTTTTGTCTTCATTGAAAACCTCCAATCTAAGCAAAAAGTTTCTAAAAGAATGTAACATCACAATTTGTATCTTACGTCCAACTTATCACAAGGAAATAAAAATGTCGATAAGTTACAAAAAGGTGACCGGGTAATAAAAAAGTGCGTACTTTTTTCTCGTGTTTTGGGCTGATATTATGAAGGCACAGAAAGCAAAGTTGCTTTTTACAAATGATTTCATAGGAGGAAACAAAAATGGCATTATCAAATTTATTCGGATGGAACAGCAAGGAAACAACGGCAGCAGCTTGTGGAACAGCATGCGGTGCAGGAGATAAGCCGGAAGAAAAACCGGCAGCTTGCGGAACAGCATGTGGCGCAGGAGACAAGCAGGAAGAAAAGCCGGCAGCTTGTGGAACGGCATGTGGTGCCGGTGACAAATAAGACAAAGGAAAAATTCTAAGTAAAGGAGTCAAGGAGTCATGAATAACGTTCAATCGCGTCGCACGAAACCATATTTTTCATTTCAATGGCATATTACAGATGAATGTGATCAAAGATGTAAGCATTGTTATATATATTCTGCAGGAACACATACTTGTCTCAAGTCCATGACTTGGGATGAAATCGAGAATACATTTTACAACTGCGTAGATTTTTGTGAGGTATATGGAATGACTCCTTACTTCTATCTTACGGGTGGAGACCCGATTCTCCACCCTGATTTTTGGAGATTGTTGGATTTGTTCCATGAACATGGAATCAAATTCACAATCATGGGAAATCCATTCCACCTAAACGATCAGATTTGCAGAGAATTAAAATGGTATGGTTGTGAAAAATATCAGTTATCTTTGGATGGATTGCGAGAAACCCACGACTGGTTTCGAAAGCCGGGATCTTTTGATTGCACCTTGGAAAAAATCGGTTGCTTAAATAGAGCCGGAATACGTAGTGTCGTCATGACAACGGTATCCAAAACCAATCGTATGGAAGTCCCGGGAATTATAGATGCCGTGGTAAAGGCAGGGGTCAATGTGTTTGCTTTTTCCAGATATGTACCCAGTGGTGGAGATTTGGATGCGACCATGACGGCCCAAGAGTATCGAGAACTTCTTGCCATTTGTGATAAGAAGTTTAAAGAGTATGAAGCAGAAGGTTGTGAAACCTATTTTAACAAGAAAGATCATCTCTGGACCTTATATGAGTATGAGACCGGAGAGTTTCAAATTCCGGATGGAACAGAAAAAGGAATGATTTATGGCGGATGTAATTGTGGAAACGCCCATATTACAATTCTTCCAACCGGTGATATATATGCCTGTCGTAGAGTAGGCGAAAGCAAAGTGGGCAATGTGTTTGAAGATCGCATTGCAGATGTTTGGATTACAAGCATGGAAAAATATAGAGATTTTGACAAGTTTTTAAAGTGTTCAAAATGTAAGTTGATGCCATGGTGCAGGGGTTGCCCGGCAGTGGCAAAAGGAACGAACGGTAGCTTTTATGCAGAGGATCCACAGTGTTGGGTGACAGACTTGAAACAGGCGGGACTCCTTGTAGATGAAGGGATATAATCCCTAATTTGGAGGTATTTATGAACGAAATCATTCAAAATATCATGGATCGTAGATCCGTCAGAAATTACACAGAGGAAAAAGTGTCGAAAGAAGCGCTGAATCAGCTACTAGAGGTGGCAGTTTGGTCTGCCAATGCGGGAAATAGACAACGCACCAGAATCGTGGTCTCCCAAGATCAGGCGTTGAATACGCGCTTGGGGCGAGCACAGAACGTCGTCTATGGCCAGTTTAATGGAGGAAAAGAAATCCAATTAAATGAGGAGTTGCTTGTAACGACTTCACACAGTGGTTTTTATAATGCGCCTACCGTGATTTACTTGTTTGCGCCGGATCGTTTTTTGTTTGCGGAACCGGATTCCTATATTATGGCAAACAACATTTGTTTGGCAGCACATTCCATGGGTATTGATTCCTGCATTATTTCCGTAGCAACGGATTATTTTATCGATGACTTTGGAAAAGAGGTCCTGAAAAAATGGGAGATTCCGGAGGATTTTCATATCAGTGCCCATGTAATTTTAGGATATCATGCAGGGGAATATCCGGCACCAAAAGACCGGAGATATCAGGCACCACTATTTGTATAAGAGAATAAAAATTCTTGCTTTTTCAAGAGTGGAAAGCTATGCTTTTCTTAGAAATTTTGTACAGAAAATAAATGCAGAACATGGTACATTTGCGTAACGTGTAGATGAGGAGGGGATAGCATGAGTTGGTCTTATAAAATGGTAGAGGGTGTGTGTTATCAATTGAATAAACTTCCGGGGGGCGGAGTAAAAGCGCTGATGTTAAAAGGCGCAGAGAAAAATGCCCAAAACGATCAATTACCCAAATTCGTGTATCAGAGAAATGTAAAGGTGAAACAGGTCTCTTACAACGGATTTGGGATTTTTCGGTTACAGGCCCGTGATATGGATAAGAAAGAAAAACGAGCCATATTGTTTTTGCCCGGCGGAGGAGGAATGACGCGGGCGACTGCCCTTCATTACGATACGGCCATAAGGATTGCAAAAGAAACCGGAATTCCGGTTTATATCCTCAATTATCCGCTAGCACCGGACTATACGGTGCGAGATGCGTTGAACTGGCTGGAAGATGTTTACGCAGGATTTTTGAAAAAACGTTTCCCGGAAGATTTGATTCTTATGGGCGACAGTGCCGGAGCAAACTTGATTTTAAGTTTGACCCATCGTCTGAAAAGAAAACCCGGAAAATTAGTAGTGATTTCACCGGCTTGTGGACTGGAATATGGAAAAAACAGAGAAATTCGTAAGGCCATGGAACCCAAGGACCCTATCTTGAGTGTGGAAATGAATGATATCATAGCAGAAAATTGGTGTAAAAAGGTACCTTTGGATGACCCGGATGTCAGCCCGGAGTACATTGATTATAAAGACTTTCCGCCCATGCTACTTCTCTATGGAACTCATGAATTGTTTTATCCTCATGTAGCACGTTGGCTCAAGCACCTGAAAGAGCAAAAGGTGGTGTATCAAGAAATACAGCAACCGATGTGCCATGATTGGGCTCTATGCAGCTTTTTCCCGGAAGGTAGGGACGGCATGCATCAAATGGCGCAGTGGATGAAGGGAATCTTATGATGCTCTGAGAGGGATAAGACTAGCAAGTGTAAAGAATTATAAAAAGCAAAAATTAGGTGATGAGAGAAATGGGAATATATTATTGTACAAATTGCGGAGTGGATTTAGAAGAACAAATAGGATTCGACCCTGATGCGGAGTATTGGATATGTAAAGAGTGCGGTCAATTATTATTTGGGGAAGAAAAGGTAGGGGATAGGTTTGAAAATGTTGGATGGTTTTGTGATGAATGTGGTGCGTATTTAAATACACAAAGTGGATTTAATGATTGGAATGGTGCGTGGCATTGTGAAGTATGTGGATATGAGAATATAATTTCTGAGGATCAAATATTTTCTTCCGAAGAGGAGTATCAAAAATTTAGAAATAACTCGAGTAATTGTTATAGTGACGACAATTATGATGACGACGATTATAGTGATGATAATTATGATGATGACGATTATGATGACGACGATTATAGTGATGATAATTATGATGACAATGATTATGATGAAGAATATCAGGATTACATGAATGAGAAAGTGCGTCAAAAAGAAGAGGAAGAAAGAATCAGACAAGAGGAGAAACGAAAAAGAAGACAACGCATATGGAGAACGTTGTTTAGAAAAAAACAGACACTTGGATTATCGTCAGAGCAATGTAAGAAAATGCAATATACAAGTGTTCTTGAAGTATTAGAGGTAAAGGAGTTTTATCATATCCAAACAAATGCCATAGAGGACTTAGAGATAGATAATATTTCTAAGGAGGGACGAATAAAAACTATATCATTTAATGGAATAGATTCTTTTGGAAAAGATACAAGATTTCCATACAATGCAAAAATTGAGATTGTATATCATGCTCTTAAACGAATTAATCCTCCGTTTTCGTCACGAAAACTGAAAGGAAAAAAATTAGAGGACGTGGTAGAGGAGTTTAGAAAAGCTGGATTTGTATCACTACAGCCTTTTGAACTACATGATTTGAAATTAGGTTGGTTTGTGAAAGAGAACACAGTAGAAAAAATTACTATAGATGGAAAAAGTGAATTTAAAGAAAAGGATAGAATAAGGCTAAATGCGGAAGTTTGTATTTTCTATCATACGTTTAAAAGAAAGCGCTAGGCAGGTATTTCTTTTTGATTACAAGAGTGCATATAGGTATTCTATATTTAAACGCTTTGTTCTTTAAAATAGTGTTCCTTTGCATAAACGAAATGTTCTTCGAATTTTTGGATGGCTTCTTGTGATACAGCAGAATCCGGTTCCATCATGTCAAAGGCATGGTACATGTCTTTATATACATCAACGCTGGCGGTAACGCCGGCGTTTTTTAATCGCTGCACGAAAGTCAGAGTTTCAGCGTAAAAAGGTTCTGCAGTACCGACAAAGGTATAGGCAGGTGGCAAATTGGAAAAGTCGGTTTGTCGCGCTGGGGCAGCATAAATAGGAGTCTGGGATTTGGCTGTTTTTCGGAGATACAGCTTCCAAGCAGCGTGGTTTTTTCGGGTGTTCCAAATTTTTGCATGATTATCCCTGGAACTGTCGGTATCTCTGTCATCTAGCATTGGGTAGAGTGGCATTTGATAGGCAATATTTACATCGCCGGTATCGCGTGCTTTCATGCAAAGCGCGGCGCACATGCCACCGCCGGCACTTTCTCCGCCCACCATGATTTGATCGCTGCGAATGCCCAGTTCGGTAGCGTGTTCTTTCAAATATAGAAGAGCCGCATAGCAGTCGTCGAAGCCTTGCGGAAAAGGATGTAAACCGGAGAGGCGGTATCCTACAGAAATGACTACAGCATCATATTTTTTAGCCAGACTTTCTCCGCGTCCCATATATACCATTTCTTTCATACCGGTAACATAACCACCGCCATGTACCCACAACACACCTGGTGCATTCCCGGCATGGTTTTTCTTTTTTAAAATAAGCAGCGGTATATGGTGTCCGTTTGCTTTTATTTTTCTTTTTTCTACTTGGATATCAGAATCCGGCCAAAAACGAAAAGATCTCATGTTCACACTACCTTTTTAGAATTTATTGTTTATTGTAGCATGAATGTGTCTTATTTGGGCTATAGGAAGTGAGTTTGTTATAATAGATGAGAAAATTATTTTTACGAGGTCATTTATGGAATTAAAAATTGTAACGTCAACAACAGATTTTAAGCGATTGAAAAAACTATATATATCCGCCTTTCCAAAGGAGGAACGAGCTCCCTTTTGGCTGATGAAACGGAAGGCTTTGCAGGGGAAAGCAGAATTTTGGGAAGTGACGGATGGAGACATCTGGGTAGGATTGGCCTATGTGGTTTGTTATAAAGATATTGCGTATTTGTTTTACTTGGCCATGGATGCATCTTTACGAGGGCAAGGGTATGGGACGAAAACCATGGAAGCCTTAAAAGAAAAATATCAGGACAAGCGGTTCTTTCTTGCCTTGGAGTTATTGGACGAAACCGCTGAAAACTACACGCAGCGAGTACATAGACATGAGTTTTACAAAAAATGTGGCTTGCAGGATTGGCCTTATCGTTTGAAGGAAGCATCTGTAATCTATGCTGTTATGGGCATAGGAAATGTGGTAGAGCCGGAAGAATATAAAGAAATGTTTGATATCTATTTAGGAAAATGGCTCCGACAAAGGATTGACATGCGGTTTGTATAAATTTGGGATAAAATCACGCGGATTGGAAAGATTGCCGGGTATTAAGAACGCATAACGAATCATACAATAAATTCATAAAAAAGAGGGAGGTTTTTTTATGAAGAAAAAATGGCTTGTTATGATGACGGCAATGACAATGACTTTTTCCATGGCTGCTTGTGGAACGGTGGAGAATTCAGGTGCGACGGAAAGCGCTAGCGATGTTGTGGGAGAAAGTGTTGTGGAGAATGTGGAAACGGAAATAGAAACGACAGAGGCACAACAAGGTCCGATGGGACAGCATGAACAAAAATCCACAGAAGAATTATTGGCAGACGCCGAGGCTGGAAGCGGCAGAGCGTATACGGATTTGGGTCGTATGTATGAAGAAGGCAATGGCGTAGAACAGGATTATGCCAAAGCAATGGAGTATTACGAATTATCTGCGACTGCAGCAGATCCGGATTTTAAAGGAATGAGATATGCAGGGCTCATGTATCGCGATGGAGTTGGTGTAGAACAGGATTATGTCAAGGCGGCGGAATGCTTTGAACAAGCAGCAGATGCAGGAGATGTTTCCGCAGCATATTTCTTAGGACTTCTGTATGAAGAAGGAAATGGAGTAGAACAAAGTACAGAGAAAGCCAAAGAATGGTATGAAAAGGCAGTTTCTACCGTAGATGAATTCTTGTCTAATGAAAACAACAATGGCCCGGATGAGTTAAAAGAGGCACTTTGCAAATTGGCAGAACTGGCGTTGGAAGAGGGAGATACGGACCTGGCGAAAACCTATTACGGTTATGCAACAGAACTCGGTTGGGAAGAAGCTGTGGAAGCATTGGAATCTTTAGAAAATGAATGATATGGATTAAAAAGCAGACTATTGAGTCTGCTTTTTTTTAGTTATAACTTTGTTTTATCAATTCTAATAAAAACCAAATATTATGCAAGAAAAGAAAACCCTTTTATAATCAATCCTAATTTAGTTAGGAAATTGAGAATAAAGGAAGCGATTAGTTATATGAGTTATATTGAGATCCGAAATTTAAAAAAAAATTATCATACACGTGATGCTGTCTTGGAAGTATTAAAAGGAATTGACCTAGAAGTGGAAAAAGGAGAAATTTTTGGGATTATTGGTTTTAGCGGGGCAGGAAAATCAACCTTAGCGAGGTGCATCAATCGCTTGGAAAATCCGGATGAAGGTTTTATTCGAGTGGGAGATGTAGATATTTTATCTCTCTCGGAGAAGGAACTATTACAACAGAGACGAAAAATTGGGATGGTATTTCAGAATTTTAATTTATTTGAATCTAGAAATGTATATCAGAATATTGCTTATCCATTAGAGATAAATGGGGAATCAAAAGATCAAATTAAGAAAAAGGTACATGAAGCAGCGGAGTTGGTTGGTTTAGAAGACAAATTGGAGTCACACCCAGGGGGACTTTCCGGAGGGCAAAAGCAGAGGGTAGGAATCGCGAGAGCTCTTGTGAATAACCCGGAATTGTTAATATCAGATGAAGCGACTTCAGCATTGGATCCGCAAACAACATTACAAATATTGGATCTCTTAAAAGAAATAAATCAAAAATCAGGAATAACCATTTTGATGATTACGCATGAATTAGATGCCATTCGGTATAGCTGTGATAGGATGGCGGTTTTAGAAAATGGAAAATTTATAGAAAGCGGAACGGTTGCAGGTATTTTTAATAATCCTAAAAGTCGAACGGGAGAATTATTTGCCAAAGTATTTATGCAGTTTCAGAATGTCAGCTTTCAGGAAGGAGAAGGTATATGAGTTTATTGGAATCTTCATTGTGGGATGTTATAAAAGCATCCTTTTCTATAGAAATATGGGAAGATTTATTAACGCCCATTACAGAAACAATTTATATGACAGTTGTATCATCGATTATTGTGCTGGTGTTTGGGCTAATATTGGGTATATTTTTAACTTTATGTTGTCCGGATGGACTTTTGCCGTTAAAAGTTCCGTATAAGGCTACGGGATGGTTTATTAATGTTTTAAGATCCTTGCCGCAGATGATCATGATTATTTTAATGATTCCGGTAGCCAGATTAATTTTTGGAAAATCATATGGTACAAATGCTTGTATTATAGCAATTGCAGCCAGTTGTATTCCAATGTATGCGAGATTGGTGGAAAGTTCTTTGTTAGAAGTGAAAAAGGGAAAAATTGAAGCAGCAAAATCGATGGGAAGTACCAGAAAGCAGATTATTTTTAAAGTTATCATTCCGGAGACGTTTCCATCCCTTGTTAGAGGTTTTACGGTAGCGGTAATTGCAGTAATTTCAATGACTGCATTAGCTGGTATGTTTGGCGCAGGAGGAATAGGGGATATAGCAGTGAGATATGGCTACCAAAGATTTCAACACGATAAATTATTTGCCTGTGTATATATATTGGTTGTGTTTGTTCAGATTACACAGGGGATTGGAAATTACATATCAAATAGAATCTTGAAAACTCGAAATTTAATATAAATTTATTTTAAACATATGCATATGAAAATAATAAATAAAAATGCACAATAGTGCGAAATGGAGGAAAATTATGAAATCAAAAATTTTATCAGTTACATTAGCAGTAGTAAGTACATTTTCGTTATTAGCAGGATGCTCGCAAAGCGCAGCAGAGGATTCCAGTGTAAGTGTTTTAGGTGATGGCGAAACTGTAGAAGAATCTACAGAGGAGGATACAGAAGTTATAGTTTTAAAGGGAATTGCTGATTTAGTGCCACATGCAGAAATTATAGAATATATTAGACCGAAGTTGGAAGCACAAGGGATTGAAATTGAACTTGTTTCGACTGCAGCCGATTCTACAACAAATGAAAAACTGGCGGCCGGAGAAATTGACTTTAATTATTTTCAGCACGATCCGTATCTACAGTCAGAAATCGAAGCGAATGGATATGATTTAGTAAATGTGGGGGAAATTCATGTAGAACCAATTACTGCTTATTCAGATAAATATGAAAGTACCGAAGAAATTCAGGAAGGAGACGTTGTAGCAATTCCAAATGATGCAACAAATGAATATAGAGCATTGCGTATTTTGGAAGAAAATGGCTTTATTGTTTTAGATGAAGGTGTAGAAGATTCTTTGAGTGCATCAGTGGATGATATTACAGAATATTTGATTCCAATTGAAATTGTAGAATTAGATTCCGCTCAGATTATACCTACAAAAGATGATTATGACTTTTTTATTACAAACACAAATAAAGCGCTTGAGGCAGGAATTACATCAAATAAATTATTTAGTGAAGGTGCAGATAGTCCTTATGCAAATATAATTGCGGTACGTAGTGAGGATAAGGATAATCCGGCAATTCAGGCACTAGTAGAAGCATTGTTAGATGAGGATACGCAACAATTTATAGAAGATACGTATGATGGTGCAGTAATTCCGGTAAAATAAGGGTGCTATTTTAAGAGAAAAAAGAAAAGTTTAGCGATGCTGAACTTTTCTTTTTTGGAAATGAACCTTTAGGAATCTGAATTGATGAAGAATTTTCAATTGATGAAAATGAAATTGCAAAGTTGAATAAGCAGACGTCAGGTCTGCTTTTTCTTAATTCAGATAGGAGGGGTATCATGAGAAACAAAGTATTAAGGGGATTTTTTATTGGCATGCTTACAGGGAGTATGGTATTAGGCGCGGCTTGTGGGACAAATGCCGGAGAAGAAACAACTGTTTCTGAAACTGTGGGAAACACAGAAATGCAGACAACAGAGGAAGGTACGGAAACTGTGGAAGATGGGGTACTTACGATTTATGCAGATGGAAAAGTAGGTATTACAGATGCTTCCTATGATTACTTGTTTGAAACAACTGCAGCAGAAGGGGTAGCCGAGTTGATTCAAAATCAGAAGGTGACCATTAATGGAGAGACACTTCCTTTACAGTTAGAAGATGGCACTTATACAGCAGAAGAAATGTATACGAATGAAAGAAAAACTTTCTGGAAAAATGAGGATGGTACATGGTCTTACAATGCCCATATTTTATTTATGGGTGAAGATGAAGAGTATGAACAGGCAGTGGTAGATTTTGTAAATGCAAATACCATGTTGTCTGGCATTAGCTATGAGGTAACAGTAGAAAATGGACTTGCTACAGCTATTGATATTACTGTTTTTGACGCAGCCAAGGCACATAAAATCAATCAAGGTGATGCGTATACTACGATAGAACTACAAGAGAGCTTACAGAGCGAGTCTACCGAAGGAGCAGATCCATCTCAGATTCAATTTAAAAATGAAAATGTAGAAGGAGAATTGCAGGATTTAGATGTGGTGCTCTTTTGGAAAGAAGGAGAGGATTGGTATATTAAGAGTGCTGAGGCCAAGGAAAATACCATTGCGACAATAGAAGTCACTACGGACGCAGAGGGACATGATTCCTTTGTAGTTACCTTTGAAGATGGAGAAGTGATGCAGGATACTCGTATTACAACACCGTATTTAGGAGAAGCCAATAAACCGAGCCAGCCGATTTTTGGCATGATTTGGTTAGGAGAAATGGAAAATATTGAGGTAGTACAGTGGACTTGTGCACCGGGAATTACTGTCGGATATTCGTTGGGCAATCAGGCAAGAGAAAAATTGCAGGAAGTGATTGATAAGGTAACAGCAGATATGAACGCAGTGGCAGTGTCTGAAACCGGGGATGGATCCGATGTTCCGGAAGGAGAATCTTGGGTTACGGAAGAATATGTAACTATTTTTACCCAGGCTATTGCTGACGCACAGGCCGTGGTAGATGATACTTCTATTGCAGACGATGATGTGGAATTAGCATTATGGTATTTGGCGCAGGCTTATGGCGGACACACCGGGGACTTCTTTAGTAAAAAAGGAAATGTTTATTTTGGTGATGACGAATACAATGGCACGGGATTTATGACTTTCGCCCAGGAACATGTGGGTACTATGGTGGAAGAATAGAATGAATAAGAAAGAAAAGCAGTTCTGTTTTTGCACAGAACTGCTTTTTTACAGGGAATCGAAGTAATCTCCATGGAAAAGAATATAAATAAGATCACCAAGTTGTTCGCAGGAAATTTGTTCGCGGTGTTTGACATAGTATTTTGCAATGGTGGTTAGCCCGGAAGTGATGAAGTCAATGGTCAAATCCACCGGCAGTACGTCATGAATGTGGGGATAAAGAGCTTTACATTCACAACAGGAGAAATTTTGGTAAAGGGACTCTTGCAATAAATACGTGATATTGTTTTTTTCCAACAAATTAATGAATTCTGCTTTTTGCACAAGGAAAGAGGAAAAGCCTTTGCTTAATTCCTTCATAGTCAGGTCGCCATCGCATTTACAATCTTTATCCGGATGAAAAGCGTATTCTTTTGAGAGAATAAAAGCGACAATATTTTCCTTGGAGGAGAATAGAGAATAAAAAGTCTGGCGGGAAACACCGGACTTTTTGCAAATCTCACTAATGGTAATTTTGGTATATTCTTTTTCTTTTAATAACTCATAAAACCCTTCCGCAATGTTCTTTTGGGAGCAGAGGGCCGTTTTATTACAGCCTTGATACATGCTAAATTCCTTACTTTTTTGTTGTTTTTTTCAGATGTTTGAAAAAATGAAAATAAAACATTGACAGATGTCAATGTTGGTGCTACTATCATGTAAACATCTTAGACAAGTGTAAAGGTTTTGTAAAGCATTTCCAGAAAATTGCTTTATTTTTTTACCAAATCATTAGCACTCGGAAAGTGCGAGTGCTGATAAAAAGGAGGATCATATGATAGTAATTCCCGTATACAACAGACAATTAATATCCAAAGGAAATCTCTATTTTCAAACAGACGAATTTAAGAATTTGGCTGGAAGAGCGACGCAGGGAGAACGCGTTGTTCTTTTGCAGAGTAAAAAATATCAGAAGCGAAACGAAATTACGGAGGATAATTTATATCCCATAGGTGTCTCCGGGATTGTTAGCGAAATCCACGGCGATGGCTATGTGGTAGTAAAGGTTAGCAATCGTGTAGATGTGGAAGGGATTTCCATTGACGAAAGACACAATATAGATTTGAATATCACCAAGAGACCGGATAGTGAGATTTTGCTTCCGGAGCGCGAGGCAGAGGTGCTGCAACGACTGAAGGAAGATGTGAAGGACTTGGCTTCCAGATTCCAGTATGCAGAATTTTTCAATATGCTCGTGGATGAAACGGAATCTGTAGGCGAGTTGACCGCTGCGTTGTCTTATTGGATGGACAACAGCAACGAGGAAAAATATCAAATGTTTGCGGAAGATAGTGCTGTGAAACGAATGGAACTTATGGAAAAAGCAGTGGTGGAATTTTTGGAAGTGACCAAGGTGACCACGGATGCAACTGCAGCACAGGAGCAGGAGTATAAGGACCTTTATCGTGAATCGGCCATCAAGAAACAGATGGAATATCTGCAGAAGGAATTGGATGAAATGCATCCGGAAAATCTGACGGATATTCAGAAGTTTGAGAAAAAAATCGAAGAATCCGGTATGAACGAAGAGGCAGAAAAAGAAGCAAGAAAAGTACTGGATCGTTTAAAACAGGAAGGAAAGAATAGTCCGGAAACCGGGATGCTTTATGATTACTTGGATTTTGTGACAGGGCTTTCTTGGAAAAAACAGGACACAGACTTTATTGACCTGGCGGAGGCGGAACGCATATTGAATGAAGACCATTATGGGTTGGATAAGGTGAAAAAGCGTATCGTGCAGCAGATTGCGGTTATGAATTTAAAGAAAAAACAGTCCGGTTCCATTCTTCTTTTTGTGGGGGCACCGGGTACCGGAAAAACCAGCATTGGTAAGAGCATTGCAAAAAGTCTGGGGCGTGAATATGTGCGTGTAAGCTTAGGTGGTGTACGAGATGAAGCAGATATTCGTGGACACCGACGTACTTATATTGGAGCCATGCCGGGACGTATTATGGATGCCATTAGCAAAAGTGGCGTTTCCAATCCGGTGATGGTGTTGGATGAAATTGATAAGTTATCCCAATCTTATAATGGAGATCCGGCCAGTGCTTTGCTGGAGGTATTGGATCCGGAGCAAAACAATACCTTTACCGATCATTATATGAATGTGCCCTATGATTTATCGGATGTGATGTTTATTTGTACAGCCAATAGTTTGGATACGATTCCGGAACCGTTGTTAAACAGAATGGAAGTGATTTCCTTTACCGGTTATACGCCGGATGAAAAATTGAAGATTGCCAGAAATCACCTGTTGCCAAAATCTATGGAGGCTATGGGAATTGATGCAGATGCCTTAGAGGTTTCCGATGCAATTTTGGAAACCATCATTGAAGAATATACAAGAGAAGCCGGGGTTCGAGGACTTCGAAAGAGAATTGATGCGCTTTGCAGAGGGGCAGCAGTCATGATTGCAAGAGGGGATCAAGATAGGATTCGAATTTCGGAGGAGCAGTTACGTACCGATTTAGATATGAGACCGGTGCATCGGGAAATGGTACCGGAAAAACAAAATCCGGGGGTAGTCACCGGTATGGCGTGGACCTCAGTAGGCGGAGAAATTTTATATATTGAGACCATGTTTACAAAGGGAAAAGGTGGCATTATTATCACCGGTAAATTGGGAGATGTCATGAAGGAATCTGCACAAATTGCAGTGAGCTTGGTAAAATCTCTCTTCCCGGAAAAAGCAAAGCTATTTGAAGAAAATGATCTTCATATCCATGTGCCGGATGGTGCTGTGCCTAAGGATGGCCCATCTGCAGGAATTACCATGACTACTGCGATTGCCTCTTTGGTGACAGGACATGATGTGAGCCCACAGATTGCAATGACCGGAGAAGTATCTTTACGTGGATTGGTCATGCCGATTGGTGGTTTGCCGGAAAAATTGATGGCAGCCCTTCGCAGTGGAGTAAAGACTGCCTTTATTCCGGCAGACAATGAGCAGGATCTCATTGATGTGGCAGATGAAGTAAAAGCAAATTTGGAAATTATTCCGGTAAAAGATGTGCGTGAAGTACTAGCAAGAACCGGGGTTCTTTCCCACAAAGATTTGCAACAAGCAGTTTAATATTGTTGATTGGCACGAATTAATTCTTGTAGGGTGATGTCTGGATTGCGATATCGTAGAGTAGGGTTTTTGTCACCTTTTACCATGGCGATTTCATTGGTGTAAGAAATGGAAATCCCATAACTTTTCGCCAAGTTGGCGAAATATCCGGCAGCTCCTGCGCTACTATGACCGGCAGTCATAATTACGAAAATATAGGTCATCCTGTATGTGAAAAAATCGATTCAAGTATTTTACTTTATGAAAAAGCAAAAAATGATTCTGTAAAGTTCCTTGCAACTCCACAATTTCTACTTTTTGGTAAGTATATAACAAAAAAGTGCATTCTTGCGGAAAGAATCATTTGGGAATAAATTATAGTCACAAGGTTGGCCGACCCGAAAGATATCACTAGTATTTAAAAACTTGAGAAAGATACAAGAAAAGAAATGAGATAAATTACGAGCAACAAAGGTTGCAGAAAAGGAGTCAAAACATGTTAAACGAAATTAATTGGCCACAGGAATATTTACCTGGAACAACAGATAATTTTGCATCAAATGAAATTATTGTAAAAGGAATCACAGCAAAGGATGTATTTGAAAATTTAATCGATACTTCCATTTGGACTACATACTATGAAAATGCATCAGATATTGATTTCCACAATACAGAAGGAACAATTCTTGCACCGGATACCAAATTTGCTTTCAAAACATTTGGATTTCCGATTGAAGCAGAAATCGTAGAGTTTGAAGCACCGGAAGGAAACAAGCCGGGAAGACTTGCTTGGCACGGATGGGCAGAAGGAGATGCGGATCATCGTTTAGATGTTATTCATGCATGGTTATTAGAAGACTTATCAGAAGGTAGAGTTCGTATTCTTACGCAGGAGTCTCAAAAAGGAAAGCCGGCAAAGGAATTATTTGAATCTCAGCCGGATATTATGAATCAGGGACATCAGGACTGGATTAAAGGACTTGCAAAGACAGTACTTGCAGCAAAATAAGAACGTATTTTAGATAATCCAGAGTATTAATAAGAAAGAGGACGAATCATGAAAAAAATTTTGATTGCAGAAACAAATGTGGATCGATATGGAAACAGTTCTCAGCCAACAGGAATTTGGTTGGAAGAAGCCACCAGTTTTTATGATGTGGTAACTCAAGCAGGATATGAAGTGGATTTTGCGAGTGCCAAGGGTGGTATGGTGCCGGTGGACCCACATTCAGCCAGAGCAGATCGTAGAACGATGGAAATCTTCCAGACAGAAGCATTTCATAAAGATGCTATTGAAAATACCAAGAAATTTTCCGAGGTAAACGCAGAGGATTATGTGGCTATTTATTTTTGCGGCGGCCATGGCGCTATGTGGGATTTCCCGGATAATGCGGATTTGATTTCTCTTGCAGAAGAAATCTATAAAAACCAGGGATACATCACCAGCGTTTGTCATGGGGAAGTAGGATTGGTGAATTTGAAAGATGAAAACGGAGAATATCTCGTTAAGGGAAAAGAAATTAATGGTTTCACAAATCAAGAAGAAATGATGAATGGAACAACAGAGATGGTGCCGTTTTTAGGAGAAACTGTGTTGAAAGAAAGAGGCGCAAAGTTTGTGAAGGGAAATCCATTTACGGAATTTGCCGTATCAGATCAACGGTTTATTACAGGTCAAAATCCTTTCTCCAGCACGAAAGTAGCGAATCTTTTGGTAGAAGAATTAAAAAAATAAAATGAGTAACAATTATTATTACAATGGAACTATATATCGGCCAACCGTAGAGGCAGGAGTTGTGATCTTGCCGGCTACGGAGGGCTGTACCCATAATGCATGTCGTTTCTGCACTATGTTTCAAGGGATTCCTTTTCGTATGTTAAAAGAAGACCAAATGGAATATTATATGCAGGAGATTGTTGCAGAATATGGAACCCAAATAAGGAAAATATTTTTGGCAGGAGCAGATCCTTTTGCCATGTCTGCAGATAACTTGGAAAAACCGGTAAAAATTATAAAAAAATATGTTCCGAACATCGAAGTGATTACCATGTATGCAGCTGTTCGAAATATTCGCACGAAGACGGATAAAGAGCTGGAACGCATCAAGAACATGGGAATTGATAGTCTTTATATTGGCATTGAAAACGCATTGGATGATGTGCTGCAATACTTGAATAAAGGCAACACGATCGCGGAAGCAAAAACCCAATTGCTGCGTCTGAAAAAAGCCGGAATTTCTTATAATGCGTTAATTATGATTGGCGCAGCCGGAAAAGGAAGAGGTGTAGAAAGTGCAAAGGCTATGGCGAAGTTCTTGAATGAAACAGAGCCGGCGTTAATTTCTGCTACTACTTTTGGTGTTTTTCCGGGAACGGAAATGGAACAAGACGTAAAAAATGGAAAATTTGTGGAAGCCGGGGAAAAAGAGAATTTATTGGAACATAAAGTATTATTGGAAAATCTGGAGTTGTCCAAAACCAGATATTGGTCTATGCATGGCCTAAACGCAGTGCGTTTGCAGGGAGTGCTTGGAACGAACAAAGAGATATTGATTGCAAAGTTAGAACAAGCAATCGAAACCATGAACGAATCTGATTTCTCGAATCATTTTGTGAGAACATCAGTTTAAAATAGATAAGAAATAGAAAGAAAGGTTAATATGCAATTTGAAAATTTACATAATACAGTAGCCGTGGGTGAAGTGATTTTGAATAACCGCTTGGTGATGCCGCCGATGGCAACCGAAAAATCTGCGAATGGTCAGGTAACCCAAGGGCTTGTGGACTATTATCGGGAAAAAACTCAGGGTGGATATTTGGGGTTAGTCATCCAGGAACATAGTTATATTAGTTTAGAAGGAAAGGCAAGTGCCAATCAGGTATCCATTGCATCTGATGATATGATTGTGGAATTACGCAAGGTTACAGATGCTATTCATGAAAATGGAACAGCTGTGTTTGCCCAACTGGCGCATGCCGGAAGTGCGGCCAAGGAGGACCTGACAGGTTTTGCACCGATAAGTGCAAGCTCGGTAGTAAATCCATGCGATGTGGCCATTCGCACCGGTGCACAGGCAGTGCCTCATGAAATGACAAAGGAAGAAATTGCAGAGGTTGTGAAAAAGTTTGCAGATGCAGCAGAACGTGCAAAAGAAGCGGGGTATGACGGTGTGGAAATTCATTCGGCACATGGATATTTATTGAATCAGTTTTACTCTCCGCTTACGAATAAGAGAACGGATGAATATACCGGTGCAACACTGGAAGGAAGAACCCGCATTCATAGGGAAGTCATTCAGGCTGTCAGAGAGCGAGTTGGAAAAGGATTTCCGATTTCCATTCGTTGGGGAGCCAGCGATTATATGGAAGGCGGTGCTGAAAAATCAGAAGTTGCTGAGGCAGCAAAGATTTTTGAAAAAGCAGGCGTGGATATGATTAGTATTTCCGGTGGTATGTGTGATTATCGAAGACCGGATTCTAAGGAGCCGGGTTGGTTCGCAGAATTATCTGAAATCGTCAAAAAAGAAGTAGCTGTTCCGGTGCTTTTGGTGGGCGGAATTACCGATGGGGAAACCGCAGAAAGATTGCTGGTGGAACAAAAAGCAGATATGATTGGCATTGCAAGGGCTTTGCTCAGAGATTCCAAACTTCCGGAACAAATCATGACAGCATAAATTCGTTTTGAAAAGGTACACAAGGGTGTACCTTTTTTATATCATAGGAAATTTCATTCCTATGATATAAAAAGCGCTCCGCTATGGAAGCGCACGCGCGCGAGATGTAAATGTTGCATAAATGCAACCGCGCTTGGCGTGAGAATGTCGCATGCGACATTCTTTCTTGTATTACGGGAAACCTTCCAGATAATATTGAAAACGCTTCACCATGGATTGTGTGGCTATGAAAAATCAATTATGATGAAAAGAGAAATGATCGCTTTGGAAAGGAAATAGTAGGAAGTCAATATGATTAAATTAATCGTCACAGATATGGATGGATGTCTTTTGGACTCACAGGGATGTATGCCGGCAGACTTTGCAGAGACAGCAAAGAGGATGGAAGAAAAGGGTGTGGTTTTTGCCGCTGCCAGTGGTAGGTCTATTGCGGGACTGAAGAAACCTTTTGGAGATTACGCAGCGAATATGGCATTTGCTTCGGATAATGGTGCATGTGCTTATTATAAGAATACACAGCTTTTTTCAAATACGTTGGAAAAAGAGGACTATCTTTCAGTGATAGAAGAGGCGAGAAAACACGAGAATTTAATTGCGGTAGCTTGCGGAACAAAAGATGCCTGGATTGAACATGCGGATCAGCTTACAGAAAAGGATATCACAGAGTTAAAAAAATATTATCCGACGTGGAACGACTGCAAATATGAAGAAGTTCCGGATGAAATCATTAAAGTAGCACTTTTGTATTTTGATGATATAGAGAAAAACATTTATCCTTACTTTGAAAAATTCAACAATGGAAAAATAGTAAGTAAGGTAACAGCGTATGTTTGGATTGATATTTTCGATGCAGCAGTTTCTAAGGGAACCGGCGTAAAGGCTTTGCAGGAGAAATTAGGGATTACTAAGGAGGAAACGGTTGTCTTTGGTGATTACTTAAATGATCTTCCTATGGCAGACTGTGCAGTACGATCCTTTGCACCGTCTAATGCACATCCGGAAGTAAAAAAGCAATTTACAGATGTGATTGGCTCTAATGCAGAAGGGGCTGTGACAAAAACCATACGGGAGCTTTTATCTAAACAGTAATTATTTTGCCGAAGGAAGTAAAAAAAATAGGAGACAGACAAGTCTATGATAAAAACCATATTGTTGGATATTGACGGAACTCTTACAAATGATGAAAAAAAGATAACCCCTCGTACCAAAGAAGCGCTTCTTGTTGCGCAGCGAAAAGGTATAAGATTAGCGCTTGCCAGTGGACGCCCTGACATGGGACTGTATAAATGGGCACAAGAACTGGAAATGGAGCAAAATCATGGGATTTTTATTTGTTACAACGGGGCCAAAGTTTTGGATTGTCAGACGGGAGAAGAACTGTTTTCGCAAAGTCTTTCCAAAGAAGAGGCACAAGCGGTTTTGGAACATATGAAAAAATTTCAGGTGACCCCCATTGTTGCTCGTGGAGAGTACATGCACACAACGGATGTGTTTGGATGTCAGTTCCCATATCGTGGAGGAAACTTCAATGTAGTGGAATATGAATCGCGGGGAAACAATTATCTCTTGTGTGAACATGAGGACTTGGCTGCATGGGTGGATTTTCCTGTGGAAAAGATTTTGACTGCCGGGCAACCGGAATACTTGCGTAGTCATTATCAAGAGATGCAGGAACCGTTTCAAGACCGTTTGAGTTGCATGTTTACTGCAGATTTTTACTTTGAATTTACGGCACAAAATGTCAATAAAGCAAGGGCAATCGAGGCTGCTTATGGAAGTCTTGGCATCACAAAAGAAGAAATGATAGCCTTCGGTGATGCAGAAAACGATTTGCCGATGTTGACCTATGTGGGATGTGGTATTGCCATGGGAAATGCTGTGGCAGCGGTGAAAGAAGCCGCGGATGAAGTGACCCTGGATAATAACAGTGATGGAATTGCTGTCTCTTTAGAAAAACATGGAATCCTATAAAAGAAGCGTAGCTTTTGAAAATGAAAGCTACGCTTTTTCGATTTATAGTTGCTGATGATAAGTATCTAAAAAGTGATGCTTGGTTCCATCGGCAGATTTAAAGCCAATGATTGCATTGGTGTGTACATTTTCTACACTTTTAAAGATATTTGCCTCTACAAAAGGATTGGTTTCATGCAGTTTTGCAATGAGCTGCTTGATTTCTCCTCGTTTACTTCCTTTGTCTGTTCCGCCACAACTTGCACAGCTTTCCGTCAAACGACAGGCGCAGTTGATAAAACGTAGATCATTGTATTGGGCCCAGTTTTTAATATCCTGTTCTCGAATTAGATAAAGTGGACGAATGAGTTCCATGCCTTTAAAGTTGGTACTGTGAAGTTTGGGCATCATGGTTTGAACTTGCGCGCCGTAGAGCATACCCATGAGTATGGTTTCAATCACATCATCATAGTGGTGTCCGAGAGCTATTTTGTTGCACCCTAACTCCTGAGCTTTGTGATAAAGTGTTCCGCGACGCATACGCGCACAGAGATAGCAGGGGGAGCCGGATTCTTCTGCAACAATGTCAAAAATTTCGGATTGGAAGACTTCAATTGGAAGCTGCATAAGTTTGGCGTTGTTAAGGATGGTAGTATAGTTAATATCATTGTAGCCGGGGTTCATTACCAAGTAGACGACTTCAAATTTCTTGTTTCCATGACGTAATAATTCTTGAAAGAGTTTCGCCATTAACATGGAGTCTTTGCCTCCGGAAATACAGACTGCAATTTTATCTCCTTCTTGAATGAGCTCGTAGGTATTGATGGCTTTTGTAAAGGGACTCCATAGTGCATGTCTGAATTTTTTTATAATACTTCGTTCAATTTCTTTGCATTTTTCTTCGCGTGCAGTTTCATCGGAAAGGTTATGTTCAATCATATATTTGTAATAACTGTAAATGCCGTCTTTGATACTATATATTTCATACCCACTTGGTGTAAGATTTTCACAAATTTCAATAGAGTGTTTTCCGGAGTAGCAAAGCAAGTATACAGGTTTATTTTGGGGAATTGTATCTAAGTGATTCATAAATTCTGGCCATGGAATATTTTTGGCATGTGGGTGACTGCTTTGGATGAATTCATGATAATCACGCACATCGATGATTACTTTTTCTCGCGTATCGGCCATCATTTCTTCATATGTTTTTATATAAGACATAAGTGTAAATTCCTTTCTTTTTCTTTTCTAAAAAGAAACTATATCATAGAATATCATCTATGATTCATTTATTCACAAAGAAAATATTTAGTACAAGAATCTATAGTTATAAATTTTTTCTATAAGAATTGATAGAAAATATGTAATAGAGAGGTTCTTGAGTTATTTGATGTAGAAGACTAAGATGAAGTCAAAAAAAGAAGGTGTAAAAAATGATAAATGAAAAGGTGAAAGCATTTTTAGAAAAAAATAGTTTAGGCGATCGGTTAACGGAACATGAAGAAACAATTGATACTGTGGAGCACGCAGCGCAAAGGATTGGGTGTACAGAACCGGAAATAGCGAAGACCCTTTCTTTTATAGTCAACGAAAAGCCGGTGGTAGTGGTTATGGCAGGCGATGGTCGGGTAAACAGTTCGAAATTTAAAGCGCAATTTCATACAAAACCACACATGGTTCCCAGAGACGAAGTGGAGAATACAATTGGGTTTCAACCGGGTGGAGTTTGTCCTTTTGCTGTAAACGAAAACATTCCAATTTGGTTGGATGTTTCTATGAAACGTTTTGACTATGTACATCCGGCAGGTGGGAATGCTTTTACATCTGTTAAAATCTCACCGATGGAGTTGAAAAAAGTTTCCGGTGCCAAAGGTTGGTGTGATGTTTGCAAGGGGTGGAAAAACGATGAAACATAGAAATGTGGTAAAATAGAACCAATAAAGAAAAAGGATGGAAATCATGTCAGTAGAAAATGGCGAGTGGATTATGCACGGCGTGTCTTGGAATGATCCGGACTGTCTTCACACCGTGGAGGATTTGGAAAATTACATAGAGGAAATCGGATTTTTGCCCTTGTTTGCAAACCAAGTAGCAGGATTTTCTGTGGAAGAATGGACGGACCCTACTTATTGGTGGACGGATATCGCAGAAAAGGATCCTTGGAAATGGCGGGAAATCATTGCCGGCAGAGGAAAAATTGCCTACGGCAAGTTTTTTGACAAGAAAGCAGGATTTATCAGCTTGAAATGGTTGCCTTATTTTGTGAATTGTCGGCGGGATGGATATGATTTTGATGCACGCTGGGAAGATGGGTTGGCCAGTCGCAGAGAAAAAGTGATTATGGACGTTTATTTCTATGAAGGGGAAGATGGAGAGGATGTTTATAGCACCGAACGAATTCTTTCCACGGATTTAAAAAAGCAATGCGGATTTGGAAAAGGTGGCAATAAGAATTACCCCGGAATCATGACAGGATTGCAGATGCAAACCTATTTGGTGATTACTGATTTTGTTCGTAGAAAAAATAAACGGGGAGAAGAATATGGAATGCCGGTATCCATTATGATGACTCCGGAAGCGGTTTGGGGTAGAGAAGTGGTGACAGCTGCTTACAAAGAATCTCCGGCAGAATCTTGGCAACGTATGTTTGACCATATCAAGGAAAAATATGGAGAGTCTGAGGACGCTGCTATTATAAAGGTAATCGGGAAAAAACCAAAGGAAATACTATAAAAAAGGGCGTCGCCCAGATGATTTCATCATCTAAAGCGACAGCCCTTTTTGTGTTAAGGAAAAATTATGCTTCTGTAGTAGTTTCTGTTTCTACTGTAGTTTCTTTTTTCTTCTTTAAGTAACTTCTTATCGTAAGTACTTCTAAGCATACGAAGCCGGCTGCAAGAAGAATATCAATGGCGATTGCCACTTTCTTCCAAGTATCCATACCAACGTTTAAGTTTTCTTCTGCATAAGCACGACTGTTAACGACGGTGTAAAGAATGTTCTTAGAAGCAGTTCTCATTGCCTGGATGGAGGTTGCACTTTCTGTATCGGTTACGTGGTTTGTTTCTGTATCATAAGCAACCAACATCAAGTCGTTACCATTTCGGATGCAACGGTCAGCATCTTGATATCCGTAAACACCATAGTAGTCAGTGATTACAAAGCCACGGAAGCCCCATTCATCACGAAGTACGGTATTCAATAAGGCATCGCTGGCACCTGCATAAGTAGTTCCAATATAGTTGAATGCAGACATTACTGCTTTCGCACCGCCTTCTTTTACAGCAATTTCGAAAGGTTTTAAGTAAATCTCACGAATGGACTGTTCATTTGCCCAAGTTGCAAGCATGTTTGTACGGTTTGTTTCCTGATCATTCAAAGCGAAGTGCTTGATGTAAGCATAAACGCCATATTCCTCTGCACCGATGACTGCATTTGCTGCCATATAACCGGATAATACACCGTCTTCTGAATAGTATTCGAAGTTACGTCCGGCAAAAGCACTTCTGTGTGTGTTCATAGCCGGTGCATACCAACCGGAAACGCCCATTTCATCAGCCATTTTACCAATGCTTTCCCCAAAGGCCAAAGCACAATCTGTATTCCATGTGTTTGCAATCATAACTGCGGATGGGAATCCGACAGAACCAACACCGGTAAAGTTGTTGTTGATAGAAGCCGGTCCATCACAATCAACGGTAGAAACTTTTTCGATGCTTGATACAGCATTTGTCTGATATCCACCGAGAGAAATCAAGGAATCCATATCAGATACGGTTAACTGGTCTAACAATAAATCCCATTGTTCATCATCGTAATCCACACCACGAAGGTCAGCCAAGGTTAAACCGTTGTCAGCGCCGGTGGTAGGCATTTCATCATCTTCGTCATTGAAGTCTTCCGGATCATAGTTTCCGTTGTTGTAGAAGCTTGCCTTTGCTTCTGCACTCATGGAGTAATCAGTAGGAGCAGCAGTTGCTTCTGCGTAGTTTGCAAAGCCGTCTGCTCTGGAAAGGTAAGTCACATCTCCGGCAGCATCATCAAACTGGTTTGTTACAGCAGTTTCATCGCTGGAACGAGTATTGTTTTCATCGTAAACAATGGTTTCTCCTAAGGTATAAACCTGTTCAGAGATAATGGTATGAGAATCGGAACGAATAGAAATTCCGTAATCTCCTGCTTCCAGCACATAAGCTTCTGCAGTTTGGTAATCATAGGAAGCCATGTCTTCTAAGTCAAAGGTAATGGTAATGACTTCGGAAGCACCCGGCTCTAAAGTACTTGTTTTATCAAATGCAATTAAGTTTGCACTGGCTTTTTCAATGCCACCATTGGTGTAAGGTGGGTTGTAGTAAACTTCTACAACGTCTTTTCCGGCTACATCACCGGTATTTGTAACTGTAACATCAAAGGTAATGGTGCCATCTGTTTCTGTGATTGCGCCCATTTCCTGGGTGAAAGTAGTATAAGACAAACCGTATCCAAATGGATAAACAACGGTGCTGTCGTAATCAATCAAACCTTCAGTTGCAGCTGTTTCATAGAAACGATAGCCAACATAAATACCTTCTACATAGTTTACAAAGGTAGGTGTTGCTTCCGAAGTTTCACCGGTAAATCCGGTAACAGAAACAGTTAAGTCCTCTACATTGTCATAAGAGAAATCTCCAAAGTTGTTCCAAGTAGGTGTCTGTGTCAAGTCAGCGACAAAGGTATCACTGGTCTTAGCGGATGGATTTACCTCTCCGTTTAAGATTTTTCCAAGTGATTCAAAACCGGACTGACCGGTACCCGGGCACCAGATAGCGCCGGTAATTTGGTCGTATTCATTGATCCAGTCAAGTTCCATCGCATTTGCACCATTGTAAATCACGATTACGTTGTCGAAGTTTTCACAAATCATGGCAAGGACATTTTCTTCTGTCTGGCTTAATTGTAAGTAATGTTCGCCATCTTCAAAATCTTTGTAATCTTCTGAATTATCTTCGTAAGTCACTTCACTTACATCTGTAGGAAGGTCAGCACCTTCTCCACCAACACGAGTTACGACAAAAAGAGCAGTGTCAGAAAATGCTTTTGCGTTTTCCAACATTTCATCTGTGTAGGAATCAGCAGTTGGCTCCGGTAAAGTCCAATCCTGTGAGAACATTCCTACTTCCGGTCTATCAGAACGATATGCGGTATAGAAATCAGAAAGTTCTGTATTTAAGTTGAATCCTGCGTCCTCTAATCCCTCCAATAGAGAAACTGTTGGATATTGATCAGATAAGGATCCGGATCCGGTTCCCCCATAACATGGATTTGTAGAAGCCCATCCGAATACATTCAGGTTTGTATTGCTTTCTAATGGAAGTGTACTGTTTTCGTTTTTCAAAAGAACAATTCCTTCGTCTGCAATGGTTTCAACCAATGCAGTTGCTTCTGCAGAAGTCTCTTCGGAAATTGTACCATTTCCGGTTGCCAGAGAAATCATGCTGGACATTGGACCAAAGCAAATCATATTTACCCCAATTACGAGGCAAAGAACAAATGCTAGCCACGCCTCTTTGCGTACAAACCCTTTGAGTGGGTTTTTCAATTTCTTCACTGCAATCGTAACAATGATTGCAAGAAGAAGGGCCACACCGATAAAAATCAGGTATGGGCGAATGGTTGTAAGCACGTTTACAACGTCTGCTACGTTAATTTGTAACATAAGAAATCCTCCCTTTTCCTCATTTATACAAAAGACTTTTTGGTGTACTTAATTTAGCACGGCAAAATGCCATCTGCGTATTTTGTCACTAAATGTTCGGATTTGAACACGAAATGTAATTTTATAACAATTTTCCTTTTTTTACTATGAAAAAATGGAATACAAGGGTGGCAAAACGAATTGTTTTAGAACGAGTGAGCAAATTAAGATAGAGACTGCGAGAATCAGGAGATTGGGAGGAAAAAGATGAAAGAAAAAAAGAATATATGGTGGGTAGATGTGAGAATTTTGTTATCCATAGGAATTTGTGTTTTGGTTGCAACAATACTGGAAAAATTGGGCATAAAAGTGGCATACGGTGAAGCCAAAATGGATGTAATTCAGAAAGCAACAGCGGCAATTGCCTGCTTATTGTGTGTGCAGGATGGATTTACAACAAGCAAAGGTGCGGGATGGATGCGTTTAAAGGTGACATGTATGGCAGCACTTGTAGCATGTATCATCGTTCCCATAGATACGTGGATTCATAATGTATGGATTTCGATTTTACTTTTGCTACTGGGTGTGTGGCTGACGATACTGGCATGCAAGTGGGTGAAGGCACCTTATATGAATTGCAAAATTGGTGCCATTAGTTACGTGCTTATGGCGGTTACATTTTCCGGAGAAATGAGACTGATGTATAGCATATTAAGAGTAGTATCTACCCTATTCGGCGTAGTGGTGGTTCTTGGGGTGACCTGGATTTTTGGAAGAGTATCTCAGCGGGTTTCCAAATTGGAATCCAATGGGTAATATCGGAATTGAGTCGTAGAAAAGGGCTTTTTATAATTTAGATAGGTAATTGCGAAACTCGGGAATAGATTACGCGCAACCTAAGTAAAGGTGGCTGAAATGGCATTTTAGGATGTGATATTTGTTTTAGGCGCACTTTAATAAGGCACAGTCTTTATGAAGTTGGTAAGTCCTACGCAATAA
>JAZOTM010000002.1:0-9623 GCA_045657625.1 Lachnospiraceae bacterium
AATTCCTTTGGCGTCACATCATATCCGCTGCAGCCAAAGGTTTCTGTCAGCACCTGCTTGATTCCCAACTGGCTGGCAACACTGCTAACCTGCTTTGGTGGAATTTCTGTACCATTTCCTCTGCCTAACCAGTCCATTCCCGGTATATGCTCATAACCATAGGAGGGCATTACATTGGCTCCACCCCACATCTGTCCGGGCAGATTCATTTCTTCTACGCTATGACCGGTAAGCTGGCAATGATGCGCTTCGCACCAATCGTATAATTTTTTATAGAAGTTCTCAGTATAGAGCTTATTCAATGTGTTGTAATACTTTACACGGAAGGGATAACCTGCCTCATCCTGTACAAAGAGCCAAATAAGGTCCTCTCGGATATCCTCTCCCTTGGCAGCAAACTGCTCAACTGCTGCCGGTGAAAAAGGTGTTGCCCAGCGATAGTATTGCGGCTCGTCCGTAAAAAAGCCTGCAAGCTCTCTGCCGAAGCTTTCCGGGAAACGCTTATAATATTGCTCATGGGTTTCCTGAATGAACGCATCTACCACTTCAGCATTCAAAATGTCCGTATTGGCGGGGCTAACACGCAAATAGATCCGATGATATTCCGTAACCTCCGGTTGTGTTTCATTCCCCAATCGATAGCCACTCTGCTCAGTGACATAGATTGCATACGCTTCCGGATCGAACGAACCAACGCTGTACTCTAAATAACGGGCGCGATACCGTTCTATCTCTAACAGCTTTCCACCTACAAATCCGCTGGGCCAGCCGTTTTCATCATAAATCCACGCCTGCATCCCCAGCTCTCTTGCCTTATCCAAACAGGCTTTTACACAGGAAAACCATTTTTCTCCCAGGTATTCCTCTTTCAAGCCGGTACGGGCATGCATAATAAACCCACCAATGCCGGCCGATTTCATCTGCTCGATCTGCCTTATCAATTCAGCTTCATCCAAATTATTATTCCACGACCAAAAAGGTATGGATTCATACATATCCAGATTTCCGCTGAAAAGACGCTGTAATCTCTCTTTCATGGTATCCCTCACATATCAATTATGAATCTTATTGAAAGTTCCGCTGCCATATTTCTTAAACATTGAGTTTGTGTAACTTAATATCACGCAGCGTACAAGGTCTTCTATGGGACACAGCCGCAAAACCTTTGATGGATTTTCCAGCTTCTTCCTTGTAATGTGTCGTATTGAAGGTCTGGAGATATTTATCATTCACATAAACTTCAAACATATTATCTCTAACAAGCACCCTAATTTTATAAGCTACTCCACTGTCCAACCAATAGTGTGCAGTGCTACCAAAGGAAATCACATCATCCACAGAAGCTATAACACTATCTTTTACTGCTAAAATTTCACACTTTCCATAAGTATCAAAAATAATTGCCGTTCCTTGATTTTCTCCCTCGTCGAGATAAAAGCCGCCGGCAGAATACTCAGTAAACGCATTTTCTAAAAGCGTGATATCAAATTCTACAACAGTTTTTCCCTCAACAGGCACAACATCAGATATCTTTAGTGTATTATCGCCATCATCAAAAACGCCAAAATCTCCATTATGGGCAGATAATTCAGCATGCTCGGCATAAAGTTCACCGATCATTTTGTCATTACCGTTCCACCACTCCAGATGCAAGCCCATAGCATCTTTGGCAAGCTTTTTAATAGGCGGAAGCCAAACATTGCCGCATTCATAGCTATAGCCATCATACATATAATTAGCAGTAAGGAACTCGCCATCTTTATTAAAGAAGCGTTCCCACATATTTACCCATCGTTTAGAAGTACCGTTGATACGGTAATTAGGCAAATGCGGCTTAAAAACGCCATCAGGCGTATTACTTTCATAAATATAAACACCATAGCCGTTAACGCCCATATGACCAAAACCACCGCAGAACATATAATATTTATCATCAAATTCAATGCAATCCGCTATTTCAAATCCACCTAAAGCCCGATTGTATTGAGGAAATGGAGCATAATCAATATTGGACCTATATGCCTGCCAATGCATACCGTCTTTAGAGGTCAGATAACCAAATTGCCCCGTAGCATATCCATAGTACATATCATTCTTCGATATTACATACATACAATCCAGCCGGATATTTTCTCCTTCAGCATGTGGCGAAACAACATCCAACTCAGCCTTATATTCCCAGTGGATCAAATCCTTGGAATACCAAAATTTCAGAACACTTTGGGAACCCTTTTGATCAAAGCTTCCGCTGTTCATCATAAACCCATCTTTTATTGGATAAACCTTCATCGCCCATATATAACTTGGAAAATCTTCAACAACACAACCATAATCCTGAAAATTCACACCATCTTCCGAAATTGCAAGCCAGATATTATTGTATGTGTCACAATTCTCCTTGTGATACATGGAGAAAAGATAAAATTTACCATTGTGATAATACATTGCATCATCTTTGATCTGACCTTGTTGAGGCTTATAAATCATATGCTTCATCCTTTCTTTTATGAATTTCACACATCTGATATATACTCGTGCGGCACAATTCTTATATAATCACTCAAGATTTGCATGATACTGCCATAGGGATGATATATCAATATTGTTTTTTTCTACTATTATTTTTGCAACAATATCGCCATACAGAAGCAAAAATTGTTCAAATAAACTTGTCATTATTTGCTCCGATTTAATTTCGTCGTCAAGCTGCAGCTTCGTATTGGTAGGAACTCTTATCATATAATCGGCAAGCCTTGCTATAGAACTTGCACGATTAGACCCTATCATCACAATTACAGCCCCAAAATTTTTTGCTTTTTCAGCGACAAGCCTTGGAAACATTGATTCGCCACTACCAGAGCCTACTATCAAAACATCGCCCTTTTTGATGGCCGGTTCAGTTATTTCGCCGACGATATGTGTATCAAAACCTATGTGTGCCAGACGCTTGGCCAAAGCCTCAAGGGATAACAAAACCCTACCCACGCCAACAAAGAAAATACTGTTAGCAGCGTTTAAAATATTGATAAATTCTTCAGTATCCTCTTCCGAAATAGCCATTAAGCTTCTTTCACATTCATTGAGTACCATTTCAACAGTTTCTTTATACATATTCTCTTGTCCTTTTCAAAATGTTTTCCAGCAACTTAAAATTATCACTACGTGAGTTTTCTGGACAGAACAATCCCTTTGTCCCACTCACAAATGTATTTGCCCCCAATTCTAAGAGTTTAGGCATATCCTCAAAACCGACTCTCCCATCTACCTCAATCTCAACATTTGGATACAAGCTTCTAAGATATGCAATTTTCTCATCGGCAAAGGGATAAACCTTTTGACCTTGTAGATGTGCGTAGCCGGGGTCAATTCGCATAATCAGCACAAAGTCGCACAATGGAAGCAAACATCTTAGGGAATCTAAGGTTGTTTCGGGACTTATCGCAATACCAGCTTTTATATTTGCTGCCTTTATTTTTCTTAGCAAAATGGACGGACGAGGTTCATACTCTGTATGGAAACATATTCTATCTACACCAGCGTCAATCAACATATCAATATAGGGGGTATTCTCGACTGACATAAGATGTACATCAAAAAGCATATTGGTATATTGGCGCAGTTGCTTAACCGCACCAATACCTAATGGCATATCAAGACTAAACCGTCCATCAATAATATCAATATGAACCATTTTACAACCTAAATTTTCTAGTTCTTTTATTTCCTGCTTCATATTGCATAAATTCATACAAATTAAAGATGGGGATATGCAATTTTCCATTATATCATTTCCTTTCAAAGCCATATATCCATTTGAGATAGCGCACCATTGTTGTAAATAAATGTTTTCACTTCGTACGCTTCAAATGCTATTTGACAAGTCGCATCTATCAGTGTGAGTATGGTAGAATTGGATGCAGGATTGTTATTTACTAACCGCAGAATATAGCCATCCTCGTTTTCGTAAAAGGCAGATAAGCTAATTGCAGAATTCTCTACAGACAGTACTTTCTTTGCCAAATCGTCGGTACCATGGGGGAAGAAATTCAGGCTGTAGGGTGTGTTTACAAATTCCTGAGCATTGTTTTCCAGCTTTTCTGCCGGGTCGTATGACAGCCGGAAAGAAAAACTCTGTTTGCCCTGCTCAATAGTAGGTATAAACCGATTAGGATCGATTATATTGAAATCCTTTATGTCCGGATTAAGTGCCGCAAGATCAGGTTTGACACGCTCATCAACCGGGTGTGCACAATAGGCCGCACCGCGAAGCAGCGTAGCATACAAGTCATTCCCCTCCGCGCAGAAGCCATATGTACAGTTGTTGTACAGTGCCAGCACATGATTCCCGTCAACAAAGCCCACAAACCGGTGGGCCGTAATCTCCTTGCCATCCTTTTGAAATTCATCCGTTCCAAAGGGAATTTGACCGATAAACCGCCCATCAAACGCGGCAGGCACTTTCAGCTTTAGTGCTTTTTGCTGTTCGTTCCAGAACACATCTGCTTTGATATCCGTGTAAGGCAGTTCCTTGTACATCTTATAGGAAATACGTACATAGCTTTCACCGCATTCAAAGAAACTCTCTACCTCTGTAAGAACGTCACCATCTTCAATAATATTCACATTGATAAGATTTTCAAAAGGTCCATTTTTACAATCAGACAACTTAAAATTTACCGGATCTTCTCCAATACGCTCCATGTACCATCCCCAAGGATCAGCATTATCGGTGTACATCACCGGCTGGAATGCGCCGCCGGACAGCATTTCTTTACCATTTACGATATAGCTTTCCATCAGACCGGTTTTACGGCTGATACGAATGGTCTTCATGCTGTCAGAGAATACGATCTCATCCCCGGTTGTGGGAGCTAAGAACCGCTTGGGTTCAACTTCTACACGGAAATCCACCCGTGCCTCGCCAAAGGCAGGTAGCTGACAGCGGTAAGCAATACGCTTTCTTCGGTCATAGTGGATGTTAGAAAGTTCTTTGATGCACTGAGAGGGAATCTTTTTGCCATTTTGATAAACAGATACCGTATACTGCTCCGTATCGGAAATAATGCCCACAGGCATTAAGTATTCGGTCTCACAAACTGTTTCTCGTTCATAAGGCTGGGAATTGAAGATAAATACCGGGAATTCACCGATTTCTGCCTTTTGGTGTTTACCGCATACAGCAAAGAAGGCCTTGTTCCATTCCTTTTGAAGCAGTTCTAAGGCATAGTCTGCTTTCCGCAGGCTGCTCTTTTCTCCGTCAGCAGCACAAGTGCCGGCATAAACATCGTGGAATTCCAAGGATGCCAGTGCTTTTTCCGCCTCACAAAATGCATCTGCATTACGGCGATACAGACCATTCAAGGATGCATAGCTGCACAGCTTTTCTGTGGTAAACAGCTTGTTTTCCAGTTCAATATGCTTCTTTTTAACACTCTGCATAGCTGTATAACAACCGATTAAACAGGGCTGCATCGATTTTGCAAACTCTGTTTTGGGCTCTAAATCGGCAAAATATTGCTCCGGTGTACTATGAATGATGGGATAATCAGAACCTGCAATCAATTCTGCCACATCCTGCAAATCTTTTCGAGATGGCACACCACCGTGGTTACCCACGCCCCATAATGCTAAGCCAATTTCATCCTCCGTATATTGTGAAGCTTTTCGAACAATTTCCTTCTTAGCAGTGCCGAAAATAGTACAATAGAGATTCTCATCAACGAAACGCGTTACCTTAACACGGCTGCCATCTTTGCCTATCCACCAAAAGTCTCTGGGTAATTCCATCATATTTGGCAAAGGGCGGCAACAGATATAGCTGTCATAGCCGCACTTTTTCAGAATTTGCACCAAGCCTACGGAGTGACCAAAGCTGTCAAAATTGATGGCCGTGGTAGGTCTTGCACCAAATTTTTCAGCAAAGTACCGTCTGCCCAAACCAATTTGACGAACAAAAGCCTCACCGGAAGGCAGATTGCAGTCCGGCTGCAAATACCAACCACCCATAATGTGCCACTTCCCTGCCTTTACCTGCTCTTGAATACGGGCAAACAGCTCCGGGTCATGCTCCTCGATAAATTCATAAAGAATAGCTTCATTATGGTTAAAAATATAATCAAATTCTTGACAGAACAGCTCTGCCTGATGGAAGGTAGAAATTGCTTCTCCAAAACCTTCTTCCCAATCCCACATCCATACCGGATCCAAATGGGAATTACAAATCAAATGTAATTTTTTCACAGTAAATTCTCCTTACATAAATGCTGATATAGAATTTTTCGCTCACAGCAATGCAACAGACCAAACTGTGGCATACGTATTCTTCGCAGGCAGCTGTACAAGATCGCTTTTACAAGTAAATTCCTCTACCACATCCTGCCGAGATGGCAAGGATGACCAAGGCTCGATACACACATAGGGCGCATCTGTTTTCGGCCAATGCCAAATACCCAGATAAGGCATACCAGGATATGTTATGCAGACACCTCGTCCCGACACCTTTGAGAGCAAGGATACTTCTCTCGCCATATTTTTCAGGATTATTGCATCTTCATCAAACAGGCTGTGCTGCAACTGCAAATACTGATTATCACGCAAGGAGTAAGCTTCATCCTGTCCACTCAAGTAAAGCGCTGGTGTAAAACCAACACGATCCGGCTGACAAGGGCAAGAAAACACCAATTCATAATCTTCAAACCGCTCTGTCGGTACAAGGGGTATATTAAAGCCGGGATGCCCGCCAATGCCAAATGGCATTGTTCGTTCATTCAAATTATACACCCGGTAAGCTATATCCACCGTATTTTCCCACAGCGAGTAACAGATCTCAAACTTGAAATCAAAGGGATACTGCTCCAAGCTTTCTTTAGATGATTTCAGCGCTAATGTAATAGACTGATCAGTCTGTTCTGTAGCCGTAAATTCCATTGTGGCTGCAAAGCCATGAATATGCATGGGGTAAACCTGTCCCAAATACTGATAGCTGTCATTGGTCAGCCGACCGATAAACGGAAACAGATTGGGGGCCTGGTCGCTCCAGTATTGGGGGTCCCCCTGCCACAGATATTCCACCCCATCCGCACTTTTTAAACTGATCATTTGTGCGCCCAGCGTATCCACCGACAAAGAAATCTTGTCATTTTTCAGTGTGTAATACATACTCATCAACCTCGCCAGCTAAATAGCTTCTAATTTATGCCAATACCCATTTACCGCAGCTTCCTCCGGAATACTGGGGATGCCGCCGGACTTTTCCGTGGACAGGCTTGCCGCAGCGGATGCAAAGCTTCCAACAGCTGTCATTTGCTCTACAGTAAGGTCTGCGGGGTTTACACCCAATTTCAGAAGTCTGCTGACCGCACTGCCGCCAAAGATATCGCCAGCACCGGTGGTGTCAATGGGATTTACTTTGGGGCATTTTACATAGGTGCTACCGTTTTTGTTTTTCAGGTATGCACCACTTGGTCCTAATGTGACCATTGCCAGGGACACACCAAATTCATTTAAGAGCTTGTCTGCACCTTCTTCCGGTGTGCAGCCAAAGAGGAATTCCACCTCTTCGTCGCTGATCTTGACCACATCTGCCTGAGATAGACCCCACAGAAGCTGTTCCTTGGCAGTTTCCATATCCTTCCACAAGGGCTTGCGGAGGTTGGGATCATAGGTAATCAGCTTGCCCTTGCTCTTGGCATAGGCTACTGCTTTCTGAGTAGCCGTACGGGCAGGTTCGTCCGTCAGGGACAATGTGCCAAAATGGAATACCTTTGCCTCATCAATTAAGGAAAGTTTTAATTCCTCATAAGCAATGCAGGTATCCGCACCGGGCTTCCGGGAAAAGGCAAACTTCCGGTCGCCGGTTTCATCAAAGGTGACAAACGCCAAGGTGGTAAACACATCATCGGTCTGTACCAACCCCTTGGTTTCAATGCCTGCATCCTTCAATGTACCAAGGAGCAGATTGCCAAAGGTATCCGTACCCACCTTACCCAACAGAGCAGTGCCAAAGCCATATTTCGTCAGCGCTGCCAGGAAGTTGGCCGGTGCGCCGCCGGGATGGGCAGCCATTGTGGGATAGCCATCAGCATCCGTGCTGACGGTAGCAAAGTCAATCAGCAATTCGCCTAAAGCTACTACATCAACCATACCGATACCTCATTTTGCTACAGGGTACTCGTTGCACAGCAGACGGTAAGGAGGCTCGTCCTCCTCAATGGTGGGGAAACGGCCTACAGGGGGATTGAAACGGTTGTCCGTATTGTCGTCGTTGCACTGGCTGACTTCACCCAGCAGAACTGCACCGGTGCCCTCTTCCACGGAAAAATCATGGTACAGAAACTGCTGCACGTGGATGCTCTCACCGGGGGTCAGACGAATCTGGGTGCCGGCAGGCACAGTATAAGTTCTGCCATCGGTATGGACAGTAACATCGGATTCATAGTCAATTTCTTCATTGGGAAGGCTGTTATATACACGAATCAGCACATTTCCGCCGCCACGGTTGATAATATCCTCGGTTTTGTACCAGTGGAAATGGTTGGGGGCATACTGACCCTCTTTTAAGTACAGCAGCTTTTCGGCATATACCTTGGGATACTTATCTTCCATAGCCCGGTTGCCGTTACGGATGGTAATCAGGGAGAAGCCGAACTTGTCGAAATCACCCATACCGTAGTCGGTAATATCCCAGCCCAGCATACAGTCACGAACTTCGTCATACTCGTGACCGATGTTCTGCCACTCGTCAGGAGTAATATTACAAAAAGGTGGCAAGTAACAATGTTCTTGCTTACACATTGCTTCCAGCTCTTTTAATGCCTTGTTAATTTCGGATCTCTTCATAATTGTTACCTCTAGGTTATTTTCTTATGTTTACTACTGCATTATAGATTTATTATGGATTTCTCACTTAATTGGTAATATTGCCGGGGACAAAGCCCCGGCAATATTTATCACACATCAAAAAATCTCTCTTTTCAAGTTGTGCCAATGCATTAGGCAGCATAATCTACAGCGGCACAATAATAGGTGTACAGAGCCTGTACAAGTGCCTTAAGAGATGCGGAAGAATCAGCTTTGTTGTACATACGAATGATGTAGTCCGTAGGTGCATAGGTTACGGTAAGTGTATTGGAGGCATCGGATACAGTTACAGATACGCCTGTACCCAGATCCTGAGGATTGATATCAGCAATCTCAACATAATACATTCCGTCCTTCTTCTCTACGGGATACTGGAAGCTAATGCCATCCAAGCTCTCAGCTGTGAAGTAGAAGCGAACAGCAATTTTGTCACGATACACCAAGGATGCGCCATAGAACCGAATGCCATCTGCGCGACCGCTTACATTCAAGGAAGTACCGCTTGTGGGAACAGCAATCTCTGTAACGCCTTCAATGCCGGCATTAGCAAGATTGTTGAGATTATAGTTGAAGTAAAGCTGAGCCTTTGCGCCATAGTTCAGCATAGCCTTGACCAGCTTTTTGGCAGCATCATCATTAGTGTTGTTCAAAATGTAGTCTGCATAGCCGCGAATCGTATACTCTTGTACTGCGCCACCATTGCCATTGCTGTCAACGACCTGAATTGCAATTATGTCGTTCATCTGTGCAGCAGCCATATCCAC
>JAZOTM010000003.1:0-74153 GCA_045657625.1 Lachnospiraceae bacterium
TTTTTTTATATCATAGGAAATTCCATTCCTATGATATAAAAAAGCGCTCCGCTATGGAAGCGCACGCGCGCGAGATGTAAATGTTGCATAAATGCAACCGCGCTTGGCGCGAGAATGTCGCATGCGACATTCTTTCTTGTGATAAAGCGTCACGGATTGGTGCAATGATAGAGAAAATGTTTGAAACAAAATGACCACTTCTTTGGTATACTGAAAAAAAGGAGGATGCACTATGACGGATTTGGAACTGCGTATTATACAATGTTTGGATAAAAAAAGAGAAGGAATCAGCAGTCGTGAAATAGCGAAAGAGTGTGGTGTTTCTGTCAATACCATACGAAAAACCATTCATGGATTAGAACCCGTCTTGGAGGAAAACGGTATTCGTATAGAATCCAAAACATCCTTGGGATATTGGATGAATTACACCAATCCCGGAAAAGCAGAAGGGTTTTTGCAACAGGTACGAAACAAAATTGATAATCCGAATTTTGGAAAACATACGGGAACGGATTATAAGGTGAATTATATTATCCGCCGGTTATTGGTATCCAGAAAACGGGTACCGCTGGAAATTTTGTGTGAAGAACTGTATTATTCCCTGAGTTCTGTCAGAAGGGATTTGAAGAAAATAGAAGATATTTTGGAGGATTATAATCTATCTTTAGATTTAAAAAGGGGAGAAGGATACACCATAGAAGGCAGTGAATGGGATAAACGTTTATGTCTTTTGGGACAACATAAGGTCTTTGTAAATTTAGAGGATAGCTATCAATTGCTGGAACCCAATTTTTTGGCGATTTTTGGAATTGGAAACGGAGAGATTCGCAGCCTTCGCCATCAAGTGCGCGATGCCATTTTACGATCCAAAAGATTTGCGTATAAAATGTATCATTTGCCGGTGCTGACCAATTATATTGCTTTGATTCAGCATCGAAAAATGGGGGTATCCAATGTGGAACTCACCAAGGAACAGGAGCTGCTTTTGCAAAAAAGCGGAGCGGTAGAAGAAGCCAAACGAATTTTTTCGGAATTAAAGTATCCCTTGCAGATGTCCAATGTGGAGATCAAAACCTTTGCCATGCTGCTTTTGGCCTATCGGAATGTGACATCTTTAAAGGATCTGCAAAAAAAGGAATTTGATTCCTTGGAGCAGGAGGGGGAAGCTGCTTTGGACTTTTTGGAAAGACGTATGGAGCTGCGCCCTTATTTTACGGAAGCGTTAAAAGAAGAGTATTTATGCTGTATCTATGGCATTCGAAATCGTGTGGTTTTTCATGTACATCCGGATTCGGAGGAAGCCAAGGAATTTCGTTCCAGGGATTTGATTGCTGAGGATTTGGCCTTGTATTTTGTGGATTATTGGAAGGAGAAAATGCATCGTCATGTTTCCTTAAAACAAATGACTTCTGTATATTATGTGTTTTTGAAGTTGTTGGGGCAGAGAGCTTCCACTTTGTATCAATACAAGAGTGTGTTGGTTTCCTCTTATGGTTATGAATACGCTTCCTATTGTGCGGAATTGATTCAAAAAAATTATGGATTTTATCTAAAAGAGGTGAAACCCATGGAATACACGGAAGTCTATGAATATCCGGCGAAGGATGAAATCATTATTCATAATTTAAAATGGGACATGCTAAAACTGGTGAAAGAAGAAAGTTTTTCCCAGTCTATTTATATGAGAACTCCGGATTTTGTGGAGGGACGCGTGAAGGAATTGGAAAGCTGGATTGTTTCCATGCGCCAAAGATGGGAAGAAGCTTATTTTCATGAAAGCAGCCTGGAAGCAAAAAACATGGAGGACGTGTTGCAAGAAATCCTTGCTCCCATGAAAAAGCAGATGACGGCAGAAGAATACCAACGAATGGAACACACCTGCAAATGTCGTATACAGGATAAGACCTTCCAGCTTTTGCCGGAGGACGTAGTTTTGACTGCGTTGGTGCCCGAAGAATTGCAGGGAATCTATGTGTATGATTTGGAAAAAGAAATTTTATGGGAAAATCGGAAAAAGAAAAAGGTGATTTGCTGTTTTTACCATGCAAAGGATTCTGTCTTTCAGTATGAGGCCATGGAATTGATTCGACGCATTCTGTTTGTGAAGTAATCAAGACTTGGTGCAATACTGCAACTTTTTCATAAAACATAATGAATACTTTCTTTGCTACAGTAAAGGAAAGCAAGAAAGGAGGAAATGTAAGTGCGAGTTGGAAACGGAAGAGTAGACTTGACTCCTAAGGATGGAGAAGTCTTTTATTTATTGGGATATAAAATGCCGCTACGAAACCAACCGGCAAAAGGCGTCCATGATCCGATTTTTGGAAATGGCATTCTTCTAGAGGAACAAGGACAACGGTTGTTTCTTTGGAGCGGAGATTTGTTGGAATTACCGGATGAGACGGCAGCTGACATAAAAACGAAGTTGGAAGATACATTTGGAATTCCGCGAGACCAGATTTTATTATCGGTAACCCACAATCACAGTTCCATTCGAGATTTTCACAGGGACTGGGAATTTGGCGTTTACAATCCGGAATATGATGCCTTTTTGATGGAAAGCGTGCTGGAGGTTTATAGACAGTGCGAAGAACATTTACAGGAAGCAGAGGCAGTGCTGGGAAGAGACCTGGTCACCGGCTATTACTCCAATCGTAATCATGAGGGAGAATTGGCGGACAATACAGTGACGGTTTTGAAGTTCCTGAATACAGAAGGAAAGGCTTTTGCGGGTATCGTGAACTGGGCGGTGCATTCGACGGCTATGAGTGGAGATAATCTTTATCTTACGGGAGACCTGGCAGGAAATACTTGCACCAATTTGCAAAAGGAATGGGGTTTTTTCCCTCTATTTTTGAATGGTGCTGCAGGAGATAGCAGCAATCGTTTTTGCAGACAGGGCAAGGATTTTGCAGAGTTGGAACGTGCTGCAAAGGGACTGAGTGAAAAGATTGGAAAAATTCCATGTGAACAGAAAGTAAAGCTTGGAAAATTGCAAAGTTTGACCATGTCCCATGAAATCGCACCGGACATGGAGAAGTACAAAGCCGCCATTCAAAAGGATTTGGAAGACATCGCTTCCGGAAATAAGGAAACGTTGGATCATATGCCAAAGGAACATTTGATTGGAAAACTGGAAGGAGAACTAAAAAGGGAATCTTTTTACCTAAATATTTCTTTTCAAGTGTTGGATTTTGGAGATTTGCGTATTTTTGTATTCCCGGGAGAACTGGCTTCGAAGTTTGGCATCTATTTACGAGAGCAAAATCCACAGAAACAGGTTTTGATTGCCGGTTATACCAATGGATTCCATTATTATTTTTTGAATAAGGAAGAATATGGTCTTTCTTTTGAAACCATTGGAAATCCCGTGCCTGCAGGAGAACCGGAGCACATTGTAGAAAAAATGATGCAGGGTGCAAGGTATCTGGATGGGCAAAAATAAATGCTCAAAGGCTGGTTTAAGCATAGACCAAAAAGATAGAACATAATGAAAAATTGAAATGCTACTATAATCGTGACAAGAAAAGCAGGGACCCGGAGGGCTGCAGGAAATATGGAGGAGGAACTATGGCTAAGGATTATTCAAAATTAGCTAGCGACATTATTGAAAATGTCGGCGGAAAAGACAACGTTGTTTCCGTAATGCACTGCATTACAAGAGTTCGTTTCATTTTAAAAGATGAGTCAAAAGCAAACGACGATGCAATCAAAAATTTAAACGGAGTCATGTCTTTGATTAAACAGGGAGGCCAGTACCAGGTGGTCATTGGCAATGAAGTGGGACATGTTTTTGATGCCGTTATGGAACAGGGACATTTCGTGGAAGGTGATGTGGACATGGGAGACCAGGATAAACTGGTGGAAGCAGCACAGAAACGAAAAGAAAGTCAGGATTGGCTTTCAAGAGTATTAGGATTAATCAGTGGTATTTTTTCACCGGTACTTGGCATTTTGGCTGCCAGCGGTATGATTAAAGCAGTTTTGGTATTGTTGAACTTGACAGGATTGATTGATCCGGAAGGTGGCGCTTACCTTTTGATTACTGCCATCGGTGATGCAGTATTTTATTTCTTCCCAATTATTCTGGGATGGAGTGCAGCAAAGAAATTTGGTTTAAAAGAAGCCTATGGTATGGTGTTGGGCGGTGTTTTGGAATATCCAAGCATTTTGGCAGCAGCATCCGGAGAAGCAATGTATACCCTGTTTGACGGAACTGCATTTGCAGCAGATGTACAGACGACTTTTTTTGGAATCCCGGTGATTTTAAGAGATTACTCTTCATCTGTAATCCCGATTATTTTAACCGTATGGATTGCAAGCTTCATTTACAAATTCTTTAAGAAGAAATTACCAAGTTTATTCCAGTCCTTTGGTGTACCATTCTTGACACTTTTGATTTCAGGGGTACTTGGAATTCTCTTGATTGGACCTGTTGCTATGTTTATCCAGAACTTATTGAGCCAGATCGTATTGTTCTTGGTAAACTTAAGCCCTGGAATCGCAGGTCTTGTACTTGGCGCTACCTGGAGTGTATTGGTTATGTTTGGTTTGCATTGGGCAGTAATTCCGTTCTTTGCCATCAACATCGCACAGTACGGATATGATGTGATCAACCCATTGATTTATGCAGGATCCATTGCAACCATGGGAAGTGTTCTCGGTGTCATTATTCGTGAGAGAAACGTAGATGAGAGAAACATCGAAATCCCGGCTTTGATTTCTACCTTCTTTGGTATCAACGAGCCATCCTTGTATGGTGTATTGATTCCAAGAAAGAAGATTATGTTATCTTGCTTCTTAGGCGCAGGAATTGGTGGAGCAATCGCAGGATTCTCCGGTTCTAAGCTTTGGGCATTCGGAGCAAGTGGTATTTTTGGAACTCCGTGCTTCATCAATCCGGCAGGAGTTGACGGTGGATTTATCGGCTTGATGGTTGGTTCCGCAGTGGCATTCTTGTTTGGTCTTGTTACCGCTTTGATTTTCGGTGCAGAGAAAGATTGAGAAATGTGATAAATTCTATTAAAGAGAGGAGAAAACTTCGGTTTTCTCCTCTTTTTTTAATGCTTTGGTTTATAGTTTTTTTCTCTTTGTAAAAAAAGACTTAAACTATATGGAAAAAGTGAATGTAGGGAAAAAGTTCATCTATAATACAGGTGTATCGGCAAATTTCGAAGAGAATTTTAAATAAGTGGAAGTAGGAGTGCTTATGAAGGAACAGGTAAAATTATTTTGGGAAAAAAATGATTTAGCAATGTTGCTTTTCCTCTCTATTTTTATGAACGGATTTGAAACGGGAGGATATCAGGCTGCATTGCTCTATGTGGGACAGGATTACAATTTGCCCACAAGTGCCCAAGGTCTTATGGTGGCGGTGGAACTTTTTGCAACCATGATTGCGCCGGTGTTATTTGGACATTTGGCAGATCGAATTGGAAAAAAGATTATGCTGGTTGTCACCACTTTGGCGAGAGCCCTTTCTGCCTTGGTGATTTTGTTTGCGGCAGGATCTGTGGTATTTGCCATTGGTATTTTTTTCTTGGGAATGACCACCAGTATTATTCAGTATGTAGCCATTGCTGAAATGGATGATGCTTATCCTTTGACCAATCACAATCGTATGGGATTTATTGCGGCAACTTATGCCATGGGCGCAGTGGTGGCACCTCTCATTGTAGGGGTTACGGTGCAGACAGCCCTTGGCTGGAAAGCTTTTTTTGCCTCTGATTTTTTGATTTCCCTGGTTCTTGGGATTTGGCTTGCAAAAATCAGCTTTGCCCTGCGAGAACTTCCGGAGGGAGCAGAGAGTATCGAACTTGCAGAGATTTCTTTGACTGCTACAAAAGAAGACAGCTTGCGTCCCCAGCTCTTTGGTATTTTCTTGCTTTGCTTTATTATGTTTATTTATGTCGGAGTGGAAAACGGCATTGGATTTTTCTTAAATGGATATTTATATGATGTCATGGAATCTTTCCATGGATATATGGCCTTATCGTTGTTCTGGTTTGCTATGATTCCATCCAGAATATTGTGTGGTATTTTTGCAAAACACAGAAGCGTATTGCTTTGCTTGGCCTCCATTGGCTCCACCTTGTTTTTGCTGTTCTTGGCTATGACGAAGAGCGAGGGATTGACCTTTGTGGTGATTTTTATTTTAGGTATATTCTGTGGCGCTGTTTACCCCAACGTTTTGACTTATGCAGCAGACTTCGCCGGCAAACGCACCGCTACGGTAACTGCAGCCATCACCGTTGCTACGGGAATTGGTGGAACCGTGGTATCTGCAGCCTTTGGTTTTTGGGAAATGGCCTTAGGCTATCAGAATTCCTTTTTCATTTTGGCTGTGATTATGGCGCTGGACATTGTGGTATCCATCTGGGTCGTGAAGGGTGCCCACAAGTGGACGAAATAGATTTTGGAAAAGATAAAAATATGGTAGAAACTTATGCTCCTTTTTGAGCACGAAGTACCCCCTTTTTTTTCGCTATAACAAAAGAGAAAGAAAAAAGGGGGGCTTCTTTTACAAAGGCCTATACAGGAAGTCTTTCTACAACAACAGAGAAAGACTTGCTGGAAAATATGGAACTTCTCCCGGGATATGTACAGTCTCAAAGTACAATGATGTGGGGTGTGGATCATCAAAGATGGCCATGGTTATACTTTAATCATTGTGGTTGGTTAGAAGAAGAATCTTAAAAAAATTTGTAAACCAAACCTTTTTTTAAAACTTTACTTGTGCTATGCTTAATAAGGTCGTGGAGACGACAATGTAGCAACGAGGAGGATATGAAAAATGTTTTGCGAGAATTGTGGAACAATGCTCCCGGATGGAAGTGCGTTTTGTAGTAACTGTGGTACAAAACTAGGAGGATTTGTACAGCAGGTGAATGCAGAAATGCTTCCTCCAAATCAGGAAACGGAAGCAACACCGGTACAACAGCCGGAAGTAAAAGCAGAAGAACAGGTGACACAGGAGCCTGTTATGCAAGCAGCAGCGACAGAAGAACACGAGACAGAAGAAAATACACAGGAGGCGGTGCAGTCACAAGAGCCAGTACAGCCACAAGAACCGGTGCAGCCACAAGGTGGATTTGCACCGAATGGTTACGATTCGAACGATTATAACCCGAATGGATTTAACCAAGGTTACAATCAGGGATATAACCCGAATCCGAACAATATGAATTACAACGGACCAATGAACGGCCCCACGGGACAGCCGATGCCACCGGTGAAGAAGAAAAAAACCGGCTTGATTATTGGCGTTATTGCAGCTGTGTTGGTGGTATTGCTGTTGGCAGCTGTTGGATATAAAGTGCTTGTGAAACCAACCATAGAGTTGGATCCTTATATCACAGTCTCAGCAGAGGGTTATGACACCAAGGGAGAAGCTACGGTGGCATTTGATTTGGCAGCCTTTGAAGAAGAATACGAAGATGTTTTGCAGAAGCGCACCCAGGAAGGTGCTTCTTTTACACAGGATAGTGCTTATGTGTTTGCAGATGATATGGACGATAGTGCTTCTGCACGTTTCTTACAGATTTGTGTAGGCGGTTCCTTAAGTGAGACAGAGGATATCAGCAATGGAGATACCATTACTTTTCAATGGGATTGTGATGATGAAAATGCATTGGAAACCTATGGGGTAAAACTTTCCTATTCTGATATTACCTATACCGTAAGTGAGTTGGAAGAAGTAGAAATATTTGACCCCTTTGAAGGCATCACCGTTGAATTTAGTGGTGTAGGACCCTATGCTACAGCAAAGATTAGCGGGACCCCCACCAATGAGGCGGCTCAAGGTCTTTCTTATGAACTGGATGTGGACTCCGGTTTGACTTTAGGGGATGAAGTTACGGTTACTGTTTCCGGTGGCGGATATGATACCTTAGAGGATTATTGTTTAAAGAATTATGGAATGGTTCCATCGGAAACAACCAAGACCTTTACGGTGGAAGGAATCAGTGCCTATGTGACAGATATTTCCCAGTTTACTGATGATGCTTTGGCTGATTTGCAGGAAGAAGCCGAAGATGCCTTAGATTATGAAATGTATTACTATTGGTCAGACAAGGAAACCTTGGTTGACTTTTCTTACCAGGGTATGATTTTAGCAAATCTGAAAGATGGATATGAAGACTACCTGGATTATTTTTCTTATTATGGAATTGATGCAGGAAACTTTGTGTTCCTTTGCTATGAAGTGACAGTTCATTGTGAGCAGGGTTCTTATAGTCAGGATAACACCTATTATTGTTATTATGGTTTCAGTGGTGTGATGATGGATGAAGACGGGAATGTGTCCTATGATGAGGATAATATTATGACTACTTCTGATGAAGTTGATTTTGCTTATTCCGGTGGACGCTTCTACTATTATGGATATGAGACCATGGAAGACTTATATGATGCAGCAATTGTACAGGAAGAGTTTGATACAGTTTATGACATTACAGAGAATGTATTAAGTACAGATGCTACGACCATGAGCCCGGAAGAAGATTTGGACGAAACAAGTAGTTCTGATTTATAAAAAAAGAGCATAGAGAACCTCTTTCCTTGGAATGGCATAGCTGTTCCGGGAAAGGGGTTTTTTAATTTTTTGTGAATAATAGTTTCTGAGGGATGACGTTTTTAGGGAAATATTTATAATGGAAATTAGAAGTATTTTTTGAAAATACGTATTAGGGAAGGTTACAAAGGAGGAGTGCATAGATGGAGTTGTTGGAGTACGAAAAAGAACATTTGATTCGACTTCGCAAAGGCTTAGGGGAATGCATGGTTTTACTGAAAAAAGATGGAGAGTTTCCAATTGAGAAGCCTTGTAAAGTGGCTTTGTATGGAAATGGTGCCCGGGAGACTGTGAAAGGGGGGACAGGATCCGGCGAGGTAAATTCCCGTTACTTTGTAAACGTGGAAAAGGGTTTGGAGAAATCCGGTTTTACCATCACCACCACCAAATGGTTAGATGCATATGATGAACAGCGAAAGCTTTTTCGCAAGAACTATATAGCCAAAGTAAAAAAAGAAGCAAAAGAGGCAAAGCAAAATCCGATTATGGTCTTGATGGGGATGACCATTCCGGAAATGGAATATGAGATTCCGTTGGATGGAGAAGGAGAAATTGCACTCTATGTGCTTGCCAGAAATTCCGGAGAGGGCAACGACAGAAAACCGGAAAAAGGGGATGTGAAATTAACCGATACTGAAGTGCGAGACATTTTGGTCCTCAATCAAAAATATCAAAAGTTTATGTTGTTATTGAATGTAGGGGGCGTTGTGGATTTAAGCCCTGTGCAGGATGTAAAAAACATTTTGATTTTGTCCCAGTTGGGAGTAGAGACCGGATTCGCATTGGCGGATGTGCTTTTGGGAAAACAGAATCCATCCGGTAAATTGACTACGACCTGGAGTGCCTATGAGGATTATGCGGAAATCGGTGAATTTGGACAACGAGATGAAACGCGTTATAAGGAAGGCGTTTATGTAGGGTATCGCTATTTCGATAAAATGGGAAAAAAGGCCTTGTTTCCTTTTGGATATGGACTTTCTTTCACGGAATTCAAGGTTTCTGAGGAAAAGGTGCATGTAACGGGAACGGAAATTACAGTTTCTGCCACGGTAAAAAATATTGGAAAACACAAAGGCAAGCAGGTTTTACAATTGTATGTCAGCCCACCACAGGGAAAACTGGATAAGCCATATCAGACCTTGGTGGGATTTAAAAAAACCGGTGTGTTAAAAACCCAGGAAGCGGAGACCATTACCATTTCCTTTGATTTACGAGATGCAGCTTCCTATGATGAAAAGAGAGCTTTGTACTATCTGGAAGAAGGCGACTATGTCCTTCGTCTAGGTGTATCCAGCATGGATACAAAGCCGGTGGCTCTTTGCAAATTGGAAAAGGAGTTGTCGGTACGACAGGTACAAAATCTGTTGGGTTCCCCGGATTTCCGGGATTTCAAACCTCAGGTGGAAGAAACAAAAGAAGCCTTGGCAGAAGTACCCTTGTATTTTGTGGATACCAAGGATTACAAAGTGGAAGAGGTTTCCTATGAGACCCAAGATGTCATTGAAGACATGGTAAAGAAATTGACTACGGAAGAATTGGCAGCCTTAAATATAGGGTCTTTTAAAACCAAGAGTGGAATTCAAAGTGTAATCGGACAGGCCAGTGATAAACTTGCAGGGGCAGCAGGAGAAACCTCTTCTGTCGCTGTCAGTCGAGGCATTCAGACTTTGGTCATGGCGGATGGACCGGCAGGTATTCGTATCGCAAAGGATTACTATATTGATTCCAAGGGCGCAGCTAAGTCCGTAGGAAATGGCATGATTGAAAGCATGGAAGAGTTTTTCTCTCCGGCAGCCAGGTTGGTGGTAAAGATGGTAACGGGGTCTGCCAGAAGAGTGACAGAGAACGTAAAACATCATTATGCCACGGCACTTCCCATTGGAACGGCCATTGCTCAAAGTTTTAATCTGAACTTTGCAGAAACCTGTGGTGATATTGTAGGGGATGAAATGGAACGCTTTGGGGTACATTTGTGGTTGGCCCCGGCGTTGAATATTCATCGTAATATTTTATGTGGTCGCAATTTTGAATATTATTCTGAGGATCCTTATGTGTCCGGAAAGGTTGCTGCAGCCATTACAAGAGGTGTGCAGAAACACAAGAATTGTGGGACTACCATCAAACACTTTGCAGCCAATAATCAGGAGTATTGCCGTTATATGAATAACAGTCAGGTATCTGAGCGAGCAATGCGTGAAATCTACTTAAAGGGCTTTGAAATCTGTGTGAAGGAATCGCAGCCCAAGGCTTTGATGACTTCCTACAACTTGTTGAATGGAACACATACTTCTGAAATGCATGGACTCAACCAGGATATTTTACGATGCGAATGGGGGTTTCGTGGGATTGTGATGACCGACTGGGTAATCAGTGGCATGGAAGAGAAAAACGCAAAATATGGAGCACCGGTTCCATATAAGGTGGCCGCATCCGGAAACGATTTATTTATGCCCGGGCACAAGAAAAATTACGAAGATTTGATGCAAGCGGTACAGAACGGTGACATCAGTAAGCGGGAATTGCAACGCAATGCTTCTCGCATCTATAGACTGACAAAAGAACTAAATCAAGGCTAATAGAGCGAAAACAAACTAGAGGGATTTGTATATTTCCTATATACAAATCCCTTTAGTTGTCTAAATATAGTGCAGTATTTACGACAAATCGCAGGGTTTGTTCATTGACAGTAAAAATGCCATTTCCTAAAATAAACAAAAAATGAGGAACCATGTAAGAAGGAGGAAGTTATGGCATCGGTAGTAAAGAACGTTTCTCATGCAGCAGAACGTCAGGTATTTAGTGTTGCAATTGAGAAATTTTTAAAGTCGGTCAAGAATCAGGAAGGTGACCGTACAGAAACATATTTGAAGTTGGTGGATGCTGCCGGAAAGTTCTGGGGAAAGAATGTAAAGCCGGAGTCTTTAGAAAGCGTAAAGAAAGCAATTCAGGATCCGGACAATCGTTGGGTGAAATTTATCAATCGTGTCATTGATGAAACACATCCAAACGTAGCAAAAATGGCCTTGTTGAATTTAGGATACGAAGCCTTTTTCCGTGGAACAAAAACCATTCGTGAAAATAGAGAAAAATACGGTTGTAATATTCCTTGGTTAATTCTTTTTGACCCAACCAGTGCCTGTAATATGCACTGTGCAGGATGCTGGTCCGGCACATATGGTCATAAGAGCAATTTGTCCTTCGAAGATATGGACAAGATTGTAACCCAGGGTAAAGAACTTGGTGTTTACCTTTATATGTTAACCGGTGGAGAACCATTGGTACGTAAGAAAGACGTTCTTCGTTTGGCTGAAAAGCACAACGATGTAGAATTTTCTATTTTTGATAACTCTACTTTGATTGACGAAGAATTCTGCCAGGAAGTAGTACGTTTAGGAAACATTACCTTCCAGTTATCCATCGAAGGAACTCCGGATACCAACGATGCACGTCGTGGAATCGGACATTATGATGCAGTTATGAATGCCATGGATTTATTCCAGAAATACGGAATTATTTTTGGTACATCAATCTGCTACACAAGACAGAATATCGAAGCAGTTACTGATGAGAAATTCATCCGTATGATCGCGGATAAGGGAGCAAGATTTGGATTTTTCTTCCACTATATGCCGGTTGGAAACAATGCCGTTCCGGAATTAATGCCAACAGTAGAACAGCGTGAAAAGATGATTCAGACCATTCGTGATTTGCGTTCTGATAAATGTGATATTGGATTCTTCCCAATGGATTTCCAAAATGATGGAGAGTACGTTGGTGGATGTATTGCCGGAGGTAGAAACTACTTCCACATCAATTCAAACGGAGATGCAGAACCATGTGTATTCATTCACTTCTCCAATACAAACATCCATGAGAACTCTATTTTGGAAATGTTACAGAGCCCATTATTCATGGCTTACCATGAAGGACAGCCATTCAACCGTAACCACTTAAGACCATGCCCAATGTTGGAAAACCCACAGTTATTAAGAGAAATGGTTGAAAAGACAGGCGCTCACGGAACCAACGAAGAATCCGAAGAGACCGTAGAACACTTATGTGCAAAATGCGATAATTATGCGGCTGAGTGGGGGCCGGTGGCTGATCGTGTCTGGGCAAGCCAAAACCACAAGAGACCAAAATACGAGAATTATACAAAAGAAAAGAGAGAACATCCGGAACTCGCAGCTTTCGAGCATGCAGTAGACTTTGTTGCATCCGAAGAAACAGTTATGGGCTAGTTTTTTTCATACAGGAGAAGGCTTACATATAACCTAAGAAGGAAACCCCCTTTGCTGGTAACACAGTGAAGGGGGTTTGCATAGAAATACGTCAGAAATACTTTTTGAACGATTTAGCGTCAGCGACTAGTGAAAAAAGTTTTTCTGACGTATTTTGATTTACGCAGGTGAGAAAAAATAATTATAATAAATGAGAGAGTAATTACATTACATTGGAGGACGGAATTTATGAAAAATGAAAAAGTTTTAAATGGAATACTGGTTGTGTTAATAGCGGTCTGTGTAGCATGCTGTTCATGTTTTGTTGGGGCAAATAAGGTTCAATCATTTGAATGGGTACAAAATGCGGTAGTGCAATTGGAAGACAGCCAAGATACAATTATGAGATTTTCAGAGGCGACGTTGGCCATTTCACTTGTACTTGTTTTATTACCTGGGGATGCGGGAGAAAGTCAAATGAAGGTTTTATCTTATATGGAAGTGTTCTTTATCGCAATGTTGGGAATCATTTTCTTTGAACAATTGCTGGCAATAGAAGGAGGGTATATAGCTTTGCGATTTTTGATTCCTATAGCCGCTATATTTTTTGTCCTTTTTTGGTTTACGAGAAATGAAAGAGTGAAGAGAATAACGGTGAAGTTGATAGTTATAGCAGTGGCTTTGATAGCATTAGTTCCAGTGGGTATTAATATGTCAGATTCCATGTGTAGTAATTATTTGGCGTATGTGGAAGAAACAATTGATGAAGCGGAGTTTGGAGCAGAACAGGTTAATGATATGGTTGAGAATTCTTCTAATGAAGATGCGAGCTTTTTAGATAAAATATCGGAGGCATTTCAAACTGCGGTGAATGGAGTAGAGGAGTTTGTTGATTATATAAACAGTCTTATTAAAAAATGTATGAATGCAGTGGCTGTATTGCTTATTACAGTTTTTCTTGCTCCATTATTTATTTTTATTCTTTTGGTTTGGGGCACGGCTCAATTAGTTGGCTTGACTATGGATACAGTTCAAGGCGCTGCAAGTAAACTGATTGAAAGAGAGCATAGAAAAGAGGATCGAATCGATGAAAAATAAGCATTTTTTTTGTTACGGTATTATATATTTTCTATTGATTGCGGGATGTATTGTATCTGTATATTATGGTAAAAATCTTTCGAAAGAGAATGTAACATATGAAGATGGGGTAGAAAGTATAGATGCAAATACGATTGTGCTTTTAAATAGTGGGGCAGAAGTGACTTTTTCGGAAGTAATCCTATCACAACCGCAAGAAACTAGAAAATTGGTTGTTTTTGAACAAGAGGCAGAAGTTAGCTTTACCATAAAAAAATCCAGATTGCTTAAATGGAATGCCTTATCTCAAAGCCAGAATATTACATACAAAGCAAAAGGGCAGTTTGTTGTAGATTTGGATTCTTTGACAGAAGAGAACATTATAGATAATTCGGATGAGAATATACTTACAATAAAAATTGAACATCCGTATTTGGATGCGATTGTGGTTGACCCAGATAAAATAAGTTTAGAAGATACAGAGAATGGGATTCTTTCTTTTGGAGATTTAGTGCTTCCTGTAGATGATTTTGTTGAAATTGAAAAAGAATTACAAGACAGGTTAGAGGCTGAATTGGATACCTCCGCCAATGGACAAGCAGCAGATGATATAGCCATTGAAATGGTGACAGCGATTTATGAACCGGTGGTGAAGGCCGTGGATAAGGACTACACCTTGGTGGTGGAATTTCAATGATACAAAAATTTGATAGAATTTTTGATGGTCATAGTGTAAATTCATACGTCAGAAATACTTTTTGAACGATTTGCGTCAGCGACTTGTGAAAAAAGTTTTTCTGACGTATAGTTATATACCCCATGTGAAAGGCATTTTTGGCGGATTCTTTTTATAATTGTTTTAGTGGGTTGAAATAGAAAAAAATAATTTCGTGTGATAAACTAAAAAAGGATTTGTGTTTAATACATAGGTGTTGGGAGAGAAAGATGTTAGCTAGTTTAAAAATGGAAATCGTGGGGGAAGACATTTCATATAAAAAAGCTTCTAGTTTTCAAGGAGTTTTGTTCGAAAAGATAGAATCTGGATATGCGGAGTTTCTGCATAATCAACAGATGCATCCTTATAGTCAGTACTTGTGTAAAGAACAAGATAAAGTGTATTGGTACATTAATACTTTAGACAAGGATGCATATCAAAATATTATTCAAACTCTTAAGAGTCAAAGTTTTCAATCCTTTTATTTAAAACATGGGAATACAGAAGTTCAGATTATATCTAAAGAAGAGAAGAATTATTCATATGAAGCATTATTGGCTGATTTTTATAAAAAAAAAGCCGATAGAAATCTTTCTATTTCACTGAAGTCAGTTACTTCTTTTAAACAAAGAGGGAGATATAATGTAGTACCTGATCTGAGATTGATTTATCAGAATTTGATGATGCGTTATAGTGCTGTCGCTGGCAATGAAAACATGATAGATGCGGATGCATTGGAGGAATTAGTTGATGAGTCTATGATAACTCGGTATCGATTAAAAACTGCGACGTTTCCGATGGAAGGCCGTATGATTCCGGGTTATATAGGAGACTTGACGATTCATATTAATGGAACGGAAACAATGGCTAGATACGCTAGAATGTTATTTCAATTTGGAGAATATTCGGGAGTTGGCATAAAAACGGCAATGGGTATGGGTGCACTAGAATTACGGGAGGAAAAAAATGCAAGATAAATATTTGGAACTAACAATTGGCGCATTGTTGCATGATATAGGAAAAGTTATTTATCGAGAAGAAAAAGAAAAAAAGACACATAGTCAAAGTGGATATGAGTTTTTAAAAGAAAAGACTAGTTTGAATAATACGAATATATTAGATTCAATTCGGTATCATCATGCAGGTGCATTAAAAGGAGCTAAGATAGAGGATGATTCTGTAGCTTATATAGTTTATATGGCAGATAATATTGCCTCCTCCGTGGATCGAAGAAATAAAATGGAGGATGAAAAAGGTTTTGAAATCCATGTTCCATTACAACCGGTATTTAATTTGTTAAATGGAAATCGTGGGAATACGTATTATGATCCCTATAAGTTTAATGTGGAGAATGCGATTAATTATCCGGTAGATGAAAAGAAGCTATTTGCAAAAGAGCAATACACTTCAATTATGCGAAATATAGAGGAAAATTTACGGGGAATAGAATTGTCTTCTAATTATGTGAATTCCTTGCTAGAAATATTAGAGGCAAATCTTTCTTATGTACCTTCTTCTACATCGAATGCAGAGGTTCCGGATATTTCGTTATATGATCACGTGAAGATTACAGCAGCTTTTGCGTGCACTATGATGCAAAAACTAGAAGAACAGCAAATAAATAATTATAAAGATGTTTTGTTTCAAAACTCAGAGACCTATTATGACGAAAAGAATTTTTTGATAGCATCTATAGATTTTTCTGGAATTCAAAAATTTATCTATACCATCCAAACGAAGAATGCGTTGCGTAATTTAAGAGCGCGATCCTTTTATTTGGAAATTATGATGGAACATATGATAGATGAACTCTTGGAAAAATTAGGTTTATCCAGATGTAATTTGTTGTATTCCGGTGGTGGGCATTGTTATTTGCTTTTGTCTAATACCGATGAATGTAAAAAAAGAATTGATGAATATATCGAAAAGACAAATGAATGGTTATTAGATAAATTTCAGGTGGAATTATTCGTGGCGGGAGGATATACGGAGTGTTCTGCTAATGAATTAAAAAATATACCTAATGGAAGTTATGAAGAAATCTTTCGAAGCTTATCAAGAAGTCTTTCTTATAAAAAACTACATCGTTATACTCCGCAAATGTTACGAATATTAAATAATTCTACGGAAGATGATTATTCCAAAGAATGTGGTGTATGTAAACGTGTAGCAAAAATAGATGAAAATGGTCTTTGTCCTTTGTGTGCAGCTATAGAAAAGATGTCTGCAAATGTCTTGTATTCTGATTTTTTCACGGTGTGCGTAGGAGAAACAAAAGACAAACTTCCTTTGCCTGGAAATTATAGCTTGATTTGGGATACAAAAGAAAGCTTGACAAATAGAATGAAAAATGATGAGAAGTTTGTACGTGTATATAGTAAGAATAAATCTTATACAGGACAACAAGTTGCTACAAAAATTTGGGTAGGAAATTATACGACTAAGTCTTCTTTTGAGGAATTTGCAGAAAGTGCGCAGGGAATTAATCGAATAGGAATTTTGAGAGCGGATGTGGACAATTTAGGACAAGCCTTTGTTTCTGGTTTTACAAATAAAGAGAATCAAAATCGGTATGTCACTATATCCAGAACAGCTACGTTATCTAGACAATTATCTTTGTTTTTTAAACTGCATATCAATAAGATATTAGAAAATCCTGAATATACATTGGATGGAAGAAAACCGGAGAAAAGAAATATTACCATTGTATACTCAGGTGGAGATGACATCTTTGTTGTGGGGGCTTGGAATGAGGTGATTGAATTCTCTGTGGATTTAAGAAATGCGTTGAAAAAGTATACAGAGGATACATTACATATTTCAGCAGGTATTGGAATATATGAAAATAGTTATCCAATCAGTGCAAGTGCAATAGAGGTAGAAAACCAGGTAGATGCATCGAAAGATAATGACGGAAAAGATTCTGTTACATTGTTGGAAGATGGAGAAAAGCATAAAGGTAGCGATAATGATAAGTTTATTAGTGATGGAACGTATCATTGGGATGAATTCGTTGATGAGGTAATAAAAGAAAAATATCAATTGATTCAATTCTATATGAAAAAGAGTGAGAACATACATGGAAATGCGCTACTGTACAGATTGTTGGAATTAATCCGGAATCAAAAGGAGCGTATAAATTTTGCGAGATTTATATATGTTTTAGCCAGATTAGAACCTGAAGATAAAATGAATCAGGACTTAATGGAATCTTTTGAAGCTTTTTCAAGTAAAATGGCTCAGTGGATAAAGAATGAAAAGGACAGAAGACAATTAAAAACTGCAATTACATTATATGTATATTTGAATCGAGGGGAGGAACACGAATGAAATTTATAAGTGAACAAACATATGTTGATGATGCTGAGAAGGTAATTCTGAAGCTGTCGAATAAGACAGATCAACGGGGAAGAAAAGTAGAGATGGTTTCTACATCAAAAATCAGAAATATACTTTCCATGACTGCAGATATTTATAATAATGTATTAGTTTTGCAGGATGATAGTTTGACAGACGAATTGAATGGACGTATTTCTTATTTAAGAATGAGAATTATTTATGATTGCGGAAGAGAGCCTAAAGTAAAAGATTTTATTACAGAGGCTAAAATACTAGAAGCGCTGAAAGAAATAAACGGAAGTAAAGCAAATTATATTTTATTTAATCATTACATGGAAGCGTTGATTGCCTTTCATAAATTTTATGATGGTAGAGATTAGGGGGATTCGATTATGTATGGAAAAATTCAGATAACAGGTACTTTAGAAGTGGTAACCGGCATGCATATTGGAGGTTCTACGGCTTTCGCAGCGATTGGAGCTGTGGATGCACCTATTGTGAGGGATGTAAGAACAAATTTACCAATGATTCCGGGTAGTTCAATAAAAGGAAAGATGAGAACTCTTTTATCAAAAGAGTTCAATGAAATGTTAGTGGAACCGAACGATGATTGTGATAGAATTGCAAGATTGTTTGGAACAGCAAAAAAAGGAAATGTAAAAAGAAGTCGGTTGCTTTTTACTGACATGGTGCTAGATAACGAAGAAGAATTGCGAAAGCTAGGTCTTCAAAGTATGACGGAAGTAAAGTTTGAAAATACGATTAATCGTAAGACAGCAGTTGCAAATCCTAGACAAATTGAACGTGCAGTACGAGGTTCTTTGTTTGCATTAGATATTATGTATGAAGCAGAAGTAGAAGAGGAAATATTTGAAGATATGCAAACTTTTTGTGAAGGGCTGAAATTACTTCAATATGATTATTTAGGAGGAAATGGATCTAGAGGATACGGAAAAGTGAGATTTTCTGATTTGTATGCAGATGTTGTCGTAGGAAATGTAGAAGATGACATTATGGAACGGTGTAATATGATGTTAAACGAATTCTAAGTATTTGGAGAATAAAGATGAATTATGGAATATATAAACTTCGATTTCCTTATGGGGTACATTTTGGAAATCGTATGTTAGAAAACTGTAATATCCGTTTTTGTGCAGATACCTTGTTTTCAGCACTTTGTGTGGAGGCATTAAAAAACAGTAATGAGGAGCTGTTAAATAAGTTTGTAGATCAAACAAGAAAAGGAAATTTATTATTTTCTGATGCTTTTCCATATGTAGGTGAAGAATATCTTTTGCCGAAACCATATATTCAAATAGTAGGAAAAGAACAGGATTCCGCACAAAAGAAAAAATATAAGAAGTTGAATTATGTAGCACTTTCTCAGTGGCAACAATATGCTTCCGGAAATTTAGACCTAAGTATTCAAGAACAATTGGAAAAAAACATAGGGGATTTTTCTATGAGGACATATGCAGCAGTTCGTGGTTTGGAAGAAACTCTTCCTTATCGGGTAAGTTCTTTTTCCTTTTCTGAAGGTGCCGGTTTGTATTTGGTATATGGATATGAAAATGATGAGGATGCTGATTTGTTTTATGAGTTACTGGAAAAATTATCGTTTACCGGAATAGGTGGAAAAAAATCTTCGGGTTATGGGCGGTTTGAAATATACAATGGAAAAATGCCGAAGGAATTTCAAGATAGTTTGGTAAATGAGGCAGAGAAGTATGTTTCGTTATCGGTATGTTTACCGAAAGAAGATGAGTTAGAAGCTGTAATGGAATCGTCAACCTATAGTATTGAAAAACGAAGTGGATTTATAGATTCTACTCGGTATGCTTCGTCCATGATGAGAAAAAAGGATATTTTCTTGTTTTCATCTGGTTCGACGTTTGCTTCGAAATTTGAAGGAGATATATATGATGTTTCTTCAGGTGGGAACCATCCGGTATATAAATACGCAAAACCATTTTTTATGGGGGTATTGTGATGCATGACTATTTAAAAGAGTATCAAATTGCATTAAAGACGGTAGGACCGGTATTTATTGGTTCTGGGAAGACCTTGTCAAAAAAAGAATATATTCTTACAAATAAAGATATTATTGTTATGGATGTTGCAAAATTATATACATTAGCATTAAATGCGATACAAAAGAAATCTTTTGAAGAATACTACTTACAAAGAAAAGCCAATGGTTTAGGCGATTGGCTAAAGCAAAATAAGGTATCACAAGAATTAAGTAATAAATGTGTGAATTACCGTATGAAATATGCAGACTCATCTTTAGACAGAGGTACATCTATTGATGTTGTTGAGTTTATGAGGGATGCGTATGGCTTACCATTTGTTCCGGGAAGCTCTATAAAGGGGATGCTGCGCACGATTTTTTTATCTTATGAAATGAAGCAAAATGAAAAGAAGTTTAATTCATTCAAAGAAAAAATAAATAGCCAATTATATGGAAATAGCAATCGTGTGAATAGAAATTCCTTTTTGAGACAAGAGCAGAAACAAATGGAGGCGGAAGCATTTTGTAAATTAAATCGTTCAGAGAAAAAAATGGATGCTGTGAACGACATACTTTCTGGTTTGATTGTAAGCGATTCTGCTCCAATAGATATAGGTGATATGATTCTTTGTCAACGTCTAGAATATCATGTTGATGGAGAGGAAAAGAACTTAAATGTATTAAGAGAATGTATTAAACCAGGTAAAGAAATTCGGTTCAGTATCACAATAGATGAAACGATATGCCCATATACAATAGATGAAATTGAGATTGCTATTCAAGAATTCAGTCATATCTATGATTCTGTTTTTAAAACAAAATTTCATGGTATATCTCCTAGCGCGGATAATACGGTTTATTTGGGCGGAGGAACGGGATTTGTGTCTAAGACGGATGTATATCCCTTACTAGGAGAAAAGGATGGATTAGATGCGATAGTAAGAATTTTTGAGCTAACAAAAGTGCCAAAGATGCATAAACATTACTTGGATAAGAAACAAAATGTTTCGCCGCATATTCTAAAGATGACGAAATATAATGGAAGTCTTTACCATATGGGGGAGTGTCAATGGAATGTTATTTCTTAGAAAAAAGATTGTTGTTTTGCCCCGAGGCTTATGCTTTGGGGCTTGACGAAGAAATAAATTCGATTGTGTACAGTAAAATGATGAGTTTATTGTTTTGCCCCGAAAAAATAGTTTGGGGGCTAGAAATACCTAGGCCTCCCAGGGACAGGAATTGATATAGATACTCCGAAAGGAGACGGAAACTTTGGTACACCCATTAAATATAATGGAACTATTAATTGATATAGATACTCCGAAAGGAGACGGAAACTTTAAAAATTCTTTCCATTCGACACCTGATTCTTGGAAATTGATATAGATACTCCGAAAGGAGACGGAAACGTTTTTTTCGAATTAACCGAAAACACGTTTGCACGAATTGATATAGATACTCCGAAAGGAGACGGAAACGGTAACTATGAAACTGTTACCAAAGTTTACTGACAGAATTGATAGAGATACTCCGAAAGGAGACGGAAACCTTTAAAAAAACGGTCATTATATAATAATAAACGAATTGATAGAGATACTCCGAAAGGAGACGGAAACTAGTTTCAATAGTTGCATTGTTTACAGTTACAGAATTGATAGAGATACTCCGAAAGGAGACGGAAACAGATTCATGGCATTCGCCTGCCCATTGCCACTGACGAATTGATAGAGATACTCCGAAAGGAGACGGAAACAAGGTTTGCAAAAGGTAAAGTTGCGGTTTCGGTGGAATTGATAGAGATACTCCGAAAGGAGACGGAAACTGTTAGTACGATAATGATACCAACACAAGCCAGAAAGGAATTGATAGAGATACTCCGAAAGGAGACGGATTTGAACGCATAATACAATTAAAATAGTTTTGGCGGTTTTGGAAAGTGATTTTGCAAGAACTGAGAAAGGGGATGTAAAAATGAGCCTAATATATGTGGCTGAAAACGGTGCAGTTGTGGGAGTGGAAAATAATCGCTTGACAATTAAATACAAAGATGGTTTATTGCGAACGATTCCAATTGAAACGGTGGAAGGTATATCCATATTGGCAAAAGCACAACTGAGCACGGCATGCATGGAAACATGTATGGAAAAGGGAATCCCGGTATCTTTTTATTCAAAAGGGGGAAGATATTTTGGACGTTTGATGTCCACGGGGCATATTCACACAGAGTTGCAAAGAAAGCAGGATTCCTTATATGAAACAGATTTTTCACTAGGTTTGGCAAGACGGATTATCGATTGCAAGATTTATAACCAGATAGTGGTATTGAAAAGGTATGCGCGCAATGATGAAAAAGATGTAGATGCGTTTGTAAGCAATATGCAAAATAGTAGAAAGAAATTAGAAATGGTGGATTCCATCGCAGAATTAATGGGATATGAGGGAATAGCGGCAAGAGCCTATTTTGAAGGATTGTCTATGTGTATAGATCAAGATTTTAAGTTTAAGGGTAGGAGTCGAAGACCTCCGATGGATGAGTTTAATTCTATGATTAGTTTGGGTTACTCAATTTTGATGAACGAAATTTATGCGGAATTGGAAATGCAAGGATTAAATCCTTATTTTGGATTTGTTCATAAGGATGCAGAGAAGCATCCTACATTGGCTAGCGATTTGATAGAGGAATGGAGAGCCGTCTTAATCGATTCATTGGTAATGAGCATGATAAACGGACATGAGGTAAATAAGGAAGATTTTATTCTTAATATGGATGAACCGGGGTGCTTTTTGACGAAGGAATGTATGAAAAAATATATTTCAAAGTTGGAAATTAAATTAAATACAAAAACAAAATACTTGTCTTATATAGATTATCAAGTTACTTTTCGTAGAGCTATATCATTACAAATTGAAAGTTTGAGGGAAGCAATAGAAACAGCAGATTATACGAAGTATAGTCCAATTAGAATTAGGTGATTGTTATGGATAGAGAAGATTATTTTTTTGGAGAAATATCTGATAATAGGCGGAATAAGGTATACGCATTAGTAATATATGACATTGTAGAAAATACGAAGAGGACTAAGTTTGCAAGATTTCTTTCTGGCTATGGGAATCGTGTGCAAAAGTCAGCATTTGAAGTGAGCATAACAGAAAAAAAGTTTGATGAAATGCTAAGGAAAATTCCCAGTTTTTGTACAATGGAAGACAGCATTCGTGTATATCGGATTTCTGGAAAAAATTTAGTTCATAAATGGGGAATCGATTATTTAGAAGAGCAGGAAGATATTATAATTATTTAGGAGCATGTGATGGGAAAAACTATTTTATTTTCACCGGTAGGTGGAACGGATCCAATTTCGATGAACAATTATAGGGATGGTTCATTATTGCATATTTCGAGGGTATATAAGCCTGATGAAGTGTATTTATATATGTCTAATGAAATCTTAAAGAATCATGAGGAAGATAATAGATATATTTATTGCTTGGAAAAACTGGCAGAAATGCAAGAAAGAAAAATGGCATATCATATTATCGAAAGAGAAGAATTGAAAAATGTGCAAGAATTTGATTTCTTTTACAGAGATTTTAAAGAAATTATAGGTAGTATTAGAAATGAGATAAGTGCAGATGATTGTCTATTAATAAATGTTTCATCTGGTACACCTGCAATGAAGAGTGGGTTACTTGTACTTGCAACATTAGGAGAGTATCCGTTACAGATGGTACAAGTTATAACACCGATGAAAAAAATGAATGAGCATAATCATAATGGGTATGATGTGGAACTGTTGTGGGAATTGAATGATGATAATACGGAGAAGTTTGAAAATCGTTGTGTTGAAGTAACCTGTCCATCGTTGTCGGTGATTAAACAAGAAGAAGTTATAAAAAAATTAATTACGGAATATGATTATAATGCGGCTATAACAGCAACAAAGAATTTGCCTTTGAGTACGACAGAGAATTATTTGGAGGTATTGGAAGCTGCCTATAGTAGAATGCAATTAAATTTTAGCAAAATGAACCCTTTGGTAAAAAAGTATGATATAAAAGGGTTTCCTGTTAAATCTACCGATACGCAAAAGTATTTTGAGTATATTTTATCTTTAGAAATAAAAAGAAGACGAGGGGAATATGGAGACTTTATACGGGCAATATCGCCTATTATATTAGATTTATTTGTTTTTATACTACAACATGAGTGTAATGTAAATCTTGAGGATTTAACGTATTCCTTCGTAGACAAAGGTATGAAATGGGATGAAACAAAGCTGAGGGGGACAGAAGTTAAGAGAATATTAGACGCTAGGAAGAAAGATTATATTGGAAAACCGGTGTATTCTTCACAGTTAATAGATGTAATTCGCGAATTGGCAAATACAAATATTGATTTAGTAAATACTGTTTCTGCATTAAGAGATATAGAAGCAAATGTGCGTAATATTGCAGCGCATCAAATAGTATCAATAACAGAAGATAAGGTTAAGAAATTGACTGGTTATGCAACGGCAGATGTTGTGAAATTGTTACATAAGGCGTGTATATATGCAGGATTTAAGATTAAGGAAGAATATTGGAACGCATATGATGAAATGAATCTTGATATTTTATCAAGAATGCAGTGATTTTTATGTCTGACATTTTGCTGCAATAACATAAATTGATACGTCAGAAATACTTTTTGAACGATTTAGCGTTAGCGACTAGTGAAAAAAGTATTTCTGACGTACACTCACATACCTTACGTGAAAAAAGCATTTCTAACTTTGACATTTAAAAGCCATATTATTAAAATAAATCTAAGGGGAAAAACAACATAGGAGAGGTTTTTACATGCATGAAAAAGAGGCTAAATCGATACTAACTCCCCAAAATGGAATGAATGTGTACAGAGGTTGTACCCAGGGTTGTATTTATTGTGATTCCAGAAGTGATTGTTATCGTTATGAGTATGACTTTGAAGATGTGGAAATCAAGAAAAACATGGCACAGTTGCTGGAGAAATCTTTGCGAAGCAAGAGACGGCGGTGTATGATTGGCATTGGTTCCATGAGTGATCCTTATCAGGAGATTGAGAAATCAGAACAGCTGATGAGAAGTGCTTTGGAACTGATTCATTATTATGGTTATGGGGTGACCATTGAGACGAAGTCGGATTTGATTCTCAGAGATTTGGACTTGCTTCAGGCAATTCATACCAAGGCAAAGGTGAATGTGATTGTTTCTTTGACGGCAAGGGAGGATGCGCTGGCGGCGAAGCTGGAACCCGGTTGCCCTGCTACTTCCAGACGTGTGGAAGTGTTAAAGAAGCTGAAGGCAGAGGGTATTTCCACATATGTACATATGGCACCATTGATTCCGGGGATTAATGACTCTGTAGAAAATGTGCAGGGACTGTTGGACCTTTGCGGAGAAGCAAAGGTGGACGGAATTCTTTATTCCTTTTTAGGCGTGACTTTGCGAAAGGGAAGTAGACAGCATTTTTACAAGAAGTTAACGGAACAATTTCCCGGTATGTTGGAAGATTTTATGGAACAGTATGGTGAAATCAATGAAATTCACGTGCCGGAGGAAAAGGAATTGCTGGGGATGATTAAGCAGTATTGTAAGGAACATAGCATTGTTTGCGATCAACAAAAATTGTTTACTTATTTACGTGCTTTTGAGGACAAGCTCAGCGCCCCTCAGATTCAATTCGAATTTTAAATATACGGTTGACGATTCCTATAGTGGATGCTATAATTTGCTAGCCGGAGTCTTTCCGCGTTGATTGAGTTAAAAGCTCAAATTTTATAAGTTGGTTATGTGTTTGAACACGCCCTTGTGAAACGGTCAATGTAGAGTAGTAAAAGTAAGTGTTTACTATATAGACTCTGTCTGAAAACTTGTTGAATACGCAGGTATGTGAAAACACGTACCTGCGTTTTTTTATTAAGGAGTTATCATGGGAGAATTGAATCAGGAACGGGCCCCAATCTACGAGGCATTGGAAGAATTCAGACAGGCAAGAGTGGTACCTTTTGATGTGCCTGGACATAAAAGAGGAAGAGGAAATAAAGAACTCACAGACTTTTTGGGTGAGCAATGTGTCAGCATTGACGTCAATAGTATGAAGCCTTTGGACAATTTGTGCCATCCGGTTTCTGTCATTCGTGAGGCAGAGGAAATTGCGGCAGCAGCCTTTGGTGCAGAAAATGCATTCTTTATGGTAGGCGGAACCACCAGCGCAGTGCAGAGCATGGTGTTGACAGCCTGTAAAAGAGGGGAGAAAATCATTCTTCCCAGAAACGTACATCGAAGTGTCATCAATGCATTGGTTTTGAATGGTGCGATTCCGGTTTATGTCAATCCGGAAGTGAACCAGCGCTTAGGTATTTCTCTAGGTATGAAGCTTAGCGAAGTGGAAGCGGCCATTGAAGCAAACCCGGATGCAGTGGCAGTTCTTGTAAACAACCCGACATATTACGGTGTCTGCAGTGATTTGCAGGGCATTGTAAAAGCGGCACATGCAAAGGGCATGATGGTCCTTGCAGATGAAGCCCATGGTACTCATTTTTACTTTGGAAAGGGATTGCCGGTTTCCGCGATGCAGGCAGGTGCAGATATGGCCTCTGTCAGCATGCATAAGAGTGGCGGTAGCTTGACCCAGAGTAGTTTCCTTTTAACCGGAAAAAACGTACATGCAGGATACGTAAGACAGATTATTAACCTGACGCAGACCACTTCAGCCAGCTATTTACTTATGAGTAGTTTGGATATTTCCAGACGTAATTTGGCGTTGCATGGAAAAGAGGTTTTTGAACAGGTGAAGTTTTTGGCGGAATACGCCAGAAACGAAATCAATGAAATCGGTGGCTATTATGCGTTCGGAAAAGAGTTGGTAGATGGCAGCGCTGTTTACGACTTCGATCCGACCAAGTTGTCCGTACATACCTTAGACATTGGTCTTGCAGGTATTGAAGTATATGACTTATTGAGAGACGAATATGATATTCAGATTGAATTTGGAGATTTGGGCAATGTCCTTGCTTATCTTTCTATTGGAGATCGTATTCACGAAGTAGAGCGTTTGGTAAGTGCGCTTGCAGAAATCAGACGTAATTTCAGCAAGTCAAAAGCGGGCATGCTGAGTCAGGAATATATTGCTCCGGATGTGGTGATTTCTCCACAGGGAGCGTTTTATGCGGAAAAAGAGAGTCTTCCTAGAGAACAAGCTTTGGGAAGAATCAGTAGCGAATTTGTAATGTGCTATCCACCCGGCATTCCGATTTTGGCACCGGGAGAGCGTGTTACAAGAGATGTGCTGGATTACATTGCCTATGCAAAAGAAAAAGGTTGTAGCATGACGGGACCGGAAGATCCCACCATTGAAAATTTGAATGTGATTAAATAGAGGAGAAACGTCCATGGATTTATGGTTTTCAGAGCTTCAGACACAAAATGTGAAATTGTCTTTGCGTGTGGAAAGACAGATTTTTTCTCAACAATCTGAGGTACAACGAATAGATGTCTTTGAAAGTAAAGAATTTGGTCGTATTTTGTCTTTGGATGGACACATTATGTTGACGGAACGTGATGAGTTCATTTACGACGAAATGATTACCCATGTGCCAATGGCAGTGCACAAGACTGCCAAGGATATCCTGGTCATTGGTGCCGGTGATGGTGGTGTGGTACGGGAATTGACTCGTTATGATCGGGTGGAGCATATTGATTTGGTAGAAATGGACCCACTGGTTGTGGAAGTTTGTCGTCAATTTTTGCCACAGAATGCCTGCCGTTTGGATGACAAACGCGTGCATATTCATTATGAAAATGGATTGAAATTTTTACGTAAGTGTGAAAATAAATATGATTTGATTATTGTGGATTCCAATGACCCTTACGGTCCCATGGAAAGTCTTTTCACCAAGGAATTCTATGGAAACTGCTTCAAGGCGTTAAAGGAAGACGGAATTATGGTCAACCAGCAGGGAAGTCCTTTCTATGATGAGGACGCCAGAGCTTGCAAACGTAGTCACAAACGTATTGTTAGCACCTTCCCAATCAGCCGCGTTTACCAGGCCCATATACCGACTTATGCAGCAGGTTATTGGTTGTTTGGATTTGCCAGCAAAAAATATCATCCGGTGGATGACTTTGATGCAGCAAGCTGGAGTGTGCTTGGATTAAAGACCAAGTATTACACCACAAGACTTCATCAAGGAGCTTTTTATTTGCCGGCCTACTTAGAGGAGATGTTGCAGGATGTTGAATAGAAATGTAGAAACCTTTATCGGATGTGAAGCATCTTATGAAGATTCCAATATCGTTTTATTTGGTGCACCTTTTGATTCTACTACCAGCTATCGACCGGGGACTCGCTTTGCTTCCAAAGCCATTCGAAGCGAAAGTTTTGGCTTGGAAACCTATAGTCCTTACCAGGACCGAGATTTGACGGATTATGCGATTTTTGACAGTGGAGATTTGGAGCTTCCTTTTGGAAATACAGAAGAAGCGCTTCGCCAGATTGAGGAACGAACCAGAATCATTTTAGAGGATGGCAAGTTGCCTTTCATGATTGGCGGAGAACATTTGGTGACTTTGGGTGCTGTCCGAGCAGTATTTGAAAAATATCCGGATTTGCATATCGTACATTTTGACGCTCATACGGATTTGCGTGATGAGTACTTAGGCGTTTCTTTGAGCCATGCAGCGGTGATTCGCCGTTGCTATGACTTGGTAGGAGACGGAAAAATTTTTCAGTTTGGAATTCGTAGTGGTGATAGACCGGAATTCTACTGGGCTGCAGAGGGGCATACCCACTTGCAGAAATTCAATTTTGGTGGATTACAGCAGGTCATGGAAAGTTTACGTGGAAAACCGATATACTTTACCATTGATTTGGATGTGCTGGATCCATCTGTTTTCCCCGGAACCGGTACGCCGGAAGCCGGAGGCGTGACTTTTATCGAATTATTAAATGCCATGCGAACCGTATGTGCAGGCCAGCAAATTGTTGGTTGTGATGTAAATGAACTTGCACCGCTTTTGGACCCGACAGGTGCATCCACAGCTGTGGCGTGCAAAGTGGTACGTGAATTATTATGTGCTTTAGAAGGAAAGGAGAACGAATAACATGGGAAGAGCCCTTATTATTGGATGTGGAGGAGTTGCTAGCGTAGCAATTCACAAATGCTGTCAGAACAGCGATGTATTTGAAGAGATTATGATTGCAAGCCGTACAAAATCAAAGTGCGATGCGTTAAAAGAAAAATTAGAAGGTACTACCAAGACAAAGATTACAACTGCTCAGATTGATGCGGATGATGTGGAAGCTTTGACTGCTTTGATCAAAGAATACAATCCGGGTGTCGTTCTCAACTTGGCATTGCCATATCAGGATTTGCATATTATGGATGCTTGTCTTGCAGCCGGTGTTAGCTATGTAGATACAGCAAACTATGAGCCGGAAGATACTGCTCATTTTGAATATAGCTGGCAGTGGGCTTACAGAGAAAAATTTGAAAAGGCAGGATTGACTGCAGTACTTGGTAGTGGATTCGATCCGGGTGTTACCGGAGTCTATTCTGCTTATGCGTTGAAGCATGAGTTCGATGAAATCAACTACATTGATATTTTGGATTGCAATGCCGGCGATCATGGGTATCCATTTGCAACCAACTTCAACCCGGAAATCAATATCCGTGAAGTTTCTGCAAAAGGAAGCTACTGGGAAAACGGTGCATGGGTAGAGACAGAGCCAATGGAAATCAAGCGCGTTTACAATTTCCCGGAGGTTGGGGAAAAAGATATGTACTTGCTTCACCATGAGGAAATCGAAAGCTTGGCACTCAATATGCCGGGGATCAAACGGATTCGTTTCTTCATGACCTTTGGACAGAGCTACTTAGATCATTTGCGTTGCTTGGAAGATGTTGGAATGACCAGCATTGAGCCAATTATGTTTGAAGGAAAAGAAATAATTCCACTTCAGTTCTTAAAGGCTGTATTGCCGGATCCTGCATCTCTCGGACCAAGAACTGTCGGAAAGACAAATATCGGATGTATTTTCCGTGGAAAGAAAGACGGAAAAGAAAAGACTTACTACTTGTATAACGTATGTGACCATCAGGAATGCTACAAAGAAGTAGGAAGCCAGGCTGTTGCTTACACCACAGGTGTACCGGCAATGATCGGAGCGATGATGGTACTTACCGGCACATGGAATATGCCTGGTGTACACAACATTGAAGAATTTGATCCGGATCCATTTATGGAGGCATTAAACAAATGGGGACTTCCATGGCAGGAAAGCTTCAACCCGGATTTAGTAGACTAATTACGTGTTTATAGAATTGCTCGTGTAGCATCTTGCTGCACGAGCAGTTTTCGAATTATCCTGAATTTTAAAATCGTAAAAGAAAAAGGGGAAACCATGAAAAGACAGGAAATACATACGCCTTGTTACATCATTGATGTGGAAAAATTAGAAGATAATTTAAAGATATTAAATCAAGTGGAGCAGGAGACCGGGTGCAAAATTTTGCTGGCACAAAAGGCTTTTTCTTGTTTTCCGCTGTATTCCCTGATTGGAAAATATATCAGTGGTACGGCAGCCTCCGGATTGTATGAAGCCAGACTTGGAAAAGAAGAAATGGGAAAGGAAACCCATGTTTTTTCCGCAGCTTATCGAGAAGATGAAGTGGAGGAATTGGTGAAATATGCAGATCATATGGTGTTTAATTCGGTATCTCAGCTGGCAAAATTCGGTACTTTTTTCAAAGAAAAAGGAAAAAGTATGGGACTGCGAATAAATCCGGAATGCTCTACCCAGGAAGGACATGAAATTTATGATCCTTGTGCAAAGGGAAGCCGTCTGGGTGTGACTTTGGAAAGCTTTGAACGGGAAATGACACCGGAGCTTTTGGCTCTTTTGGATGGATTTCACTTTCACACCCTCTGTGAGCAGAATTCTGACGATTTAGAGAAGACTTTGGTGGTATTTGAGGAAAAGTTCCGCAAATATTTTTCGGGCTTAAAATGGATAAATTTCGGCGGAGGACATCATATCACTAGAGAAGATTATGATTTGGAATGCTTGAAGCGTTGTATTTGTCATGTGCAGGATACTTATGGCGTGCAGGTGTACTTGGAGCCGGGAGAAGCAGTGGCTTTGAATGCCGGGGAATTGGATACCACCGTTTTAGATATTACAGAAAACAGTGGATACAATGCAATTCTGGATACCAGTGCAGCATGCCATATGCCGGATGTTTTGGAAATGCCCTATCGTCCACCACTAAAAGATAGTTTTGAGGCAGAGGAAAAAACATACACCTATCGTTTGGGTGGACCGACCTGTTTATCCGGTGATTACATCGGTACTTACTCTTTTGAAACACCGTTACATGTAGGAGATCGTCTGACTTTTCAAGACATGGCAATTTACTCTATGGTAAAAAATAACACATTTAACGGAATGCCCTTGCCTTCGATTGTATTGAAAAAAGAACAGGAAAACTACGAAGTTCTAAGGAGTTTCTCTTATTCCGACTTTAAAGGCCGTTTGGGGTGATTTTGTATATTATGTACAAAGATAGGTAAAATTTACGAAAAAAATTGACATTTTAGCAATCTGCTGGTAGTATTTATATCAGCGACGATGTTCGAAATGTAGGAAATAATCAAGAAAAAGGTCGACATTTTTTTGCTTATCTTTTTGCTTTTGGGACATGTCAGATTGCTAGAGATGTATTGGGGAAATGGGAGCGTGAATTTCTTTTGCAAGGGGGTTGCAAAAGAAACAAAGAGTTATTTAAAAACCTTTCGGTTAGGGGGACCGAAAGGTTTTTTGGGTTCAAGGTGTTTTTTCAAAAATTCTATTGATTTCGTTTGATGTTTCTCAAAATCGGTGAAAGCAAAATCGCTACAATCACACCGAAGATTCCTTGTACAATATTAAAGGGTACACTGGCCAGAGCAGAAGTGGCTGCAGCAAGCAGTGCGGTATCGGATGTACCGGACCCGGATAAGTAGACGAGCCCTGTTTCATAAAGAAAATAAAAGACAATCATAAAAAGTTCTGCGGGAATTCCGGCGAATAAAACCGGAATCGCCAGAGGTGCTTCTTTTTTCCATTTATGGTACAAAAAACCGGCGATGTAAGCAGTACCGGCTTTGATGAAAAATGTGCCCGGTACATAGAGAATATAGCCGGAAAATAAATCGGAAAACATGGAGCCGACTCCGGCAGCCAAGGCACCGGTCAGGCCATTTAGATAAAAGCCACAAATCAGAACCAGAGCGTCGCCCATATGAATATACCCCATGGTGGGGGTTTGAATTTTTATAATCATAGTAGCGATACAAGTAAAGGCGGAAAGTAAGGCGGCCTGTACCAATCGCTGGATTTTTAAGTTTGGGTTCATAAGGAAATCTCCTTTTTTATATAAACTGAAACAAAGTATACGAAAAAATACAGAAAATGTCTAATCAAAAAAAGTAATGGTCGGTTATACTATATACATAGAATGAAAAAGGTGGGAAAGTGTTGTGAATAAAGTACTTCGTATATTTTTATATGTGGCTTCCCTTGCGGTACTTGGAGTATTGGGGGTTTTCATGTACCGAAGTGTGAAGGCGCAAAACAGTCAAGTGGATGAAAGTCCTGCAGTAGTGCAGGAAACAGAAGCTGTGCTTCCGGAGACGGAAAGCGAAATTTTGGAGACAGTAGAGGTGGAAACCGAAACGGAAGAACCGGAGGAAGACAGTACTACGTTGTTTTTTACCGGGGATATTTTAATTGGAGATGCGGTAATTTCCAATTATAACTCCGGTGGATTATCGGCATTGCTGTCCGACACCTATGTGGAAGAAATGCAAAACGCAGACATTACCATGGTTAATGAAGAATTTCCATTTAGCACCAGAGGGGAAGCAGCAGATAAGGAATATACCTTTGAAGCGGATCCTTCTTATGTTTCGATTTTTCAGGAAATGGGAATTGATATCGTGACCTTGGCAAACAATCACATTTTGGATTTTGGTACAGAGGCATTGCTGGATACCTGTGATACCTTAGATGCAGCCGGCATTTTGTATGCAGGAGCAGGCGAAAATGCAGAGAGTGCAAAGGCGCTGCAAATTATTGAAAAGAATGGTATGAAATTTGGATTTTTAGCAGCTTCTCGTGTGTGGCCGGAAACCAGTTGGGCTGCAGGAACAAGCTCTCCCGGGGTGTTTGGTACCTATGATCCGACGCAGCTTTTGGCAGCCATTGAAGAAGCCAAAGAGCAATGTGATTTCTTGACGGTCTATGTACATTGGGGCGTGGAAAGAAGTACCACACCGGAAGATTACCAAATTTCCTTGGCGACCCGCTATGCAGAAGCCGGTGCGGATTTGATTATTGGGGCGCATCCTCATGTTTTGCAGGGTGCAAGCTATGTAAACGGTGTGCCGGTTTTTTATAGTTTGGGAAATTTCTTGTTTAGCTATTCTTCCTTTGATACGGCAGCGTTAAAGGTTGTGGTTTCACAGGATGGAAGTGCCACCTACCAATTGATTCCCGGAACTTCCTCTTCTGCGTATACCACGGCATTGGAAGGATCGCCGGCGATTGCGGCACTGGAAAACATCAGTGCTCTTTCTATTGACGCTTATATTGATTCTGAGGGGTATTTACATTCGGAGACGGAATAGCAAATATGTTGTATGAATTTGTCAGAAAAAATTTTTATATAAGCAGAATAGACAAATAATTCTTCAAGATATATAATTTTATTAGAATTATGTCTGAAAATCAGAAGAGGCAGAGGTAACTATGGGTAAAAAAATTCTAATCATTGATGATGCACAAAAAGACAGAGAGGAAATGAAAGCCGCTCTGGGCCCTCAGTTTGAAGTGTTAGAAAGCCCTTCAGCAAAGGCGGGATTAGAACTTATTTTAAAGGGAATGAATGAAATCAGCATGGTGCTTTTGGATTTAGCTATGCCGGAAATGGATGGAATTCAATTACTAACCATGTTGTCCCAAAGAAAAATTACAGAGCGTGTGTGTGTTGTGGTGGTAACAGCAAATCAGACGGTGGATATGGAAAGAAAATGTTTTTCCTTAGGTGCGAAGGAGTACATTCGTAAACCTTTTGATGCGCTGATTTTTAAACAGCGTGTTTTGAATTTGCTGACCATTTCAAAGACACAGGAAGCCTTAGAGGCGGAAGTGAAGAAACAGACAGAGACGGTGCGAAAACAATACTCCTTACTGGAAGGTCGTACAGACCAATTGAAAGAGGTAAATGAAAAAATCATGGAATCTCTTGGCACCATCGTAGAAAGTCGTAACTTAAATGATGGAGAGCACATTCATCATGTAAAACATATTACAGAAATTTTGGCAAAACAGGTGCAAAAGGATTATCCGGAATATGGTTTGACGGATGAACTGGTGAGCCAGTATGTCAATGCCAGCACTTTGCATGACATTGGAAAAATTGCAGTACCGGATAGCATTTTGTTGAAACCGGCAAAATTGACGGCTGAGGAAAAGGACGTGATGCGTTCTCATACCACAAAGGGTAGTGAAATGATGCATCAGTTACATTCGATTTTAGGCAGCGGATCGGAAGCAGATAAGGCTTACGAAAAGATTTGCTATGACGTATGTCGTTCGCATCATGAGAGATATGATGGTGCCGGTTATCCGGATGGATTAAAGGGGGATGATATTCCTCTTTGTGCGCAGATTGTATCTTTGGCAGATGAGTATGATAGCTTGGTAAGTGAAAGACCTTATAAAAATGCAATTCCTCGTGCAGAGGCCTTTCAGATGATTATACAGGGAGATTTGGGAGTGTTTAATCCAAAATTATTGGAATGTTTCCGAAAGAATCAGGTACAGATTCAGGCGGTATTTGATGAGTCACAAATATTGGAATCATAAAATACTGGAATCATAATTAGTTAGCAGGGAGAAGGCTTATGAAACCGGAAGATATTCGAGAACTTCAAGAAGAGGGATTTAGCTCAGATCAAATTGTAGAGTTGGCAAAAGGCTCTGAAAAAGGCGTAGATATTAGCAAATACAGAGACAAAGATTACATTGCATTACAGATGGAACAGATTCGCTTGGGACTGGAGGAAGGTCTCCCGGTGGATAAGTACCGTAGTAAAGAATTTGACTGGTTCCAAATGGAAGAAATCCGTTTGGGCCTCCATTTTGGTGTTCGAGTAGATGTATATGCGAAGCCGGAGGTGACTTATCCCAGAATGCGCCAGATGCGTTTGGGATTGCAGGATGGAATCAATTTATCTCCGTATATTCGTTTTGACGCAGGGGTACTAAAACAACTACGCTTATCGTATAAAGACAAAGTCGATATGATTGGCTTCATGAAACAAGGCTACACGGAAGAACAGTTGGAGCCTATTCGTTATGCTTTGACACACAATTTGGATATAGAACCGTATATCACACCGGAGTTTCACGGAGCTGCGATTATGCAGATTGTAAAAGGCTTGGAAAAAGGTTTGCCGGTTGCAGAATATGCAGATGTGAAGCGTGGTTGGCGTGAAATGCGTGAGATTCGCCTAGGCATGGAACATCGTGTGCAGGTGTCCATGTATAGTTCCATTTATTATAATTGGAAGCAGATGCGTGAAATCCGTTTGGGATTGGAACGCGGAATCAATGTCTCTGAGTATGCGAAGTTGATGTATACGAACAATGACATGGCGAAGAAACGAAAAGAACTGGAAGAAAAGTTGGCACTGGATTTGGTAATCAATGGTGGCAACGAGACTTCTGTTTTTGAAGATTACTTTATCAGTGTTTCTCCAAATGGTATGGAAGCGAAAGTCGAAGTCATGGGAGCGATACGTTCCTTGGATCGTACCTTGCTTGCCAGAGCCATGAAGGAAGCGGGAGTGACCCATGGTTTTATTCGTGAAAATCTAAAGCTTTTGCATGAAGGCAGTTATGATACCAGTAAGGTGGTTGTAGCGAAGGGTAGAAAAGCAGAGAACGGAAAAGATGGATGGTATGAATTTTTCTACGAAGAAAAAGCCAATCCGGTTCCGACCTTGTTAGAAGACGGATCTGTAGATTATCAGAACATGCAGTTCTTTGACCGTGTAGAAAAAGGTGCTACCATTGCGATTTACCATCCGGCAGAAACCGGAGCAGACGGTATCACCGTTACCGGTGAAAAACTGATTGCAACCAAAGGAAAAGAACTTCCTGTTTTGACAGGAAAAGGCTTCCAGGTGCAAGAGGATAAATGTACCTATGTGGCTTCTGTTTCCGGTAGATACAGAAAGAAACAGAACCAGATTGAAATTACAAATATGTTAGAAGTGGACGAAGTAACCACTTCTACCGGAAATGTAATTTTTGATGGAAACGTTCATGTGAAAGGCAATGTGGGTACCGGTGCCATGATTCAGGTAACCGAAGATGTGGTTATTGATGGCGTTGTAGAATCCGCCATGATTTCAGCCGGTGGAAATATTGTTGTAAAATGTGGCGTTACTGCCGGAAATATGGGATTCTTAAAAGCCAAGGGTGATATCCAGACGAAATTTATTGAGTCCGGAAAATTGACGGCTGGGAATGATATCAAAGCGAACTACAGCTTGAACAGTGAATTGTTTGCCAATGGGCAAATTGTGATTTCCGGGAACCATGGTTCCATCACCGGTGGAGTAGCCACTGCAGAACGTGGCATTATGGCAGAAAACATCGGAAATCGAGTAGGCGTTCATACCCATGTGAAAGTTGGAGTCAGCGAATCCATGATGAAGGAACAAAGAGACATGGAATCCAAGTTAAATCAGATTGGCCATGAACTTTTGATTTTGATGAATGCTTTAAATGGTTTCAAAGAGAAATTGCCGCCGGAGGTGCGCAATACCAATGAGACTTATTTGAAGGTAGAACAATCCATCTTTGCAAAAAATAAAGAAAAAGATGAATTAAAAGAAAAAATCAAAGAACACAAAGAGAAGATGAGTGAACTAATCAAATCCAGTGTAGTGGCTCATGGTACTTTGTTTGATGGTGTAAAGGTGGAAGTAAACGGAGCACCTTGGAATTCTCCGGGTAACAGCAAGAACGTTACCGTAAAGATGATTGAAGATCAGGTAGTTATGATAAATAATTAAACAAAAAAAGACGGAAGCAAACGCTTTCGTCTTTTTTATTTATTTTTGGATAAATTCTTTGATGGCGTGAAAACTTTCCGGGCTGATGACGTGCTCCATACGGCAGGCGTCTTCTGTCGCGATCTCTTCCGGAACTCCTAAAGAAATCAGCCATGAAGAAATTGTTTCATGTCGTTCATAAATCATTTCTGCGATTTCTTTTCCGGTATCTGTCAAATAGATGTAACCGGCATCGGTAACGGTGATATGATTTTTTTCACGAAGATTTTTCATTGCAATACTTACGCTAGATTTTTTAAAACCTAACTCATTCGCAACGTCAACAGAACGAACAACAGGAAGCCTTTGACTTAAAACCAAAATGGTTTCCAAGTAATTTTCTGCAGATTCATTTGTTGCCATGGTATCACCTCGCTTTTTCATAATTGTCTTCTTTAGTATACCATTTGAGTGTGGCGAATTCAACGTATTAGCATATGAGAATATTTATTGATAAGAGAAAAAAGTTTTTCGTATGGTACTTGACATCTAACGATAGTTAGACTATACTAACTCCGAAGTGAAAAAAATTTATCACTTCGTAAGAGTAGTATAGAAATGGAGTAAGGAAATGCCATTATCATTGGTTCAAAAGGGCGTAAAGAAAAAAATTGTACGTATCGTCTGTAAAAGTGATTTACAGGATTTTTTAAATAACTTAGGTTTCCAGGTAGGAAAAGAATTGCGCATATTGGAAGAAGAACGAGGCAATCTTTTAGTGTTATTGCAGGGTGCGCAAATCGCTATCGGAAAGGACATGGCAAATCGCATATATGTAAGCGAAGCATAAGAAAGGGGATGTCACTTTTGGAACAAAAGAAAGAAATTCTCATTGAAAAATTAAAAGAACAGGGAATGCGTATTACAAAGCAGCGCTTGATGCTTCTGGATATTATTTTGGAAGAGGATTGCAGCAGCTGTAAGGAGATTTATTATCGGGCTACAAAGTTAGATCCGAATATTGGTACCGCTACGGTATATCGTATGATCAACACGTTAGAGGAAATTGGTGCGATTAATCGCAAAAATATGTATCGTGTGACTTATACCATCGGTGATGTGGAAAAAGAAGAGGATTATCGTATTGAATTAGAAGATGATACTGTGATTCAGCTCTCTGCATCCAAATGGAAACAGATTTTGCAAAGTGGATTGGAAGCATGTGGCTATACTACCACGGAGTCTGTACGTAGCGTGTCAGCAGTTCCAATGGCACAGTAACGAAAAGAAGAAATTGGGTCGCCTCATAGAGGCGGCCCTTCTTTTTATATCATAGGAAATTCCATTCCTATGATATAAAAAAGCGCTCCGCTATGGAAGCGCACGCGCGCGAGGTGTAAATGTTGCATAAATGCAACCGCGCTTGGCGCGAGAATGTCGCATGCGACATTCTTTCTTGTTTTATAGAAGAGTGTGCTAATGTAATATTAGATGATTGTGAGAGGTTGGTTTATGTTAAAACTGGAAATTTTACAAGGAATCATGATTCCTTTTTTGGGGACAGCTCTGGGAGCTGCCATGGTATTTATTTTTAAAGAAAATATGCATATGCAATTGGAAAAAGTGTTGCAGGGATTTGCTGCGGGAATTATGGTTTCTGCATCTTTTTTTAGTTTGATTTTGCCCGGGATAGAACAAACGGAGACTATGGGGACCACTGCATTTTTTGCAGTGCCGGTAGGCTTTTTGTTTGGTATCTTTTTCCTTTTGTTTTTGGATGATGTGGTGCCGCATTTGCATTTATATAGTGAGCAGGCAGAAGGTCTACACAGTTCTTTTAAGAAAACGACGATGTTGGTGTTGGCGGTGACACTACATAACATCCCGGAAGGTATGGCGGTAGGTGTTGTTTACGCCGGATGGTTAACAGGCAATGAAAAAATCAGTTTGACAAGTGCCCTGGCCTTGGCTCTTGGTATTGCAATTCAAAACTTTCCGGAGGGCGCTATTATTTCTATGCCCTTGCATGCAGAGGGGGAAAGCAAGATACAAGCTTTTTTGCAGGGGATGTTGTCCGGCGTGGTAGAGCCGATTGGGGCATTGATTATGATTTTAGCTGCCGGAAAAATTGTATGGATGATGCCGGCACTTCTGGGCTTTGCTGCCGGCGCTATGATTTATGTGGTTGTGGAAGAATTGATTCCGGAAATGAGTGCCGGAGAACATTCCAATCGTGGAACGGTCGCTTTTGCCATAGGATTTGTCATCATGATGATCCTGGATGTTCTCCTTGGTTAGTTTCATCTCGCTAAAGTTATAAAGGGAAAATTTGAGTTTGTTTTGTCTAATATGCACAAAAAATACACAGATTTTATAAAGAAAAAACTTGATTTTGTACAAAAATGGAATATAATGAAGAAAATGGGTATATCGTTCAGGTGTATCCAAATAAGTACGGATGTGTTGAAATACGTGATGGCATGGGAGTTTCAAATAACTTACTGACAACATCAACCTATCCGCCGTTCCCAAAAACATATTTAGCAAAGGAGATTATACAATGGATTTCAAGAAATTAGGTTTATTCGCAGGTGGAGTATTATTTGGAACAGCTGGTATTAAGATTCTTTCCAGCAAGGATGCAAAGAACGCATATACACATGGAACAGCTGCTGTTCTTCGTGCAAAAGATTGCGTTATGAAACAGACAACTGTAATTCAGGAGAACTGCACAGATATCTATGAAGCTGCTAAGCAGATCAACGAAGAACGTGCAAAAGCAGAAGAAGTTGTTTCTGACGAAGACGTAGCAGAAGAAGAGTAAAATGTATGAAGTTTATAATCAAAGATGAAATACGAGGACGATTGCGTATTCATGTCATGCAAAACCGCATGACATATGAACAGGCGGATCGTCTTCAGTATTATTTAGCAAATCAAAAATATGTAACCAATTCTAAGGTTTATGAAAGAACCTGTGATGCGGTGGTACAGTTTGTCTGTGACCGAGACGAAATGATCGCCATTTTAAAAGCCTTTGATTATGAAAAACAGGAAGTACCGGAGGTATATTTACAGAATTCCGGAAGAGCCTGCAATGCAGAATATTTTGATAAATTGGTGACCAAGGTGGTTTGTCATTATGGAAAAAGATTTTTATTCCCGGCGCCACTTCGCTTAGGTCTTAATTTATTGCGTTCTTTTTCCTATATTTGGAAAGGAACCAAGATTTTATTACAAGGAAAATTAGAAGTGCCGGTATTGGATGCGGTGGCAATCGGAGTATCTATGCTTCGTGGAGACTTTGATACTGCGGGTTCCGTTATGTTTATGCTTGGCATAGGAGATATCTTAGAAGAGTGGACTCATAAGAAGTCCGTAGATGATTTGGCACGTAGCATGTCTTTACATGTTTCCAAGGTTTGGTTGAAGTCCGGAGACCAGGAAGTATTGGTTTCTGCAAATGATATCAAAGCCGGAGATCAGGTCGTAATACGCATGGGAAATGTGATTCCTTTCGACGGCGTGGTTGATTCCGGGGATGCGGTGGTAAATCAGGCTTCTTTGACAGGTGAGTCTGTAGGTGTGCATAAATGCGAGAATGCATCTGTGTATGCAGGTACTGTTGTAGAAGAAGGTGAAATCCTTGTAACAGTACGTGAGGTACAGGGTTCCGGTCGCTTTGATAAGATTGTAAAGATGATTGAAGAATCTGAAAAGTTGAAATCCAATATGGAGAGCAAAGCTTCTCATTTGGCGGATCGTTTGGTTCCATATACGTTGGGAGCATCCGGTCTTACTTACTTGTTTACCAGAAATGCGGTAAAAGCAGTTTCGGTATTGATGGTAGACTTTTCTTGTGCATTAAAATTGGCAATGCCGATTTCTGTTTTGTCTGCAATTCGTGAAGCGAGTGTGCACAATGTAACCGTCAAAGGCGGAAAGTTCTTGGAAGCTGTGGCAGAAGCAGACACGATTGTTTTTGATAAAACAGGAACCTTAACAGAAGCAAAGCCAAAGGTAGTAAAGGTTTATTCTTTCAATGGCGAAAGCGAGGACGAACTCCTGCGCACGGCAGCATGTTTGGAAGAACATTTTCCACACTCGATTGCTAATGCTGTTGTAGAAGCGGCGAAAGAGCAAGACCTGGAGCATGAAGAAATGCATGCAAAAGTAGAGTATATTGTTGCACATGGTATTTCTACATCCATTGAAGAAAAGAAGGTAATTATTGGCAGTCATCACTTTGTTTTCGAAGATGAAAAAACAAAGATTCCTGCGGGAAAACAGGAATTGTTTGATGCGTTGCCTTTGGAATATTCCCATTTGTATCTTGCAATGGATGGCGAGTTGGCAGCGGTTATTTGCATCGAGGATCCACTTCGTAAAGAGGCAATCGGTGTAATCAATGCCATTAAGAAAGCCGGCATTAGCAAAGTAGTCATGATGACAGGTGACAGCGAACGTACCGCATCAGCCATTGCAGAAAAGCTTGGATTGACCGAATACTATGCCGAAGTTTTGCCGGAAGACAAAGCTCGCTTTGTACAGCAGGAAAAAGAAAAAGGCAGAAAAGTCATTATGATTGGTGACGGAATCAATGATTCACCGGCCTTATCTGCAGCGGATGTCGGAATTGCCATTAGCGATGGTTCCGAAATTGCCAGAGAAATTGCAGATATTACCATTGGTGCCGATGACTTATATGAAATTGTAACCTTGATTGCAATTGGAAAAGGTTTGATGAAACGCATTCATCGCAATTATCAAGAAATCGTAGGTTTCAATACGTTGTTGATTGTACTTGGAATGTTTGGTGTGATTTCACCTACCACTTCTGCTTTGTTACATAATGGTTCCACCATTGGAATCAGTTTGCACAATATGCAGAATATATTGGAATAAAATTGTAGATGTTTAAAAGAGCTGTTGCTCCGGACGCTGTTCCGGTGCGATGGCTCTTTTTGTGTTGCCCGGAGCCGAGTTGATGGTATAAGGCAGTGAAAGTAAGAGAATAAAAAATCAAAACGGTACTTGACACCGAACCAAAATTAGAGTATATTAACCTCAGTTAGATAAGTCTAACTTACGAAACGTCAGTGAGGGATATATGTGTAAAGAGGTTTTGGAAATCGTTCAAGGGATGGATCGGAATGCATTGGAAACCCAGTTGGTTTTACAGTGTGCGCCAGTGATTTCTCGTTTAAAAGCATCAAATTTGTTAAATATTGGGGAAGATAAAGAACCCGCTTTATTGCAGATGCTGACAGATTCCGGCCTTTTGGCAGTGAAACTATTGACGGTATCCGGTAGAAGTACCTTTTTGGTTTATGAGCCTGTGAAATTGGAAAAGTATTTTCACATGCCGGCAGCAAAAAAAGGATTAAAGAACTTCGGGTACAAAGGAGATTCCCTGGAGGAATGGATTCAGGAATTTGGAATTCGTTTCCAGACCTACATGCTGACAAAACAAGAATTTCCTCATGAAGTAGGTTATTTGCTTGGATATCCGGTAGAGGATGTAGAGGGATTCGTAAAATACCACGGCCAAAATTATCTAGCTATGGGGTATTGGAAGGTATATGGACATGCTTCTGCGAAGCTTCGTTTGTTTGCACAGATGGAGAATGAGAAAGAGTATATGATTCAGCAACTTTCCAGACAAATCGCCATGGAAGATATTTTGCAAGAATATAGTTTACAGACACTGCAGAAAGCAGTTGTATAGGAGGTTCACATGAGTAAGGTACAGGTAGTTTATTGGTCACAGTCAGGAAACACACAGGCTATGGCAGAAGCAGTTGGACAGGGAATCACAGAGTCCGGAAATGAAGCTGCTGTTGTATATGTTGGAGAAGCATCTTTAGATGAGTTAAAGAATGCAAAAGCATTTGCTTTAGGATGCCCAGCTATGGGTGCTGAAGTATTAGAAGAAGGCGAAATGGAACCCTTCGTAGCAGAAGTTGAAAAATTCGCAGCTGGAAAGACCATCGCATTATTTGGTTCTTATGGCTGGGGAGATGGTGAATGGATGCGTGATTGGGTATCACGTATGCAGAGTGCAGGTGCAACCGTAGTAAACGGTGAAGGTTTAATCGTGAATGAGGCTCCGGATGACAGCGCACTTTCTGAATGCAAAGCTCTTGGAAAGGCCGTTGCTGCAGCTTCATAAGCGTAAGAGGAGGCGTTATGAGTGTAGTTATCGTAGGCGGACATGACCGTATGGTGTGTCAGTATAAGAAAATTTGCAAAGAGTACAATTGCAAAGCGAAAGTTTTTACACAGATGTCCGGTAATTTGAGAAGCAAAATCGGATCTCCGGATTTGGTAGTACTTTTTACAAACACAGTTTCTCATAAAATGATTCATTGTGCAGTAGATGAGGCGACAAAGTGCAATGCAGATATTGTTCGTTGTCACACCAGTAGTGCTACTGCTTTAAATGAAATATTAAAAGAAGCGTGTGCCGCTAGTTAATTTGTAGATTTTTCTACAACATGTTAAGAAGTAATTTTTTGGTTAAAAAAGGGCCGTTGCTCTGATGTTTGAAACATCCGGGGAGCGGTCTTTTTTTGGTATTGACTTTATAATGAACATATGATTAAATGTTCATATAAAGATATGAAGAATACTTTAGAGGAAAAGTGATTCGAAAATAGTTGAAAAGCAAATCAAAAGATTTCCAAATGGGGAGTTTTGAAGGAAAGGAGGTCAATGGATGCTCAGAAATGAGGCAAAGTTTGCATCGGATTACGAGATGCTGGAGGAATTGGCGCAGCTCTATAAGAACTTTGGTGATGTGACCAGAATCCAAATTTTAAAGGCGTTATCTGATGATAAGGCACTGACGGTGACAGAACTGACAGAGAAATTGAATATGACACAGTCGGCAGTGAGCCACCAATTAACCATTTTACGTAATAGTAAATTGATCAAAGCGACCAGAGATGGAAAAAAGATGATTTACGAATTGGCAGACGAACATGTAAATACGATCTTATGCATTGGTTTAGACCATGTAAATGAATAAAAAATGGAGGATTTTATTATGAAAAAAACATATGGTATTGAAATTGATTGTGCAGCATGTGCAGCAAAGGTAGAAGAAGCAGCAAAGCAGGTAGCCGGAGTTAAGGAATTATCTATTTCTTTTATGACACAGAAGATGAAGGTAGATTACGAAGATGGCGTGGATGAAAGCGCTGTTTTAGATGAAATCTATAAGACCGGAAAGAAAATCGAACCTGATTTTTCTATTGAAAACTAAGAAATATGAGACAGAGCAATTTGTGAGAAAGAAGGAATCAAAATGAGTAAGAAACAAAAAAAGGCCTTATATCGAATTATAGCAGCGGTGGTGCTGTTTGCAATTTTATGGGTATTACCTTTGGATGGCATATTCCTTTATTTATTCTTGGTTCCCTATCTCATCGTTGGATATGACATTTTAAAAAAGGCAGTACTTGGCATTTTTCATCGACAGTTTTTAGATGAAAACTTTTTGATGAGTGTGGCTACCATAGGTGCCATGGTTTTAGGAGAAATGCAGGAAGCCGTTGCGGTTATGCTGTTTTACCAGATTGGTGAGTTGTTCCAAAGCTATGCAGTGGGTAAGAGTAGAAAAAATATTACTGCGTTGATGGATATTCGGCCGGATTATGCCAATGTGGAAATCGATGGAAAAGTCGAGCAGGTGGATCCGGATGATGTGGAAATCGGTTCCGTGATTTTAGTACAAGCCGGAGAAAAAGTTCCTTTGGATGGAAAGGTTGTGGATGGATTTGCAACTTTAAACACCAGTGCTTTAACCGGAGAGAGTCTTCCGAGAGAGGTAAAAGTAGGAGACGAAGTCCTTAGTGGTTGCGTCAATATGAATGGCGTGCTTCGTGTGGAAACTACAAAGGAATTTGGGGAGTCTACGGTTTCTAAGATTCTGGAATTGGTAGAAAACTCCAGTATGAAAAAAGCAAAAACCGAAAAATTTATTTCTCGTTTTGCAAAGTATTACACCCCAATCGTATGTTTTGGCGCTTTGGCGCTGGCAGTTTTACCACCAATGATTCAGGCGGTGATGGGACAGAACCCGGAGATTTCTAAGTGGGTGTTCCGTGCATTGAACTTCTTGGTTATTAGTTGCCCTTGTGCCCTTGTTATTTCCATTCCGCTCAGTTTCTTTGGAGGAATTGGTGGAGCCTCAGCAAAGGGAATTTTGGTAAAAGGTTCCAATTACTTGGAAGTCTTATCTCAGGTGAAATACATGGTTTTTGATAAGACAGGTACTTTGACCAAGGGTGTTTTCCAGGTGACGGAAGTGCAACCGATCGAGGGTGTGACCAAGGAAGAACTTTTGCAAGTTGCAGCTATGGTGGAAAGCTATTCCAATCATCCGATTGCAAAGAGCATCAAAGAAGCTTATGGAAAATCCGGAATGGATGCGCGAAATACAGACGATCTTTCTCAGGTAAAAGAGGAGGGTGGCTACGGAATTGAAGCGAAAATCCGAGAAATTCCGGTGGCAGTCGGAAACAACCATTTGATGGAACGTTTGGGCATTACACCACAAAAGGTGACATCTGTCGGAACTGTTTTGTATGTGGCAAAAGAGGGTGCATACATTGGCTACTTAGTGATTTCCGATGTGATGAAACCGGAAACAGAAGGTGCCTTAAAGAATTTGAAAAAAGCAGGTATTCGTAAGAATATTATGTTGACCGGTGACCGGAAAGAAGTGGCTGATCGGGTGGCAGAATCCTTGGCCATTGATGAAGTCTTTAGTGAACTTTTGCCGGGGGACAAAGTAGAAAAAGTCGAAGCTGTATTAGCAGCTGCCGGTGAAAAAGAAGCAGTGGCATTCGTGGGAGATGGCGTCAATGATGCACCGGTACTTTCCCGTGTAGATGTGGGTATCGCCATGGGAGCCATGGGCAGTGACGCAGCCATTGAAGCAGCGGATATCGTTTTGATGGACGATAATCCGGAAAAGATTGCTTTGGCCATTGCGATTGCAAAGAAAACCATGTGTATCGTTTATGAAAACATTACCTTTGCCATTGGTGTAAAAATCTTATTTTTGATTTTAAGTGCTTTCGGTCTTGTAGGTATGTGGTGGGCGATTTTCGCAGATGTTGGAGTAATGATTTTGGCAGTGTTAAATGCTATGAGAGCATTGACTTTGTCAGAGAAAAAAACGCAAGCGAAGTAACTATTTCGCGGAGCGTCTGGATAAAAAAATGAGGGCTACGGATTTTTCCGTAGCCCTTTTGGATAGTGATTTTTCATAATGTTTCCTGCGAGTTTTCCAAAACCGAGACTGTAGCCTTCTACGGTAATCAGGTGGAAGCCCTTTTCTCCTTCGGCAGGGAAAGTCAAACCTTGCAGGTAGGATTTTGCTTCTTCGATTGTTAAATTTGTTTTTCGCGTAACCTCTTCTGAAGATAGGGAGAGTGCTAATGCATGGGCGGGTTCAAATCGTCCTTTTTTTATGGTACCTAAGTGTAGTCCCGGACGCAAAACTTTTAATCCCGCAAGGGAAGGAGACTCTTCCGGTAAAAGATAGAGCTGATCTTTGTTCAACAACACTTTTCCGGTAAGCATTTCATTGCCTGCAGGAGTCAAGAAGGACTGGGAAAAATCTTCCCATTCTTTTGGAAATTTGGGATAGTTTTTTGCAACTTCGGTAATTGGACAAAGTCCATCTTTTTCCAAAACAGCGAGGTAATGTCCTTCGCCTTTTAACAGGTGTGGCCATAAACGAATGGTTTTTGTCAGTTCGACATTGTTGTCCGTACTCCATTCCGGACGACCGGCAGCCATGCCACCTACTTTTTCTGCATCCACGAGATGAAATTCCGGATGCGCTGCTAAAAAGTGAGAAATCACCTGCTCATTTTCCTCCGGGGAAAAGGTACAAGTGGAATAACACATGCGACCACCCGGCAATAGCATGGCAGCGGCATGCTCTAAAATCTCTTTTTGTCGATCCGCGCAGAGTAAAACATTTTCTTCGTTCCATTGTGCTGTGGCTTCCTCATTTTTTCGGAACATACCCTCGCCGGAACAAGGAGCGTCGACTAATATGCGGTGGAAGAACCCGGGAAAATGTTGGTGTAAAGTACCGGCATCTTCGTTGGTGACAATGGCATTTCGTATGCCGAGACGTTCTATGTTTTCGGACAAGATTTTTGCTCTGGCCGGATGGACTTCATTGGTGATTAAAAGACCGGATCCCTGCAATTTCCCAGCGATTTGTGTGGATTTTCCGCCGGGGGCAGCACACAAATCCAAAACCCGTTGTCCCGGCTCTACCTGTAAATATTCTACAGGAGCCATGGCGCTCGGTTCTTGGATGTAATATAATCCTGCTTCATGGAAAGGGTGTTTTCCGGGACGTTCGGAATCTTCATAATAAAATCCGGTTTCAGCCCAAGGAATAGGACTTAATGAAAAAGTATCTTTTAGCAAAGAGTCCTCTTTTTTTACTTTCAAAGGATTGATGCGCAAACCGTGATATTCCACGGCGTCATATCCTTGGAAAAAAGAATCCCATTCTTCCTGTAAGAGGTTCTTCATTTTTTCTTGAAATAATTCTGGTAACATGCCTACTCCTTTTTGGTGATTTTTCGTTTCTAAAATACTTTGTTCATTATATCACGCGGTTTCTACTAGACAAATAAAATTTTCTGTACTACAATAGATTATATTTATATTAGGTACGTACATCTATAACGAGTGGTTATATCGCGTATAAGTGTAAGACAGGATGGAGGATAAAGTAATGGAAAAGAAGAATCTTGATTGGGCCAACATTGGATTTGGCTATCAGCAAGCGGATTATCGCTATGTATCCTATTATAAGAATGGAAAATGGGATGATGGTGAAATTATCACAGACGCAAATATCACTTTGAATGAATGTGCCGGTGTATTTCAGTATGCACAGACCGTATTCGAAGGATTAAAAGCATATACAACAGAGGATGGACATATTGTCTGCTTTAGACCTGACTTGAATGCGTCTCGTTTGTGCGACTCCGCAGCTAGACTTGAAATGCCGATTTTCCCGGAAGAGCGTTTCTTGGATGCTGTAAAGCAGGTAGTGCTTGCAAATGAAGCATGGGTACCACCTTATGGTTCCGGTGCAACACTTTATATTCGCCCATATATGATGGGAACCAATCCGGTTATTGGGGTAAAACCGGCAGATGAATATATGTTCCGTATTTTGGTTACTCCGGTAGGACCATATTTTAAAGGCGGCGCTAAGCCAATTACTATTAAGGTTTCTGACTATGATCGTGCAGCACCACATGGAACCGGTCATATCAAAGCTGGTTTGAACTACGCTATGAGTTTGCATGCGATTGTACAGGCTCATGAAGAAGGATATTCTGAAAATATGTACTTGGATGCAGCTACACGCACCAAGGTAGAAGAAACCGGTGGAGCAAACTTCATTTTCATTACAAAAGACGGAAAATTGGTTACTCCAAAGTCTGATAGTATTTTACCTTCCATTACCAGACGCTCTATCATGGTAGTTGCTGAAAAATATTTGGGACTTACGGTAGAACATAGAGAAGTTGCATTTGATGAAGTGAAAGACTTTGCAGAATGTGGACTTTGCGGAACTGCAGCAGTCATTTCTCCGGTAGGAAAAATCGTAGATCACGGCAACGAGATTTGCTTCCCAACCGGTATGGATGAAATGGGACCGACCTTAAAGAAATTATATGATACATTAACCGGTATTCAGATGGGACAGATTGAAGCACCGGAAGGATGGATTTATACCATCAAATAATAGACAAAAAAAAGGCTTTTCTTCCGAATTGGAAGAAAAGCCTTTTTTTATACCGGATGTAGTGCTTTTAAGCGCTTTTTGTCTTCGTACATTTGTTGGTCGGCACGGTCTCTGGTGTCTTCTAAATTGCGGTCGGTATTGGGATCGAAAATCGCGTAACCGGCGGCAATTTGAATGGGAAAAGCGCCGGCAATTAAACCGGCTTCTTCTTCCCTTAGGTGAAGTTCGTAAAGATAAACCGGAAGATTGACTTCATCTGCATGGGGGATGAGTACACAAAATTCATCGCCGCCAATGCGGTAAACTTCTCCAATGGGGGAGAAAAGTTGTTTGATAATCATGGCAGCTTTGGTTAAGTAATGATCACCGGAACTGTGTCCGTGGGAATCATTGACTTCCTTTAGGTAATTCAAATCAAAGGACACGATGCCATAATTTTTCTTTTCTATGATGTTACTCATTCTCTGTTCATAAGCGTTGCGGTTATTGAGACCGGTCAAAATATCTTTGATTGCTAACTCTTTGTAGATCTCCAGTCGTCTTGCTTCAAATTGTAAGTCCATGTTGTCCATGGAAACCCCGTACCAAAGGAACGCACAGTAAACTAAAAAGCAAGTAACCGGAAGTACCATCAAATGTGAAAAACGGAAGAAGTAGAACACGATGGTAACACTTAAACCAAAGGCCAAGGAGAAGAGCCCGTAGGCATTCATATAAACACGGCGGTCGGGCTTTCTGGTAGTGAGTCGTTTGATGGTGACGTAAATCAGATAAATAACTTCAATCACCATTAAGATAGCCGGAATAAATGCGGTTTCTCGGTAACAAGCAAGTCCTGTGATTTGTAAGAACAGGGATAGTAAAATATTGAACTGACAAATCATGCAAAGCACATTGCAAAATTTTTTTTCACGAACCATAAAGTAATTTCTTACAAAGAGAATAAATGGTACCGGGAGTAAGGATAAAATGACGTAACTTCCAAAGTAAATAAAAATCGGATTGTCAATCACAATGAGGAAGAAGTCGCTTTTGAATATGGTCCAAAGCCCCAAGATGGAACTAAAGATTCCGAAGGACAACATATAACTGTTGTTTCTGCTGTGTTTTGAGAAGAAACTCCAGTGCATAATAAGGTAAAAGCCGATGACAAAGATGATAAAACTTAAGGTGATTTCCGGCAAAGATTTCAAAATAATGTAACGATAAATGCTGACACCGCTACCGTAGAGGAAGGAGACATCCAACATTTTCAAACTGGGGAAAATGCGTTTCACTCGGATTTCCAGGGTAGAGCAGGTGTTGGAAGGTGTGTAAATATTCCAAACGTTTCCGGTGGTTCCGCCAAAGATGGAATTGGCTTCCCGCAGGGAATACACCAAGGTACCGTCTTCAAAAATGTCGACGGTTTGATGCTTGGTGTAGAAGACAAAGGTATGATTGTCTAGTCTGTATTTGCTGGTAGATTGTTTTTCTTCATTGAATTTTTCGTTCGTAGAAAGATTTTCCATGTCGAACGTGTAGGTATAGACATCGGTTTCATAGGATGCAGTGTTTGGTTCCACAAAAGAAAAATCGTTGTTTCCAAAACGAGAAAGATAAGAACTTTGCACATAAGAAATCACAACAATCAGGGTGCAGATTGCTACTAAAAAGGCATACATGATGTTGATTTTTTTTGGCAAAGAATTTTGAAACATAATATTAACCTCACTATATAAAAATTATAGCATTCTGTAAGGGTTTCAATTATTAAAGAAATCGAAAAATAGGGAAGTTTTTGGAAACTGTTTCATAAGAGAAAGTGTTGAAAAAAAGCGGTTTTTTGTATAAAATAGAGAACATATAGTGGCATACTATAGCACAAACTAGATTATAGGTTAGGGATACGTTTTTATGCAGGATTATTTAGGGAGAGTAGATGTTTCAATGGATGATTATAGTCAGGCATTATTAGACAGTAATGTCATGCAGGAATTACAGGATCGTTTTTGTAGAGCGCAAAACGTCTACGCAGTATGTTTCAGTCGCACCCAGGGACTTGTGACAAAGGCATACGGGAGCAAAGAAGAACATTCCTATCTTTATGAGCGAATCGATATGGGGATTTATATGGATTTAATGAATCGGCTCATAAGCTCGGATTTGGAGAGCGTGGTGGAAGCGGATGTGGCAGATCCGCATTTGAAGTGTTGTGGTGTGGCAGTCCGCATAGAGGATTCCATTGCTGCGATTTGGGTTGTCATGGGGGTGATAGCCGATGAAGCAGACGAGGAAATTCCGGATTACATAGCAGTAACTTCAGAAGAGCGTTTTTATCATTGCTTGGAGTTCTTGGAGAGTTTATCGAAACAGTTTTTGCAGTCTAAGTTAAAAGAACTGTTTATCGAAGAAAAGTATCAGCGGACAAAGGAAGCACAGGAAGAAGTAGAGCTACAGCTGAAGCGAAATGAGGCAGTGACCAGCATTGTGCAGCAGTTGGAAAGTGACGAAGAATTTTCTGTGATTGTGAAGGATATCTTACAGGAGGTTTGTACCTATCTGGATATCAGTAGTGCTTCTTTATTGCGTTATGAAAAAGACAATGCATATTTGGATGTCATTTGTGAATATGTTTCAAAATCAGGAGTATCTTACAAGGATCGGGGACAGCATGTGCCAAGGGAAAAACTACCCTTTGCAACAGGAAAACCCTATATTATTTCCGCCGGATCCATGAAGCCGGTGGAATTCGAGACTTTTTTCCAAAAAGAGGCGATTCTTGCAGGCGTGAGTCTTCCGATAGAAATCAACGGAAAAGTCAGCATGTATGTTTGCTTCGTGGAAAATACCGTGGATCGTACCTGGGAAAATGCGGATTTGAAGTTTTTGAATGATGTAAAACAGATCATTCAGAGTATTTTATCCAAGAGAATTGCAAAGAATTCATTGGCTAGTTCTTATGCGTCCTTGGAGGCTATTTTGGAAAATGTGGGTTGTGGTATTTATGTGACCGATCGCTTTAGCGGCAAGATTTTATTCCGCAATCAGACTTTTCGGGATATGTTCCAGAATTCCGGTGAAGATGTGCGGATTCAGGACATTATCGGAGAAGTATCTGAAACAGAGCAGGAGTTCTCGGAAATCTTTATGGATGCAGAGGACGGCTGGTATGATGTACGGCATATTCAGATTCACTGGGTAGATGGTAGAGAAGTCGATTTGTATACGATTTACGATATCACTGCCAAGAAAAAGAGTCAGCAGGAGATTGAACGTCAGGCCAATAACGATTATTTGACCGGACTTTACAATCGTCGTCGTTGCGAAGAAGATTTGGCAAAATATATTGCGCAGTGCAAGGAGTTCCGCGGAAATGGAGCCCTGTTGTATATGGATTTGGATGATTTTAAGCATATCAATGATGGCTTAGGACATCAGTACGGAGATGTATTGCTTCGTTCGATTTCTCATTGTCTGCAAAATATTAACGGTATTGAAAATACCTGCTATCGTATGGGCGGCGATGAATTTACGGTTATTTTGCCTTACCATCAAGTGCATCTGCTGGATCAGGTGTTGGATGAAATTCGTGGTATTTTTGCAAAGCCATGGTATTTGAAAGATCGGGATTCTTATTGTTCCATCAGTATCGGTGTTGTGCGGTTTCCGGAGAGCGGAGATGATGTGCAGGATCTGATAAAAAAAGCAGATATTGCTTTGTACGAAGCAAAACGCCAAGGAAAAAATACGGTGGTCATGTATGACGATAAAGTGGAGCTTACTTCTTTCCGACGCATCGATATGGAAAAGAATTTGCGTGAAGCGGTGATTAATGGTTGCCGTGAATTTGAAGTTTATTACCAACCGGTAGTGAATATTCAGAGTCCCGGAAATCCTTGCCATGGAGCGGAGGCTTTGATTCGTTGGAATTCCGAGAATCTTGGTATGGTTAGTCCGGTGGATTTTATTCCGTTGGCAGAGTATTTGCGTTTGATCAATCCCATTGGGGACTTTATTTTGGAAGAGGCGTGCAAACGTTGCAAATATTGGAATGATTATGGACATCCGGAGTATCGCATCAATATTAATTTGTCTGTGGTACAGCTTTTGCAAAACGATATTGCAGAGCGAATTCGAAATGTCATTCGCCGTACCCAGGTGAAACCTACCAATATTACTTTGGAGGTTACGGAAAGTCTGGCTATCAGTGATATGACACGTATGAAGAAGGTATTGGCAGAGATCAAAAAAGTCGGTGTTTGGATTGCTTTGGATGATTTTGGAACCGGCTATTCTTCCTTGAATCATATTCGGGAATTGCCGATTGATATTATTAAAATTGACCGCTGCTTTGTAGTGGATATTGGAAAAGATGAATATTCCGAAGTCTTCGTCAAAATGGTAACAGAACTTTCAGAGACCTTAGGCGTGCAGGTGTGCGTAGAAGGGGTGGAAGAAGATGTGCAGTTTGACAAAATTCGGGAAATGAACGTGCAGTTTATTCAGGGTTATTATTTTGATAAGCCGATGACTGCAGAAGCTTTTGAAGCGAAGTATTTGAAATAAGGGAGATTTGAGAATGAAAAAGCTTCGGGAAAAGAAAGGAAGAGATTTATACTGGGACAGATTAGACAACACCGCAAATCTCTTCCCGGTGATTGCCGGGGAAACGCTGACAAACGTATATCGTATTTGTGTGACACTGACAGAAGATGTACAACCGAATTTACTACAGGAAGCTCTTGATTTGGTATTACCCAAGTTCAAGGGCTTCAATTTGCGTCTACGTTTTGGTTTGTTTTGGTTTTACTTTGAAGAAAACGGAAAGGCTGCACCGCGGGTGCACAAGGAAAATAATTATCCCTGTCGTTACATTCGAGAAAACCGTAACAACAACTATTTGTTCCGTGTGACTTATTACAAGAATCGCATTAATTTGGAGGTGTTCCATGCTTTGACAGATGGCATGGGCGGCTACAATTTTTTAACGGAATTGACTTATCAGTATTTGCGATTGTCTCATCCGAAATTACGGAAAAAATATGGAGACGCCTTGTCTCCAAACACTTCCTTAAACCGTGAAGATAGCTTTTTGAAAAATTGTCCCAAGCGTAAAAAAGGAAAAGCCTATGGTTCCGGAAAGGCCTTTTTGATGAATGGAGAAAGACTTCCAAAAGGGGAGTTTGGCGTTATGCATGTGTATGTGCCTGTGGCAGAGATCAAAAAGACAGCCAAGAGTAAAGGCGCCAGCATCAATGACTTTTTGGTGGCGAATACGATTTATGCGATTTATATGGAGCAGTATCGAAATCGTAGAAAAAAAAGACCGATTCGAATTTCGGTACCTGTAAATTTACGCCCTTATTTTGAATCCATTACTACAAAAAACTTTTTTGTCATGGTTTCCATTGAGTTTGAACCTCAGAAAGAGGAATACACGTTTGATGAGGTCTTGGAAATTACAAAAGAGGAAGTGCGAAAGAAAATTACGAAAGAGAATTTGGAAATCACGGTTTCCTACAATGTGGCAAAGGCGGAAAATATCATTGGAAAATTTGTTCCTTTGCCTTTGAAAAATATTGCTATGAATATTGTTTATCGTTTTATTGCAAGGGCCAATACCACTACGGTGACCAACATTGGAGCTTTGAAGGTGGAAGAAGCATACGCACCGTACATTACGATGTTTCATGGTATTTTATCTGTATCCCAGGGGCAATTGTTGAAGGGAACGATTTGCTCGTATGGAGATACCTTGGTATATACTTTTAGTACCCTGTATAAGGATACAGGAATAGAAAAGCGTTTTTGTAAAACCCTAGTGGAAGAGGGGATTTCTGTAAGGGTGGAAAGCAATGGCGTTTTCCAATTGTAGAAATTGTATTTGTGTGACTGCGGTGTGACTAAGTCAACTTATACTTTGAATGAAAATCCAAAAGTATATTTTGGGGAGGAGACTTTAGTGAAGAAAAAAACAGTGATACTTGGGGCGTTGCTTGTGGCTGTGGTGGCTGTTTCAGTAGGTGCTACTTTGGCGGTGACTGTTCTGGGTGGTACAGAGGATACCGCGCAAGAAGCGGATATTCAAATAAATGATATTGGTATCGTATTTACAAATACAGGTACGGAAACCGTTGCACTTGGAACCGGCAAAATTGTTCCGGGAGACGAAGTGGAAGTGCATCAGAGTGTTGCCAACCAAGTAGATGGAGACGATGGATACGATATTTATTTAAAAGTAGAGATTGATAAGTATTGGAAAGACGAAGATGGCGACTATATGGAATTCGATTCCGATGTGGTGGCAGATCGTTTGTTTGTGGAGGTAGACGGCGTATCTACTGAGATTCCTTATTTGGAAGAAGGAGAGCAGACACAGCTTGGCAACTGGATTTTGACTGAGTCAGATATGGATCATGTGGTGATGTTTTATATCTATCCATTGCAGCAAGGCGAAGAAACAACTGAATTTATTAGTTCTATCTTGTTTGACGGTTCCATAGATAACAGTTTTTCGGGAATGTCTTACAGCATTGAAGCTACCGGTACAGCAGTGCAGGCTACCAATGGAGAGGCAGCTGTTGCAGCGGAACTTGGTATGTTCTTGACGTTTGACGAGGATGGAACCATTCTTTCTATCAGTGAAAGCAAAGAATAATGGGACCGGAATGAGAGGAGAGACGAGGATGAGAAAAAAACTTGGGACATTTTTGTTGACTTGTTGTATGACCATATCTTTGCCTGCTTTGGTAAATGGAGATACCGTAGATTTGACTGTGGTAAACAACGACACTTCCATCACTTTTGATGGAGACCTTTCGGATGCCTTTTCCGGTATTATGCCGGGCGGTACGGAAACAGTTGTGATTTCCTTGACCAACAACGGTAGTCAAACTGGCAATTATTATATGACACAGTCCACATTAGAGACATTGGAAGAGACAAGTAGCGGCTCCGGTGGAGCTTACGCTTATACCGTGACGGTGGGATCCAGTGAAGAGGATGCCACGGTTCTTTTAGATACCAGCACCGGTGGATATACAGAGGCGGATACAGCAAGCGGCACAGACCTTAGCTCTATTACAGAATTAAATGGTTATACGTATTTTGCTACGTTGGCACCGGGGGAAAGTACCAACGTATATATGACATTGACTTTGGATGGGGAAGGATTTGATAGTGTCACAGACAATGATTATTCCAATTCTTCTGCAGCCATTTCCGTAAATTTCCGTGTACAGTTTGAAAGTGCACAGGGCGGTACTACCACAGTGGTGACGCGTTACGTAGAACAGACAGGAGCGAATACCTTTGTAAATACAATTTTGGAAGAAGTAATTCCATTGGCCGGAGGAGTACAGACCGGAGATCCGTTCTCCATAGGGGTGTTGGCCCTTCTTCTCGGCGGAGGTATTTTCTTGATTGTAATAGCTGTGAAAAAGCAGATGGGAGAGCAGACACATGAAGAAAAAATTTCCTAAAATCCTTTTGTTTGTCTTTTCATTAAGTATCTTTTTCTTTGTCCTGCCTATAAGCGTTTGGGCGGAGGAAACTTATACCATTACGTTTCGCGCAGGGAATGCCCGTACTTTTGATGTAGAGACACTTGCGTTCGAAGCTTATGAAAACGTGGAAGTCAATGAGAACTACGTCAAGATTCAAGTGGAGGTAAAAAAAGGTACTACCATCGGAGATGCGTTGGGACTCACCAATGAAGAACTAACAGCGGTAATTCAAAGTGCACTTTCTGAGGATGGCAATGAGACCTATGCATTACGGACTTTAACGTGTGCAGATACAGAACTGATTAAGAACACCGATGTGGTATTGGATTATAGTCGTATTGTAAATCCGGTTTCCTATTCCATTTCTTATGTGGATGCTACCGGGAATGCTATTTATCCATCAGTAATGGCCTATGGAAGTGAAGGCGAAGAGATTACAGCTTCCCCGCTCACGATTGCTTATTACGAGACAGAGGATACCGAAAAGACCATTGTATTGACAGCAGGAGAAACCAATGCCATTGTCTTTACTTATACATACACCGGAACGATTTCAAATACGGAGATTACCAATTTGATTCCGATTTATATTCCGGGGACGACGACTTATACTACGACGGTGAATACGGTTATACAGGATGCCGGGACGACGGTGACCAATGTGGCCGGTGGTGGAGCAGCGAATGCGCAAGCAGGAGCCGATGTAGATGATGAAGAAGAGGAAATTTCGGATGAAGAAACTCCGTTAGGCGGAGATGGTGAAGGACTTTTGAGTAATATTCTAGGCGAAGAAACACCTCTTGCAGCGCTGGTAGAAGGAAACAGTGTTTTGGTTCCGGCGGTGATAGGAGTGGTGGCAGCCTTGGTTGTGGTAGGCTTATTCTTTATTCAGAAGAAAAAAAGCAAATATGTTCAAGAATCTAAATAATTTATTAAACATCCGTTTTTTACTGGAAAAACGGATGTTTTTTTGTTACAAAAAAACTAATTATGATATAGTAGTAGGGGTTGAGAGAGAGAAACGGGGAGCATAAATGATTGTTCATACATTGGGAAAGTTTCAAATAATTGAAAAGGAAGCAGTTGTGACAGATGATAGTTTGAACTCGGCGATGATGATGAAACTGTTTGTTTTTTTGATTTTGCATCGAGATCAAGATGTCAGTGTGGAAGAATTAGCGGCTGCCTTATGGCCGGGGGACGAATCGGATAGTCCTGCGGGAGCTCTAAAAAATTTAACGTATCGTTTGCGAACGACGTTAAAAAAGAATTTTGGGGAATCCACTTATATTTTATCGAATCGAGGTTCTTATCGTTGGAATCCGGAGATTCCGTTAACGGTGGATGTAGAAGAATTTGAGGAGTACTTGAAAGCGGCTCGGGAAAAAGAGGACATGGAGGAGATTATTCATGATTATGAAGAAGCCATGTTGCTGTTTAAAGGAGACTTCATGAGCTGTATTCAAGATACACATTGGGCTGTTACTTTAAATACTTACTATCATGGACAGTTTTTACAATTGACCAAGGATTTAGAGGATTTATATCTCGAACAGGAAGATTATGTTCGTATGGAGCAGCTGGCTGGCGAGGCTCTCAAATTAGACAATCTGGATGAGGATTTGTATTACTATTTAACCTTAGCCAAGATGAAACAAGGGCAATACCGTCAAGCACTGGAAGTTTATGAAACAGGATGTCGTATTCTGGAGGTAGAACTTGGAGTGAAACGTCCAAGACGATTGAATGAATTATACGGGGAGCTGCTAAAGGTGAATAAAACCAAGCAGGAAGAAGATATTATACAGGTGCAGACGGATATGCAGGAAGAAGAACCGGAAGGTGCTTTTTTTTGCGGATACCCGGTTTTTCGGGAAATATATCGATTGGAAGCTAGAAAAATATTACGCAGCGGGGAGTCAGAGCATGTGTTGCTTTTGACGTTGCGTACTGTGGAAGCACCTACGGAAAAGGCGCGACAGTATCGTATAAAAAAAGGCATGGAACTTTTAAAAACGATTTTGGGAACTAGTCTTCGTGTAGGGGATGTGGCTGCAGAATATAGCGATTCACAATATGTGATTTTGCTTCCGACCTGTACATATGAGGGGGGCATGATTGTGGCGGATCGAATTATCTCACGTTTTCAAGAACTATCTAAGCAAAAGGAGAGCGTTCAGATTTTGCCGAGTTTAGTGGAAGTTGGGTTAGCGAAAGATATATTGGAATAGTTAGGAGACATGCGTATGGAACAACAGTATCCCAAAAATGGATTTCGTGTATGTGTGGACAAAGTGGAGAACGACGTAGAGGGCAGAATTTATTCTCCGTTGTTTAAGGACAAAAAACCTTTTTCCTCTTTTGCAGAAGTGATTTTAGTTATGGATAATGTTTTCGATGCAACGGGATATCCTCATGCATTTCAAGAAAGTAGAAGTTTTGTGGAACGTCGGGGCACAAAGCCTTATCAACCGAAGAAACAGGAAGAGATTCCAAGACGCAGAGTAGAAGATCAAAAAGGAAAAGTGTATACGGTTGATATTGTAGTATTAGAACGGCGCGGCAGTAGTTGGCAAGGTGTTGCGAGAAATACGAATACCGGGGAAGAAAAAGAATTTCATAGTGAGATGGAACTGTTTGAAATGGTTCGAAAAGAATTAGATCAGTAAAGGATGCTTTTTGGCATCCTTTTTTTTACTTTTTTCTGTGTGACCGACGTGTGACTTGAGATTGGTATAGTGGAACACATATAAAGGGAAGTTTGTGAAAGAGTTGTAATAACGAGTACCCTCGAGTTGGATGGAGGAAAAGAGGAACATGAGGAGAGTTTGGAAATCGATTCTGGCAACCGGTCTGATTGCAAGCATGAGCTTAGGCGAATTATCGACTGTTTACGCCTCAGAAACCCAAGAATCAATAGATACGAGCATATATATGGAGTCTCAGGAAAGCACTGAGACTTCTTCTGATGTTGTAATAGATGCCGATACGACAGAAAGCACTGAGGTGGCTGCAGAGTCCACGGAAGGCACAAGCGAAGCAACCACAGCTACAACTAAAGCTACAGAGGATATTGCTGATGCCACAGAAGAGACATCTGCAGAAGTAAGGGAAGCAGAGTTGTCCTTTACTTCGAATGTTGCATCTGATGGCGTGACAGTTACTATTTCCGGTCCGGAAAGTGCATTTCCTTCTGCAGCACTTACGGTTGCTCTTGAAGTAAAAGAAGACGACGATTACATTGAAGAAGTTGTTTCTGCGTCAGATGTTTCCATTGCAGACTATGTGGCATATGACATTACACTACTGGTGGATGGCGTAGAAGTAGAACCCCTTGGAGAGGTGTCTGTTGTTTTTTCTGCAAATACATTAGGAGATGCTTCCGCAGAAGTTTATCATGTAAACGAAGAAACAAATACTTTGGATGCTGTGACAGAGACCAGCGTTACAGAAGATTCCATTTCCATGACTACGGATCATTTTTCTACCTATTTGGTTGGAGCTAGCGATACCAGATGGGGAGTACAAACAACTTATGGGTATATTCAAACGGATAAAGATCCGAAGAATGGTGACTATAGTATTGTAGGAGAAATCTATTATAATGGGCAAAAAATAGATAGCTCTGATGAAAAAATATTTAAATCCAAGACCCATAAATTTACTGCAGTTGCAGCGGAAGGTTATACTTTAGAAAAAGTAACCTATTATTATACTTATGCATATTATTATGATAATTGGAGTAATGGTCAAACGGAAGAAAAGGTTTGGGACTGCTCCCAAAGTTTTACTATGGAGTATAAATATAATTCATGGGAATATGATGAGGGAAAAAATGACTATAGAGGATATTTTGTTTTACATGTCAGAGCTTATTTTGTAGATAAAACGAAAAGTGTAGATGTCGCTTTTACTACCAAAAACAGCATGACAGAAAATGTGATTCAGGGGGTATCCTTTTCTTTAGCTGGAGAAGATGGCACTACATATACAGCAACCTCCGATTCTTCCGGAGATGTGTCATTTTCAGGTATTCCGCTAGGAACTTACACCTTAACAGAAAATCAGTTGATGGGTTATGAAACACCAAATCACACCTGGACAGTAACTGTGACAGAAACAGATACTTATACCATTGTCAGCGACAGTACGGAAGAAGCGGACTTGGAAGGCAGCTACAGTGAAGGTTATGTAGTATGGATTACACCACAGACAGAACCGGTGGTTTCTACAGATAAAGATACGGATCTTTATGATTGGGATAATCGTATTTATCAAGTGAAACTTGAAGGCAGTGCGATGCAGCAGGTGGTAGAGACAGCCTCAGAACCGGTAAATGTGGTTCTGGTTTTGGATATGTCAGGGTCCATGCTATTTCCGAATGATTTAACAAATGAAACAACCATGTATATCTGGAACTTGGACACATCTAAAACTTACTATTATATTGTTGAAGATGAGGCAGGTACTGTTTACACCGTACAGTATCGTACGGAAAGCGGTGTCAGTGGATGGTATTACAAGGATTCCTCTTATGTTTACGCAAATTCTGGGCAAAGTTGGACCTTGATTACTGACAAGTCTTCTGTACTAAATTACTACAAATCTTATAAGTTTTATACATCTCCTTCCGTGGGGGCCAGTATTCGTTTACAGGACACAAAGGCTGCAGCAGAATCTTTTATAAAAACTTTGGCAGAAGCAAATGAAAAGAATCAAGTAGCAATTGTAACTTTTGCAAAAAGTACTTCATCAAAAACAGAAATTGTTTGTGGTTTAACTGAATTAAGCGAGAGTAATGTGGAAACATTATTAAGTGAGATAGAGGGATTATCAACAGATGGCGGTACCAATCAGTATGCAGGACTTGAACTTGCAAATTCAATTTTAACATCGAACACGGAATCGGCAACTGATCATTCAGCAATTGTATTGATTTCTGACGGTACCATTAATGAAAATGTAGAAGATTCCTATAAAGAAACACAAATCAGCACAGCACAGTCATTAGCAACGGTTTACACCGTTGGTATTGATATTAATGTGAATGCTACGGTGAAAGAAAAAGCGTCTACTTTGTTAAAAGAAATCGCTACGGATGAAAATCGATTCTATGAGGTTGGTTCAGATGCTTTACATGCAATCTTATCAAGTATTGCAGTGGATATTCTTGGAAGTATTCCGTTGACAGCGACGGTTGTAGATTATATCGATGAACGGTTTCAGTTGGTGGATACTTCAGGAAATGCGCTGAGTGTAGGAGATACAATTTCAGCAAGACAAGTGACGGATGGTAAGATTGTTACCATTAACGGTACCATTGGTGAAGATGAAAATGGCGTATATGTAAAATGGGAAAGCGATGGCTTAAATGGTTTTATTGCTGAATTTTATGTGCAGGCCAAGGAGGATTTCCTAGGTGGCTATGTGGTAAAAACCAACGAGCTTGTTTCGAATATTACTGCCACATCTACAGAGGGAGAAATTGTCAGTGAAACTTTTCCGGTACCAACTGTAAATGTGAAACTCCTGGATTTGAGTATGGGGGATTTAAGTGAGACTCTTTTTCTGGGAGATGAGATTTCTTCCGGTGAGTTTGCAGAGGCATTGAATGAAACCATTCTTTTTAATGAAACAAATGGAAGCTTACAATTAACAGTGGCACAGATTGCCACCTTAATGGAAACAGGAACGGTGGAAGTTCCATATTCCTATGGTGACACCAATGATGCGGTAGGTACTTTGACTTATACCTTGACTTGTTCCGGAGATACCGCTTCTTTGGAAAATCATACAGCCACAGTGGTTGGAGATAATGTGGAGACCTATACCTTAAAGGTGAGTTATACACCATATACCTTAGAAGCAAGAAAAAATACGGCAACAACTGCAGGGTATGTGGTACCAAACAGCAGTTTTAATGGCCACACATTGAAAACTTCCAAAGAAACTTCAGGAAAGTATGTGATTTCTGTAGTAGCAGGAACCATTACCATTACAAAAACAATTTCCAAAGAGGACTATAAGGAAATTAAGGGAGATCCAATTTTTACCTTCCAAATCAAAAACACGACTACCGGAGATGTATATTATAAAACTCTTCGATTTACCAGTGGGGTGGAAGAGACAAATGGAAATTATACTTTGTCTGTTGTGCTTACGGATATGAAGAGAGGCATCTATGAGGTTACGGAGCTTTCAACTATGCGGTTTACTTTAGATGAAGTGACGATTTCTTCCAGCCAAAAGCAATTACCATCCAAGAGTATGGAAAACGGATATTGTTTTGCTATTGGATATTCTTCTACGGCTGCTGACACAGCATTAGAAACCCTTGCTTATAAGGATGCAACCATTTCTTTTGTAAACAGTATGGAAGTAGAAAACTATTTCTCAGATACGGACGTGGTGGTAAATACTTATCGGGTATCTGATGGAAAAGTAATTTCCGGTGCAGAGGTACAGGATCGTTTAAATGGTTCTGCTAAGATTTACAGTGCTGCAGATTTCACAACAGTGGAGTAAGGGAGAGGGAAAATGAAAATAAAGTGGAATAGAATAACAAAAAAAACAGCCCTCCTAATTGTAGCAGTGGTTGGAATATTGACAGTGGGAGTGGGAAGTACCTATGCAGTGGTTTTATCCCATACTGCAAATACAGTGACGAATACTTTTACCATTGGCTCCGTGGAGACGGAGATTTATGAAGATACCTCTTCCTACGGGACCAAAACCGTACAGGTGGTAAATACCGGAGATAGCCCCTGCTTGATTCGCGTGAGAGTCCATGTATCACCGGAAGATGCAGGCGTGACCATTACCGGGTGGGATACGGAACACTGGTCTACTTTACAGGAGGACGGTTACTATTATTATTTAGGAGTCCTGTCTGATAAAGGAGAAAATGCTACTTATTATGCTACACCGGCATTGTTTACCGGTTACACTGTAGCAGGTGTTGATGAAAATGGAAATGTGGAAGATGGAACGACTGTTCCGGATTTTTCCATTACGGTTTATCAGGAAAGCATTCAATACGAAGCGACCAATGAAGTCGGAGAAACCCTAACAGTCTATGATGAAAATGGGAACTTTTCTTTGGCGCAGGCCAAAGAGTTGTATGCCCTATATGAAAGTAAGTAAGAGAAAGTGAAAAGGAAGTATTATGATTCAGAAGATATGTAATGTGTTATCTACAATGATTTTAATAGTTTTATTACTGATGGCAGCGGCTTTGTTTGTGCCGAAACTTCTGGGGATGAACGAGTATGCAGTGTTGACCGGAAGTATGGAACCTACCATTTCCGTTGGATCTTTGGTGTATGACTGGGAATTCGAGGAGACTGAATTAGAAGTTGGTGATATTGTGACCTATCAGATTTCCGAAGGAACCTTGGTGACGCATCGAGTAGTGGAAATCAATGAAGAAGAGGCAACAGTTATTACCCAGGGAGATGCCAATAATGCAGAAGATGCAAATCCGGTACCTTTTGAAAATATTGTAGGGGTATGTACTTTTCATATACCGGCCTTGGGATATATTTCTATTTACATGAGAACCGGTTTGGGGATTGGCGTGATTTGCGGAATTGTTGTAGTGATTTTGTTATTAAACTATTTACCGGACCTGCTTTCAAAAGAGAGTAAGAAAGCTGTTACTGAAAAAGAAGAAATTTAGAATTATATGACCATGGTGTGACCAAGGCTTGTTACAATCGGTCTATAGAATAAAACAAATTTATTTTTTAAGGAGAGTATTCAGATGAAAAACAAGAAATTAGTTGTAACTTTAGGCGCTGTAGCATTGATCGCTGCAATTGGGGTAGGCAGTACTTTTGCATATTTGACAGCTACCACAGACACTGTTACCAATACTTTCACAATTGGTGAAGTGACTTTCACAACTCCGGATCCAGATCCAAATGATCCAGATTCCAGCATCAATTCCGGACTTGTAGAATCTGCTGTAGAAAGAGATGAGACCGGTGCATATGTAGATGCTGACGGAGATGATACATGGACTGTTACCGGAAATGATTATACAGATGTATTACCTGGCGAAGTGATTTACAAAGATCCTACCGTTCTTGGTTTGACAGAGGATTCTGTTGATGCATATGTATTTGTTACCGTTGCAGGCGAAGATGAAAGCCTTAGTGTAACAGAATATTCTAGCGAATGGACAGAATTAGGTAAAACTGACGATGGAAAGACTGTATTATATCGTGTATATGACAGTGCTGATGCAAAAAAAACTCCATCTACTATTTTCAGTTCTGTAACAGTTTCTACTGATGCAGATGAAGATACTGAGTTTACAGATATTGTAATTAATGCATATGCAATTCAGATGGCAGGCTTTGATTCACCAGAAGCTGCATTCGCTCAGTTTTCTGAACAGGCAGGAACATTAAAATAAACTGAAAAAATAAATACTTTTCAGAAAACAATATTTTTGGTATAATTATATGGAATATGTGAAATGAATTTGCTTTATAAAAGGATTTTCAATGGAAGTGTAAGGATACCGGACGATGGAAGTCGTCTCGAAGGGCCGTTTTAGCGGAACGGTCGAAAGGAGCAAGATGAAAAAAACGTCATTAGGCAACAGCCAAAACTTTGTAGTTACAGTGCGTAGCCAAGAGAATCATACTTGGCAGGGAACCGTTTCCTGGGTAGAAGGGAAACAGCAGTCAAATTTCCGAAGCGTTTTGGAATTGTTGCATTTGATGGACTCTGCAATTACTCCGGAGGAGGAAGATGTAGAAGACTTGATGAATGATTCGAAGACGATGGAAGAAGTAGAAAAGTAATCAAGACGGATGGATTTGAGAAGACTCAAATCCATCCTTTTTTTATATCATAGGAAATTCCATTCCTATGATATAAAAAAGCGCTCCGCTATGGAAGCGCACGCGCGCGAGATGTAAATGTTGCATAAATGCAACCGCGCCTGGCGCGAGAATGTCGCATGCGACATTCTTTCTTGCGTCATAGGAAGGTTTGACCTAAAAATACTTTTGGATTTTTTATGATATAAATTCTTAATTATGATAGACTAAGGGTAGTTGTTTTGACAGAAAAGGAAAGTTGGCAGGACATAAAGGACAGTGACATGAAGAAAAAGAAGGGAAATGCACTTTTATTTCTAGGAGTGCTATTGGTTTTGGCCGGATTAGGATATCTTGGTTATATGTTTTACAGTTATAAAAAAGCAGAGGATGCTTTCGCTGAAATTGCGGATACTTACGTAGAGCAGCAAGAAGAGGAGACACAGTGGTGGGAGACATTATCCATTGACTTTGAAGGCCTGAAAGAACGAAATCCCGACGTAATTGGATGGATTTATATGCCGGGAAATGAATACATCAATTATCCTATTTTACAAGGAGAAGATGATGATACCTATTTGCGAAGGGATTTGGATGGCAATGCTTCTTCCAGTGGATCGATTTTTATGGAGACATTAAATGCCAGTGATTTTTCAGATTATCATACCATTTTGTATGGGCATAATATGAGAAATAAATCCATGTTTGGGTCATTGAAATTATTCAAAGACGAATCTTATTATGAAGAGCATAGTATCTTCTATATTTACACGGAGAATGCGGCGTATTGCTACACCATCTTTTCTTATCATGATGTGCCGGAGGATAGTTCTATTTATACTATTGGGTTCCAACCGGGTGAAATCTATGAAGCCTTTTTGGAAGAACTGCTTCGTGCATCCTATTATGATTGTGGTGTGGAAGTAAACGAGGAAGATCAAGTGGTGACATTATCGACCTGTTCTGCTACCGGGTATCGTTTTGTGGTACATGGTGTTTTGACGGAAATCCATGTATATGAATAAGAAATTGGAGTTATAAAATGAGTTATTGTAAGAATTGTAAAGTAGAAATCGGTGATCAGACCAGTGTTTGTCCTTTGTGCCAAAATGTTATGGAGGAAGGACCTAAAGTAGAAAATATGTATCCGGATATTCGCCAATTAGAAAAGAAAGTGGCGCTGGCATCTCGAATTTATATTTTCCTTGCTATTTTAACAGAGGCAATTCTGGTTCATATAAATGCGACACTTACTCCGCAAATATGGTGGAGTGCCATTGTGGGTGGTGCCTTTTTGTTGATATATATTGGATTGAAACTGTTGATTGAGTATGAGTATACATATCGCAGCCGTATTTTTCTATTAACCATTGCAGGAACGGCTTATTTGGTTTTGATTGACTATGTCGTTGGATTTTATGGCTGGTCTTTGGAATTTTGTTTGCCATCCTTTATTTTGGCGATTGATGTAGTGATTGCATTTTTGATGATTTTTAATCGTAGAAATTGGCAAAGCTATATGACTTGGCAATTGGTGATGCTGGGTTGGAGCTTTTTAAATATGTTGTTGATTTATATTGTGCATGGACATATTTATTTCATGGTGTATATTGCGGGAGCGATTACTTTTTTCTTTTTCCTTGGAACGTTTATCATTGGGGGAAAGAGATCTGCGGCAGAAATGAAACGTCGCTTTCATATTGATTAAGAGAAATATGCAGAGAATTAGGATGATGTGTTGATTTATAATTGACGGAGTACGCTAAGGTGCGAGAATGCCACAAAGGGCATTCTTGCTTTAGCAGTGAAATTATTTATGCATAAGATGAGGAACCTCTAAAAATGCGGGGGTTCCTTTTTTATAGGCAACTTCCGGTTCGCCTTGAATCAACGGCTCCATATAAGTAAAGAGTGCATCTGTGATATCGCAATGGTTTTCTGCAATCCAAGAAAGCGGAACTTTTTTCTCTTGGTTGGCGATGTCGCCAATTGGAGCGTAGGAATAAGATACTTGATAAGGGGCATCGGAAGTACGATTGATGGTAACCATGATGCCGGTTTTTCCTTCCTGGGCAAAAAGGGTTGCTTGTTTTCCTTCTTCAAAGGATTCCTCTAAATCTGTTTTCGATGTCAAGTGAGCTGCAGCACGCTGCAATACATTGATTTCTACAGAACGAACTTTTATGGAAAAGTGTTCTTTTACCAAATATTCTAAGGTTTTTCCGGTGCCGGACAATTGATTATGGCCGAAAGCATCGGCGGTGTCTGTAGCGGAAATATAGTTGCCTTTTTCATCACGTACCCCTTCAGAAACTGCAATGATGACATTGCGATGTTCTTTTTGGGCGTTTTTGATATCTTCTATAAATTGTTCTGTTTGGAAGGGAGCTTCCGGAAGGTAAATTAAATGGGGAGCACCCATACCGTTTGCTCTTGCTAAAGCAGAGGCAGCGGTTAACCAACCGGCATCGCGGCCCATGATTTCCACGATGGTAATACTTGGAACCGGATAAATATATGCGTCATAGGCGATTTCCTGCAAAGTGGTTGCGATGTACTTTGCTGCGGAACCATATCCTGGTGTATGATCGGTGCAAACCAAGTCATTATCAATGGTTTTTGGAATTCCAATAAATTGAATAGGGCTGTTGATATGCGCTCCATACTGCGACAATTTCAAAACGGTGTCCATGGAGTCATTGCCTCCAATGTAGAAAAAGGCCTGTACTTCTTTCTCTTCTAAAAATTGAAAAATTTGTTCGTAAATTTCAGGGGTTTCTTCGTAAGATTTTAGTCGATATCGGCAAGAACCAAGATACATAGCGGGGGTAGTCATTAAGCGAGAAACCGCATCCCCATTGTTTTGAAATAAGTCACTTAAAGAAATAAGATTATGATTTAAAATGCCTTCAATTCCGTGAACGGAACCGTAGATCTCGTCGAAAAACGAGGACTCTAAAATGCCGGAAATGACACCGGCTAAACTGGCATTGATGGCGGCTGTCGGACCGCCGGATTGTGCGACAATACAATTCTTTTTCATAAAAGTCAGATTACTCCTACCTCATTAATTAATAACCTTCAACACTATATATGAAATTTTTGAAAAGTTCAAGGGACAGTGAAAAGAATATTTTACCTAAATTTCACAAAATGGGAAGGGGGCACAGGTTGACTGAAAAATGATGGTTTTTTATAATAAGGGATGAAAGTCGTTGGGGAAACGACAGAAGAGGAGTATAAGGGACATGTTTCAAACAATAAATACATTTTTAATTGCAACGGCAGGATCTACAGAACTGCCTATTTCTGAAGCTTATGAGGAGTTATCGCAACAGTTTACATCCTTTATTCAGATGGCTAGAATCGTTTTTGTTGTGATGGCTGTTTTGAATATTTTACTTGTTATTTCTGTGATTGTACTGGCTGTAAAGCTTGGCAAATCCAAAAAAGTAGCAGAACAGGAAACGCTGAATGACGTTTTGCTTCCGGAGAAAAAAATCGATGAACTCATGAAACGTGAAGAAGTCTATGATTCTATGTTGCGTGAGATGGAGACTCCGGTGTCTTTGCAAGTAGATGATTTTGATTTTGCGGAAGAATCCGAAGAAAAACCGGAGACAAAGCAAGTTTCTACATCCACCGAAGAATTGCAGTCTATTTGGGAGCAGGCTATTGCAGAGACAGAAGCAAAGGAAAGACGCGAAGCTTCAGCAGTAGCTGTGGAAGAATCTGAACCGGAAGAAGAACCGGCAAATGAGAGTCGTGGTTTGTTGCGTTTCTTCAAAGTCGAAGAAGAGGATGATTTAGAAGAAGAGGAATTAGACTGGGATGAACTCGAAAAAGAGTACAAAGAAGAAATCGATGAAAAGGCTTTAAAACGCCAGGAAAAAGAAGAAAGAAAACGTATGGCAAAGGAAGCCAAAGAAGAAAAGAAGTTGCAGAAGCAGCAGAAAAAAGCAGAAAAATCAAAGAAAAAGGAAGAAAGCGTTTCTTCTGACTTTGATGACATTGAAGTCATTGACTTGAATGATTTATAGACGTAATAAGAAGACAACGGAGGTAGTACATGCAGAAAGCATATACCGAAAAAGCGAAAAAAGTCATGGGTTTCGCAGGGAAAATCTCCAAATCCATGCATCATAATTATATTGGAACCGAACATTTGCTGGTGGGCTTGGTGCGGGAAGGCACTGGCGTAGCAGCAAAAGTTTTATTGGAAGCCGGGGTAGAAGAAGAAAAATTATTAGACCTCATTGAACATTTGATTGCTCCTTCCGGAGAAGTGGTGATTCTGGACAAGGATGGTTACTCTCCCCGTATAGCAGAAGTATTGGAAAATGCGGAAAAAGAAGCAGAACGTTTTCATAGCGAGAAAATCGGTACGGAACATTTGCTTCTTTCTTTGTTGAAGTCTGTAGATTGCGCTGGGGTACGTCTTTTAAATACCCTTGGAGTGAATTTACAGAAAGTATATGTGGAGACTTTGATTGCCATTGGAGAAGATGGCAACCTTTATAAAGAAGATTTCCAAAATGGACGTCCGACCAATCAGATGTCAGAGGCGAACACAGCGACTCCGAACCTGGATAAGTACTCCAGAGATTTGACTGAAATGGCAAGAAACGGAGAATTGGATCCGGTGGTAGGCAGAGAGGAAGAAATTCAGCGTGTGATTCAGATTTTGAGTCGACGTTCGAAAAACAATCCTTGTTTAATTGGCGAGCCCGGGGTTGGAAAAACCGCTATTACAGAAGGTCTGGCCCAGCGAATTGTTTCCGGATTGGTGCCGGATACAGTTATGAATAAGCGCGTGGTTTCCTTGGATTTATCCGGTATGGTGGCAGGATCGAAATACCGTGGTGAATTTGAGGAACGTATCAAACGGGTGCTGGCAGAAGTGACTGCAGCCGGAAATATTTTGCTGTTTATTGATGAAATTCATACCATTATTGGAGCCGGTGGTGCAGAGGGCGCCATTGACGCTTCTAATATCATGAAGCCTTCTCTAGCAAGAGGCGAGGTGCAATTGATTGGTGCAACCACCATTGATGAATATCGAAAATATATTGAAAAGGATGCAGCTTTAGAACGTCGTTTTCAGCCGGTTATGGTGGAAGAACCGTCTGTGGATGAAACGGTAGAGATTTTAAAAGGCATTCGTCATCAGTATGAATCCCACCATCATGTGGAAATTACGGATGAAGGTTTGCAGGCAGCAGCAGCATTGTCTGCGCGATATATTAATGATCGTTTTTTGCCGGATAAGGCCATCGACTTAATGGATGAAGCAGCTTCTCGTGTACGTTTGGGTGGATTTAAGACACCGAAGAATCTTTTGCAGATGGAAGAGGATTTGCTTGCATACGAAGAAGAATTGGAAAATGCGTTAAAAGAGCAGCGTTATGCAGATGCGACCAAGGCAAAAGAAGATCGTGAAGAGTTGCAAAAGAAGTATGATAAAGCATTACAAAAATATCATAGAGATGCCAATAAGAAGAAACTGACGGTGGGAGAAAGTGAGATTGCTGAAATTGTTTCCAGCTGGACCAAGATTCCGGTGAAGAAATTAACAGAAGGCGAGGCAGCGAAGTTAAACCGTTTGGAATCTATTTTGCATAAGCGTGTTATTGGCCAGGAAGATGCGGTTTCTGCAATTGCCAGAGCCGTGCGTCGTGGACGCGTAGGTTTAAAGGATCCGAATCGTCCGATTGGTTCCTTCCTTTTCTTGGGACCTACCGGTGTGGGTAAAACGGAATTGAGCAAAGCGTTGGCAGAAGCTATGTTTGGCAACGAATCTGCCATGATTCGTGTAGATATGTCAGAGTACATGGAAAAGCAAAGCGTATCGAAAATGATTGGATCACCTCCGGGATATGTAGGCTACGAAGAAGGCGGTCAGTTGAGCGAAAAGGTACGTCGAAATCCTTATTCCGTGATTCTGTTTGACGAGATTGAAAAGGCACATCCGGATGTTTTCAACGTCTTGTTACAGGTGTTGGATGATGGACGTATTACTGATTCTCAGGGACGTAAGGTGGATTTTAAAAATACCATTATTATTATGACCAGTAATGCCGGTGCGCAGTCTATTATCGCTCCGAAGAAACTGGGATTTGGTTCCGTAGAAGATGAAAAGCAAAATTATGATCGTATGAAGTCCGGCGTTATGGAAGAAGTACAACGTCTATTCAAACCGGAATTTTTAAACCGTATTGATGAGACTTTGGTTTTCCGTACCTTGAATAAAGAGGATATGAAGAAAATCGTGACATTGCAGACCAAGACCTTGGTAGAGCGTGCCATGTCTCAGATGGGGATTGCTCTTACGATTCGCGATTCTGTCAAGAATTATATTGTAGAAAAAGCGTATGATCCGAAGTATGGTGCACGTCCATTGAAACGTATGATACAGTCCAGAATTGAGGACAAGCTGGCAGAAGAGATTTTAGCCGGTCATATTGTACGTGACCAGGAAGTGATTGTTACCGTGAAAAAGGATGAAATCGTCTTCGAAGAGAAGAAGAAAAAATAGAAAATTGTAACATGTGAAAGGTCTGTAAATTCTTTTATCGACCACTAGAAAAATTCTTCACAATCATATATAATGAATTCACTTAGAGGGTAATTGATACCCAGTAAATGGAGGAATACACAAATGGCTGTTGTTGAAGAACTTATTCGCACAGAAAGCAATGGTAGCATTAGCTTTGGTAATTTCTCATTAGAGACCAAGTCGAAATTTGACAATTTTGAACATGGCGGGGATGTCTACAAAGTAAAAACATTCCGGGAAATTACAAAACTGGAAAAAAATGGTATGTTCGTATACGAATCAGTACCGGGTACGGCGGTTACCGAATTTGATGCTAAAGATAACGGAGTATCTTTTAAAGTAGAAAGTGTAGAAGATGCAGAAATTACCGTTGGCTTGGAAGAAGAAACTGAATATGAAGTATTTGTTGGAGATAAATCTGTAGGACAGATGAAAACAAACCTTGGAGGAAAATTAACACTTAGCGTGGAATTGAATCCGGGAGAAGAAGTACAAGTCAAAATATCAAAATGTTAAGAAAGAGAGGAACCCAAGGGTTCCTCTTTTTTTGAGAGGTGGAAATATGGCGAAGGGGAAACAAACAATCTTTTTTTGTCAATCATGCGGATTTGAATCTGCGAAATGGATGGGACAGTGTCCCGGGTGTAAAGAGTGGAACACGTTTGTAGAAGAATTAACGGATTCTACCAAGAAAGGAAGTACTTCAAAAGGAAGCGCTTCAAAACTACAAGTTCAGAAGTTGGATGAAATTGTCATTACGGAGGAGCATCGTATTTCAACGGGGCTCGCGGAATTAGACCGTGTTTTGGGCGGCGGTATTATGTCCGGTTCTTTGGTGCTGGTAGGCGGTGATCCGGGTATCGGAAAATCTACGATTTTATTGCAGGTCAGCCGTAATTTATCAGAGGCAGGAAAGAAAATCTTCTATATATCGGGAGAAGAGTCTGCACAACAGATTAAACTGCGTGCAGATAGAATCGGTACGTTTTATCCTTCTTTGTCTTTGCTATGCGAAACCAATTTGGATCTTATTATAGAAACGTTAAAAAGAGAAAAACCGGAAGTTGTGGTGATAGACTCGATTCAAACCATGTATAACGAGAATGTATCTTCTGCACCGGGTTCGGTATCTCAGGTACGAGAATCTACCGCTGTGCTTATGCAGTTTGCGAAGACACACGGAATCTCTGTTTTTATTGTGGGTCACGTAACAAAGGAAGGGGTAGTAGCCGGTCCGCGTGTATTGGAACACATGGTAGATACCGTTCTTTATTTTGAAGGAGACCGACATGCATCCTATCGAATACTTCGTGGGGTGAAAAATCGATTTGGATCCACGAATGAAATTGGCGTGTTTGAAATGCGCGGAGATGGATTGCATGAAGTGGAAAATCCATCTGAATTTATGCTAAGTGGAAAGCCAAAGGGGGCATCCGGATCTGTGGTAGCTTGTTCTATGGAAGGAAGCCGTCCAATTCTATTGGAAATTCAGGCCTTGCTTTGCCATAGTAATTTAGGGGTACCTAGAAGAACAGCAGCAGGAACGGATTATAATCGTGTGAATTTGCTTTTGGCGGTATTGGAAAAACGATTGGGCTATCAATTATCCAGTTGCGATGCTTATATTAATATCGCAGGGGGAATTCGTATGAATGAACCTGCCATTGATTTGGGCTTGGTTATGGCGATGATTTCCAGTTATAAGGATCAACCAATAGCGGAAGATGTGGTATGCTTTGGAGAGGTAGGCCTAAGCGGAGAGGTTCGTGCAGTCAGCATGGCAGAACAACGGGTGATGGAAGCAAAGAAATTAGGCTTTGCAACCTGTATTTTACCGGAGGTCAATCGGAAGAGTATGGAAAAGGTAGAAGGGATTACCTTGCTTGGGGTAGAGAGTGTAAAGGACGTTATAGCCCTTATGAAGAAAATGTAGGTACGTTTCTATATAAAATGTATGAAGTGTACAAACAATTCAGACAATTTAAAGAAAGTCATGGAAATGACTTTCTTTAATTTTCTTTGAAAATAGCATTGACAGTGGGTTTGCAAGGTGATATTATAAGACACGTTCCGGTGAACAACACAAAAACAAAGGCCTCACAATTGAGTTTGTTTGAGATTGTTTTTGAAAATTGTTTGAACTGGAAAAACAATTTAAAAAAGTTCTTGACAAGCGACAATAAATATGATATTTTATATGAGTTGCTGCTGAAGACAAGAGCGACAACAAAAAGTACATTGATAATTAAACAGTGAAATAACTTGAAAGATTTATAAGATATGCAATGTCAATTTCAAGCATCGATATGATGCGACCTAAAAACAGTAATCTTTTCGGAAATTAGCCAAGCTAAGTTTTGAAAAGGGAACAGATTCTTTTAACATGAGAGTTTGATCCTGGCTCAGGATGAACGCTGGCGG
>JAZOTM010000004.1:0-20826 GCA_045657625.1 Lachnospiraceae bacterium
AAAGAATGTCGCATGCGACATTCTCGCGCCAAGCGCGGTTGCATTTATGCAACATTTACATCTCGCGCGCGTGCGCTTCCATAGCGGAGCGCTTTTTTATATAATAAGAAATTCGAAGGAATTTCTTATTATATAAAAAAAGAATTCGTAAGTTTTCACTTACGAATTCTTTTTTATTATCTGCTTTTTCTCTTATTCCACATCATTCAATGCTTCAAAGTTTTCTTCCCCTGTACGAACCTTAATCACTCTCGCCACATCATATACAAAGATTTTTCCATCTCCAATATGACCGGTATACAACGCCTTCTTACAAGCTTCCACTACCTCATCTACATTTAAATTTCCAATAACAACATCCAATTTTACCTTCGGAAGTAAGGTGGAATCCATTTCTACACCACGGTAATACTCGCCGGCTCCCTTTTGAATACCGCAACCCATAACCTGTGTAACTGTCATACCGGTAACACCTACCTGGTTCAATGCCTTCTTCAACACATCAAATCGAGCCAATTTTGCTACGATGGTAATACGATACATGCCGGTGCGTTCTGCCGGATTTACCACTTCGCTGCGTACCACCTGTACTGCTTTTTCCCGTTTCAATTCAGATGCTTCTTCATAAGAATCTTCTCCAAGATCTGTATTCTCATTGACATCCATTTCCAAGGTGTTATCTACGTCCATCAAGCTAAATCCTGCATATGCAGAAGTCAAACCATGTTCCGTACGATCCAGACCTTCGATTTCTTCTTCTTCACTAACACGAAGTCCCAAAGTTGCTTTGATGCCCATAAATACTACGAACATCGTAATCGTTGCCCATGCTGCTACCGCCAAGAATCCAACCAACTGAATTCCCAGGAGTGAAAATCCTCCTCCATAAAAAAGACCTACCAACTCACTTTCCGGCGCTGCGTCTGTTGCAAATAACCCAACTGCAATCGTTCCCCAAATACCATTCATCATATGTACCGCTACTGCTCCAACCGGATCATCGATATGAAGTTTATAATCCAAAAGCCATACACCAAATACAACCAAAAGTCCTGCTACCGCACCAATGACAATTGCACCAAAAGCATCTGTCACATCACAACCTGCGGTAATTGCAACCAAACCTGCCAAGGAAGCATTCAAGCACATAGACACGTCCGGTTTTCCATATTTTAACCAGGTATAAACCATACATACCACTGTTGCAATAGCCGGTGAAATAGTAGTGGTCAAGAAAATAGAACCAAGCTGTGCAGTAGTGGTTGCTGCTGCACCGTTAAATCCATACCAACCCAACCATAAAATAAAGACTCCCAAGCATCCCAGCGGAATATTATGTCCCGGAAATGCATGTACTTTACTGATTTTTCCACCTTTATCATAACTAAACTTACCAATACGCGGTCCTAAAATAGCTGCGCCAACCAAAGCTGCGATACCACCAACCATATGAATTGCACAAGAGCCTGCGAAATCATGGAAGCCAAGCTGTGCTAACCAGCCGCCGCCCCAAATCCAGTGGGCTTCAATCGGATAAATCAATCCGGAAATAATACCGGAGTATACACAATAAGATAAGAATTTACATCTTTCTGCCATAGCCCCGGAAACAATGGTAGCTGTGGTAGCACAAAAGACTAAGTTAAATACGAAAGATGAAAAATCAAAACTTTCATATGCTGTAAAAATATCAAATCCCGGTTTTCCAATAAGTCCCATAGCATCTTCTCCTAAGAGTAAGGAAAAACCGATGAGAATAAACATAACAGTACCAATACAGAAGTCCATTAAGTTCTTCATTAAAATATTTCCACTGTTTTTTGCTCTGGTAAAGCCAGTTTCTACCATAGCAAATCCAGCTTGCATCCAAAATACGAGTGCTGCACCGGCTAAAAACCATACAGCAAAGACATTTTCTGACACGAGATTCGTGATCATTCCTTCTGTCATAACAAATCATCCTCCTAAATTATCCTTTTTCTTCATGCATGAATAATTTTGTGCGCATCCCTAGCGGAGCGCTTTTTTATTTATGGTAACTTCAAGGGGCCCAATGAAACCATAAAGATAACATGCCGTTAACGGCATGTTGCGCCGAGCGCGAGTTGACGAAGTCAACTTTTTTCCTCTTGCGCGAGTGCGCATCCCTAGCGGAGCGCCTTTTTTATTTCTTGGAGAGGAATAAAAAAAGACGCCTGAGATCTGAGATTGTCTCAAGCGCCTTTGCTTTATGGTTGTCATTATACGTAACCATATTTCATCGGTCAATTACACTTTTTAGGTATTTTCCTACTCTTTTTGGTGCATTATTTCTTTTGGAATGTCTTTACTTCATTCAATAACCAGTCTTCCAAAGCGTCCATTCCTTCGCCGGTTTTTGCAGAAATCGGGAAGATTTTTGCATTTGGATTACGCATTAAAATATTTGCCTTTGCTTTTTCTAAGTCGAAGTCAAATACACTCATGGTATCAATCTTGTTGATGATTACGGCATCACAAACCTGATACATCAATGGGTATTTCAATGGCTTATCATCTCCTTCCGGAACGGAAAGAATGTTGATGCTCTTTACTGCACCGGTATCAAATTCTGCAGGACAAACCAAGTTTCCTACGTTTTCCAAAATCGCAAGGTCTAATTCGTCAGCCTCCAAATTGTCTAATCCCTGTTTGGTCATAGCTGCTGTCAAGTGGCACATACCACCGGTATGAAGCTGGATAACCTTTGCTCCTGTTTTTTCATCAATGGTCTTTGCATCTACATCTGAATCAATATCTGCTTCCATAACACCAATCTTAATCTGGCTCTTTAAGTCATTGATTAAACGTGTCAAAGTAGTCGTCTTTCCGCTTCCCGGAGAAGACATTAAATTCAACAAATATAATCCTCTTTCTTTTAAATCCAATCGCATCAAATCTGCTTCACGATTGTTATCTGCAAAAACACTTTCTTTTACTTCAATAATTCTAGGTGTTGGCATTGTGTGCTCCTTTCCTCCATAACCACGACGTGCTCATCATGATACGCCCATATTTTTCAAGATTATAACATAGACATTCTCTCTATTCCAGTCACAATCTTAGAGACCTGCCCATTCCAAAATCGCTTCCACTGTCTGGCTTTGCTGTTCCTCTGCTGAAATGGTGGCTATGCCATCTCCTTCTTGCTGACCATAATCACCAAATTGTCCGTGATTTCCGCCTTCAATTATGATTTCCGTAAAATCTTCCGGTAAGTTTACCAGATTGGATTCGTATTTCTCTGCTACCATTACCTGGTCTTCCGAACCATAAATGGTTAACACACGCAAATCTGTGTCAGAAATATCCTTTGTCTCATAAGAAGCCAATAAAATCAATCCATCAATGGAATCCGCAATACTAGCACCTTCATATGCTGCCATGGCACCACCGAGAGAGTGTCCTCCCAAATACCAAGTATCATAGGAATAATCTGCCATGATGTCCTCCGCTGCATCCCTATCAAAAAGTGCTAATTGCAACGGCATTTCCACTAAGAAACAATCCATTCCATTTTCTGCCAGCTGATACATAATTGCTGCATAAGCAGTATATTCTACTTTTCCTCCGGGATAAAAAATATAAGCACTTTCCATACCCGGGCCATCAAAGAAAAGTCCGTTTTCCATTTGCTCCACCGTAACCACATCGGAACTGGTCAAATACGTTTCGTCTACCAAACTGTCATAGTCATCCATGACATAACTTACTGTTGCCGCAAAAACTACAAGCAAGCAAACCAATACCAAGGCTAAAACAATTTTCTTTTTCTTTCCTTTCATGTTACATTCCTTCTTTTTTAAGTATATCCACAGTATGAGCGGCTGCGCCAATCAAGTCCTGTCTTTCTGCCACCGCCATCTGATAGGAAACAAATTCTTGAAACTCCTCTTCTGACAACTGATTCAAAAAAGGACGCATATAATTTGCAGGGCCATCCGGAGAAAACAACAGTTTTCTTTCCAATCCGGCTTCTTCACGCAAACGGTTAATTTCTTCCACCCTTACATAGTCATACAAATCCTGTTCCTCGGAGGAAATCTGATACTCCTCAGAAATTCTCCCTTTTTCCTTGGTTTCCAAAATATGACGTTCTTTAAAACCATAGGTCACCAAAGCATAATCATTCATGACATAACCCACAAAAATGTGGCCTCCCGGCTTGCAAATACGTTTTGCCTCCAAAAGTGCCTGTAGTTTTTCTTCATGGGTAAACAAATGATACATCGGTCCCAAAAACAAAACCAAATCAAAGGTATTATCCTGTAATTTTTTCAACCGCAGGGCATTGCCTTTCATGGCCTTTACCGTACTGCCCTTTGCCTTTAGCACGCCTAAATTGTGCTGTACCGGCTCTACAGCAGTCACATCATATCCTTCCTGCGAAAGAGGGACCGCATACCTTCCGGTACCGGCCCCAATATCTGCAATGACAGCGCCTTCAAACAAATACTGTTTTAAATACTTCATGGTAACCAAATACTCCACCATACCATGTCTGCGCTGTAATCGCTTATCTTCATTGAATTTATTGTAATATTCCTCTAAATAAGTCAAAGTTCTTTCCTCATTTCACCTGTAGTTCGTATCTTATCACAGGTTTTCGAAAAACTCAACCTACCGCATTTCTGCCCCTGTCGGATAGGAGGAAATTGCTCCTTTTTTCTGTACACTCTTCGCACAGTAGGTATTCGAGAATTCCAAACATGCAGACAATTCTTCTTCTGACAAAGTAGAAAGCCCTTCTGCATGCACATTCTTTTCAGACAACTGATACAAGAAAGAACCAATAAAGGCATCTCCGGCTCCTGTGGTATCCACCGCTTTTACCTTTTTCCCTGCAGCATAGCCCTTTGCAGTCTTCGTAAAGGCTCTTGCACCATCTGCACCTTCTGTATAAATCACCAACTTTACTTCCCCTTGCATCAACTTTGGAAGTGCTGCTTCTATATCTGTTTCTCCTGTTAAAAATTCCAATTCTTCATCGGATACTTTTAACACATCCGCCAATGGCAAAAATTCCTGTACCGCGTTGTACAGGTCCTTTTCGTCTGCCCATAAATTAAAACGAAGGTTTGGATCAAAACTGATCAACGCCCCCTGTTTTCTGGCATAAGAAATAGCTACTTTATGTGCATCCTTCATCGGGAAATTTCCCAAGGACACGGAGCAAAAATGAAGCGCATACGCATCTTGAAACATTTCTTCTTTTAACTGTTCCTCTTTGTAAAGCATGTCTGCACCCGGTTTTCTATAGAATACAAATTCTCTATTTCCATCTGCCTTCAATGCTACAAAAGCCAAAGATGTATTTGCTTCTTCCGTCCGTTCTACATACCGGCAATCGATACCAAAACTTTCCAACTCTCCCTGAATTTTATCTCCAAAAGGGTCCTGACCCAACTGTGTAATCAAACCACTTTCGCCGCCTAAGCGCTGATAAGCACCACATACATTGGCAGGAGCACCACCTACATGTGGTTCAAATCCTCCTACTTCTGCGATTCCGACGCCACTTTCCTGTGGGATAAAATCAATCAGTGCCTCTCCAATTGCATATAATTTTTTCACCCTTAATCCCTCACTTTCCAAAGGTTCCCCTTCTCAATTCCTTTTATAATCATAGCAATATTTGCTTCAGAAGGATAGTATCGGGTGGTAAACACCACTTCTCCTTCATTCACATATATTTCTAAAATGGACTCATCCATATATAAATGTACATTTTTCAAGGATTCCACCGCGGCTCTACGCACGGTTCTTCCACATCCGGACTCATTCAAAAATGCAAGTACGCAGGTACCATCTTCGTAATAGAATTCCAAATCCGAAGCTAAGCGAATGCCAAAATCCTGCTCCTCTTTCACCGTAAGTTCCAATTCAAAATGACGACTCAATACCAAAAGTGCCGTTTCCTCAAGTAGTTCTTCTTCACCACGACGAAGCGACTTGTACTCACGAATCGGCTTTTGGTAAATCTTTCCATCTTTTTCCGTCAACTCACGAAGCAATGTCATGGAATGCTGCCATCCCTCTGCCTCTGCCGGCTCATTGCCATAAGGTGCATCCGGAAGTCCCGCCCATCCAATCAAGATTTTTCGATGATCCGGCGTATCAAAAGTTTGAGGAGCATAAAAATCAAAGCCCATGTCCCATTCCACAAAGTTCTCTGTTTTCAACTCTTCTACTAATGTTTCCTCTGTTTCAAGGATACCATTCTTCTCTAAAAAAACATATCCGGACTGATAGATATTTTGATATTTTTCCCGTTCTGCCGGCATACCCTGCGGGCAAAAAGAAAGTACCTTTTTTCCATTTAAGGTAAAATAATCCGGGCATTCCAACATATAGCCAAAGGAATCCTGCGGTATCATTTCTTTGAAAAACTTCCAATTCTTCCGATCCTCGGATCGATACAACAGCAAAGCTGCCTTACTATCTCTGGTTCTTCCGCCCAGCAATAAATAATAGTCATCTCCTTCTTTCCAAACCTTTGGATCACGTACATGACAACTGTAGTGAGAAGGATAGTCTCCATTGGTCAACAACAATTCTTTTTCTGAAAAATGAGTGCCATCCTGACTTTCTGTGAACAACACATTGTGTTCACGTCCTACATTAATATAGTCATAATCTCCCGGTTCTTTCACATTTCCGGTATAAAACAACTCCATTTTTTCATCTTCAATATAAGCATATCCGGAATAAGCTCCGTCCCGATCCCATTTGGAATCGGGTGACAGAGCTATCCCTTCAAAAATCCAATGTAGCATATCTTTTGAAGTGTAATGCCCCCAATGTTTCTTCCCACCTACGGAAGACTCCGGTGCATACTGAAAAAAAATATGATATTTTCCATTAAAATAACATGTCCCATTGGGGTCATTTAACCAGCCCTTCGGTGGCATAATATGATGATGATGACGATAACTTGCTTGTCTCATACATTCCTCTTTTCTATTTACTACCCCAACCATTTCTATTTTTCAATAGAAAGTACTGCTTCACCTGCAGATACTTTTCCATATCTCAAAGCCTTTACATCCTGATAATCATCCGCATTGGTAACCACAAACGGTGTTACCATCGGATAACCCTTCTTCTCAATCGCCTCTTTATCAAAGGTCAACAACAACTGTCCGGCTTCGACCTTATCGCCTTCCTGTACGTGCGCTTCGTAATGCTCCCCATTTAATTCCACTGTATTGATGCCAACATGAATCAAGTATTCTACACCGTCTTCTGCGGTTAAACCAATGGCATGTTTGGTATCAAATAAAGTAGAAACCTCCCCGCGAATCGGAGAAATCACCTTTCCTTCTTCCGGAATAATTGCAATTCCTTTCCCGAGAACTTCTGCTGCAAAAGTCTCGTCCGGTGTTTCAGAAAGTGGAACCACCTCACCGGAAATCGGGTTCAAGGCTTCTCCTTCTTTCACTTCGTATACCGGAGTTGCTTCCTTTGTAGTATTTTCTTTTACCGGATCCTTATATAAAATCCAAGAAATCACAAAAGAAATCGCAAAGGATACAGCCATCATAATGGCATATAACACAATAAAATCAGTCGTAATTAAAAATCCGAATAAACCGGTAATTCCATAAGCTGTTGCATACATACCGGAAATAGCTGCAATAAATCCACCTACTGCACCACCGATACAACCTGCAATAAACGGTTTCATAAAGCGTACATTCACACCGAAAATAGCCGGTTCGGTAATTCCTAAAAATGCAGATAAGGAAGCCGGCATCGCCATAGATTTAATCTTTGGATCCTTAGACTTCATACCTACTGCAAGAGCTGCTGCACCCTGGCCTACATTGGCTGCAGTGGCAATTGGCATCCAGGTATTCATCGGAATAGCCGCCGAACACATTTCTGCTTCAATCATGTTGTACATATGATGAAGTCCTGCAACAACCGTAAGGGCGTACAAACCACCAATGAAAATACCGCCAATACCGAAAGGCAACTGAATAATGGCTTGTGCTGCTGCAAGTACATACTCTTCTACCGTAGAAAATACCGGTCCAATAATGGTAAGTGTGGCATAGCCGGTTACGAGTACCGTCACAAGTGGAGTCACAAACAAATCCAACATCGCCGGAACCAACTTATGCAACTTCTTTTCCAAAGCAGACATCATCCACACGGCAATAATCACCGGAATCACGTGTCCTTGATAACCTACCTGCTGTACATCATAAAGACCAAACCAAACGCTCCAACTGTCAACCGTACCGCCGGCTTCACGAATGGAAGCCACGCTCCAAGCGTTGGTCAAATTCGGATGAATCATAATAAATCCGATAACTGCTGCCAAAAACTGATTGCCACCGAATTTCTTTGCTGCACTGATTGCAATCAAAATCGGAAGCATAGAAAGAGCTGCGCCGGCAAACAAATTGATGATGTTATACGTATCATTATTTGCAATAGCCGGAAATGCGGAAGATAAACCGCCCAACAATCCATTTAACAAACCACTGGCCACAATCGCCGGAATAATCGGGACAAAAATATCTCCCAATGTCTTAATGGCACGGAAGAAAATGTTCTGCTTCTGCATCGCTGCCTGCTTTACATCCTCCTTGGTACCACCTTCAATCCCGGCCAAATCAATGAATTCGTCATAGACTTTATTCACAATACCGGTACCAAAAATAATTTGAATCTGTCCGGATGCTTCAAAGCATCCCTTTACACCATCGATTTCTTCTACTTGATCCTTGTGAACTAAGGCATTGTCTGCCACTACCAAGCGAAGACGGGTAGCACAATGTGCTGCGGAAACAATATTGTCTTTTCCGCCAATGTGATTGAGCACTTCCTGTGCGGATTTTCTGTAATCCATAAATTCCTCCTATATTGTGAGACTGTTTTCACATAATCTCCCGCGTCGTTTTCTCACACTCATATTCGATAATCTGCAATTGTATCAATTATATTTTTGTGTATAATAGCATTTATAACAACAAATAATATTTGAATTGAAATTATACATTTTGTGAAATCGTTCTCATATATTATAATGAGATTATATAGACTGAAAAAGATTTCGTAAATCGGAATCTTTCACGAATTTTCAACAAAAAATTAGCACTTTTTCACAAAGGAGTACCTTTATGTCTTTAACTATAAATGAAATCGCAGCATTATCAGGGGTTTCCAGAGCTACCGTATCCCGTTATTTAAACAACGGTTACGTCAGCAATGAAAAAAAAGAACGCATTCGACAGGTTATAGAAGAGACGGGCTATAGTCCTTCCTCTTCTGCCCAAACACTGCGCAGCAAAAAAACAAACTATATTGGTGTCATCATTCCCAAAATCAATTCTGATTCCATCGGGCAAATGGTAGCCGGCATCAGTGAAGTGTTATCCGCCAATGGATATCAGTTGCTTCTCGCCTGCACCAACAACGAGGAAAAAGAAGAATTAAAATACTTACAACTATTTAAGGAAAACAACGTCGATGGTGTCATCCTGTTAGGCACTGTTTTCACTGCAGAGCACAAAGCCGTGCTATCCGAGTTCTCCGTTCCTGTTGTGGTATTGGCGCAACGTTTATCCGGGCACTCCTGTGTCTATTTTGACGATTTCCACGCGGCCTATGATTTAGGCAAGCAATATTCGAAAAAAGGAACATACTTCGGTATACTCACTGCTACAGAACGAGACGAAGCCGTCGGAAAGCGTAGAAAAGAAGGACTCCTGGCTGCTTTTGAAGATGTAGGGATTTCTCCGGACACCATTTACACCTTAGAAGCATCCTTTGAACGAAAAGATGGCTATGAAAAAGCCAAAGAACTATTTGCCCAGCACCCGGAAATCGATACGCTTTACTGTGCGACCGACACCTTGGCTGTGGGCGCTTTAAAATATTTAAAAGAAATGCACCGTCGCATACCGGAAGATGTCCAACTCATCGGTTTTGGAGACAGTGCCATAAGTGAGATTACTTCTCCTGCCCTTACTACCGTTCGTTACTATTACGAAGAAGCCGGAAAAGAATCCGCCAATATTTTATTACAGAAACTAAAAAAATCCAGCCACAATGTCAAAAAACAATTGCAACTGGAATATGAACTGATTTCAAGAGAATCCACGCGATAAACGCAAAAACCGGTACGTCACACACCCTTGCACGTACCGGTTTTATTTATTCTATTTCTTTTTTCAAACTCTACCCCTTTGTTTTACTGAAATGCCTGCTCCAAGTCGGCAAGAATATCATCGATATGCTCTGTTCCAATGGATAAGCGAATGGTATTCTTGTGGATGCCCTGTTCCTCCAATTCTGCTTCTGAAAGCTGTGAATGTGTTGTAGAAGCCGGATGAATCACCAAAGACTTCACATCTGCCACATTCGCAAGTAAGGAGAACAACTGTAAACGATCAATAAAGTCTTTTGCTTCTTTTTCTCCGCCTTTGATATCAAAGGTAAAGATAGAACCTGCTCCATGTTCAAAATACTTCTTATATAACGCATGATCTGCACGATCTTCCAAGGATGGATGGTTTACTTTTTCTACCTGTGGATGATTCTTCAAAAAGTCTACCACTTTCAATGCATTTTCCACATGACGCTCTACACGAAGAGACAAGGTCTCTGTTCCCTGTAAAAGTAAAAAGGCATTGAATGGAGAGAGAGTTGCTCCTGTATCACGTAAGAGAATTGCACGAATATAAGTAATATATGCAGCTGCTCCTGCTACATCTGTAAATGCGATACCATGATAGCTCGGATTTGCTTCTGAAAGCTGTGGATATTTGCCTGCTGCTTTCCAATCAAATTTACCGCCATCTACGATGACACCACCCAAAGTCGTTCCGTGTCCACCAATAAACTTTGTTGCAGAATGAATGACCACATCTGCTCCATGTTCAATTGGACGGAATAAGTAAGGTGTTGCAAAGGTATTATCCACCAAAAGTGGAATATTATGTGCATGTGCCACCTTTGCGATTTCATCCACATCAATGACATCTGAATTTGGATTTCCTAAGGTTTCAATGAAAATAGCCTTTGTGTTTTCTTTGATTGCTTTTTCAAAATTCTGTACATCCGAAGGATCCACAAAATCGGTATCAATCTGATACAACTTTAAGGTATGCGCCAATAAGTTGTAAGTTCCACCGTAAATGTTCTTTGCAGCTACAATGTGATCTCCTGCAGTTGCGATTGCTTGAATCGCATAGGATACAGCTGCTGCTCCGGAAGCGACTGCAAGTCCGGCTACACCGCCTTCTAATTTTGCAATTCTATCTTCAAATACGCCCTGGGTACTATTGGTAAGTCTTCCGTAAATGTTTCCTGCATCCTGCAAATGGAATCTTGCTTCTGCATGTGCGGAATTGCGGAATACATAAGAAGTGGTCTGATAAATCGGTACTGCTCTTGCGTCCGTTGCCGGATCCGGATTTTCCTGTCCTACGTGTAACTGTAATGTTTCAAATCTATAATTTCTTTCTGCCATGTTTTTGTCCTCATCTTTCGTTTTTATTTTTCGTTCTATTTTTCTATTTGTTTTTTCGTGATTGTTTTTATATTTTTTCTTTTTGTTATCAGTGATGTTAATGACTCGTTATTATTTTTATCTATACATTCGTTCTAAAAATATATTATTGCGAATCCAAGCTTGTATTTTTCCAGCCATCTTTCTACCTCGCTTTTTTCCTCTTTGTTTCAGTCATTTCCTTGACCTGCATTTACTTTATCATGACACGCTTTCTAATACAACCCCTCTGGTCATATGAAAAAATAGAGGGTTTGCTATCAACTTTTCTGATAACAACCCCTTTTTGTTTTTTCATTCAAATATATGCATTACCAACTTCTTGTTCTTTTGAAAAAAAGGTGATATTTTTAACACAATAGAACATTTCTTAAGATACCCTATTTTTTAGACGATACTATCTTTATAGAAAGTATAGGAGGAAATACCATGTCAGATCAAACAGCAAAGAAACTCTATCATTGCCCTGTGGAAGCCACCTTTAGTCAGGTCGGGGGCAAATACAAAATGATTATTCTCTACCATTTATTGGAAGAACACACCCTCCGTTATAATCAAATACAAAAATATATCCCGCAAGCTACCGCGAAAATGCTTTCACAGCAGCTACGGGAATTAGAACGTGATGGATTGATTCACCGGGAAGTCTATCCCGTAGTACCACCCAAAACAGAATATTCACTTACCGAACGTGGACTTTCCTTAAAGGATCTCATTCATGCAGCTTGTGCATGGGGCGAAACCTATATGTCAGGTACCTTTTAACAGAGCAAGAGCCTCCCTGCACAAATGCAGGTGAGGCTCTTGCTTTTTGAAATGCTCCACGAAAATGTACACAGATTTAAATCCGATTACGCCCTCTACTATACAGACTCCGCTACATAGCCCAACGTCTTCCTAGTACGCTTCATTACATAGAAGTAAGCAGGTATCAGGAATGCACAAGCAAAAATCCATGCCAACGGACTGGCCAGACATGCTCCCACAAATTGCAGCATCGGCACCACCCAAATACCCATGATAATACGAGCAATCATTTCAGATACACCCGCCAATACCGCAAACAGTGAATATCCCATTCCTTGTATTAAGAAACGATAGATTTCCAAAACAGCCAGTAAAAAGTAGAACGCTGCCTGAATCAACAAAAACTGACGTGACATGCCAATGATTTCCACCTCTGAGGCCTTTAAAAACAGACGCAATAACGCATTGGAGCAGAAATAAATCAAAGCATAGGCAAAGGCCGAATATATCGCGCCAAGCACCAGAGCCGCCTTGACTCCTTGTCCAATACGATTTAATTTCTTTGCTCCTACATTTTGTCCACCATAAGTCGTCATGGTAGAACCAATGGCATCAATAGGGCAGACTACAAAAAGAGACACTTTCTGTGCCGCTGTAATAGCCGCTACAGTATCAGATCCCAAACCATTTACAGAAGTCTGTAAAATAACACTTCCAATGGCTGTAATAGAGTACTGTAGTCCCATAGGCATTCCCATAATAAGCAAGGTACGCACATATCCGCCATCCCATTTCCACTCGTCTTTGGACATCTTTAAAATATCAAACTTCTTCCGCATATAAATCAAGCAAAGAATTCCGGAAAGCGCCTGGGAAATCACCGTTGCAATGGCAGCGCCTTCCACTCCCATGCCAATACCGATAATCAAAATCAAATCCAAAGCAATGTTTACCACAGAAGCAATCACTACAAACACCAAAGGTGTTTTAGAATCCCCAATGGAACGAATGACTCCGGACAGGAAATTATAGAGATATATAAAAGGAATCCCTACAAAAATCAAGAAGATATACTTGTAAGAGTCATCTATAATGTTTTCCGGCGTCTGCATCGTCTCTAAAATCCAACGACATTGCATACTGGTAACAAATGTCAACACCACTGCAAAAATCACGGAAAGCCATACACCGTTTCCCATAAATTTACGCATGGATTTGTAATCCTTGGCTCCAAAACGTTGCGCTATAGGAATCGCAAATCCTGCACAAGTTCCATTTACAAATCCGATTACCAAAAAGTTGATGCTTCCTGTGGCTCCAACAGCTGCCAAAGCGTTGGTTCCCAAGGTCTGCCCAACAATAATGGTATCCACCAAACTATAAACCTGCTGTAACAAAAGACCCATCATCAAGGGAAGCGCAAAACCCACAATCAATTTCAGTGGGCGTCCTTCTGTCATATCCTTCGTCATATTCCAACCTCTTTATTTATATATATTTATGTGTCTGCCGCAGCCCTAGTTTCCTGTAGCAGACTCTTTCACCTACACAGTTTCATCATAGCACGTATATCTCAAACAAGGAACAATTTCCCCCGATATAAATTGCAAATTTATGGTCTAAATTCAGTACATACTTCCTTGGAAAAAAACAGGTGAAAATATTGCGTATCTTCCCAAAAAATGCTATACTTTACCCCGATGTAAAATATCCGTTTCTTTCGGAAATACGATAAATTCGACTTCAGAATCCTGTACTGCAACGCAGACAGAAGTTCCATAAAAAAGTACGTATTTATGGTGGCTCCGGTAAGCAGTTACAAAAAGAACGGAATTCAAACAGGAGGAAAAAATGAATAAGAAAACAACCACAATCGTTGGCCTTGGTGTATTAACTGCCATCGTCATTGTGCTTCAGGCACTGGCGTTAAATATCCGCTTTGGTGTCTTTAGTATTACTTTAGTATTGGTACCGATTATCGTAGGTGCCGCACTTTACGGTTACAAAGCAGGTGCATGGCTTGGTCTTGTATTTGGTATCATCGTTGTACTTACAGACGCAGGTGCTTTCCTTGCTATTAACGTACCGGGTACTGTGATTACTTGCTTGGCAAAAGGTATTTTAGCCGGAATCCTTGCAGGATTTGTTTACTTGAAATTGGCAAATAAGAATAAACTTCTTGCTGCAGTATGCGCAGGAATTACAGCTCCAGTTGTAAACACCGGTGTATTCTTAATTGGATGTCGTCTCTTTTTCTATGACACTATTGCTACCTGGGGACAGGCTGCAGGCTATGAAAACACAGCACTCTACATGATTATTGGGATTGTAGGCATCAACTTCATTGTAGAACTGATTATCAACTTGATTCTCAGCACTGCAATTGTACAAATCGTAAATATTGGAAGCAAAAATTTAAAATAAGAAATAAAAAACCCTTGGCATTGGTTCACACCTGCCAAGGGTTTCTTTTTTCACCAAAATTCTTTTTCATTATCTTTGAAGCAGTTCTTTCTCAATTAATTATAGCTATAATCATAGGCTACCACAGAAGCATCTTCCCAGGAATCCCCCGTAGCATAATCAATGGCTATTCCAGGCTGTACATTGAAACAATATACACTGAAGCAGACCCCGGCTCCACTGTCCTCCACAGAATATGCCTCCATCAACACCCCGGAGGCCACCAGATTATCCCCTTCAAATATTGGTGTCACGCGATATAACACATGATTCCCGGTATCCTCTATGTAGTCTGCTATTTCATTTTCATAAGGCAGCATACCCACCACATTTAAATAACGTGTACCGGTAATCAAATTGCGCTCATCTGCATTGATTCCCGTCAATTGATATCCCAGTAAATGGCAACGATTATACAAATAATTTCCATCAATCAAATCATTGTATTTTACCGTATGCCAACCGCTCGGCTTCACCATCCCGATATTTCCACGTTCTTCTGTCGCAAGGTTGGCACTTCCCAAATATCCATAGGCGGTACCGCATCGTCCCAAAGAATCCAATTCCGTCAATTCCCAGGTGTCACTTTCCACATCTATGGTCTCTACATCAAAATAAGGCATCCCCTCATTCAACTCCACCGATGCATAGCCTGCATACGCCGGCAAATCCAGCCATTCCACCGGATTCCAAGTGCTATCCCCTATGGTCTCTGTAGAAATCGCTCCCGCGTCTCCATCTGCTACTCCCGATTCATCTCCGGTTGCTGTCTCAGCATCCAGGATCGAAGAATCTATCGCATCCCCGGTACTTTCCGTCCCACTGGATGCCTCTACAAAATCACCATTTTGCGCGGATGTAGTATCCGTATCCCCCGACCAAATGCCGTTTAAAACCTCAAGAAAAACAACTGCGCCAAATACAATCCCAGCGATACGTTTCTCTTTTTTTCCTCTTCTGCCTCTTCTACTCATGTCTCTTAAATCTCTTTCTACTACGTTTCACACCTTAAATTAGGTGTCTAACAAGCATTTTACCAAACATTTGTTCTGTATTCAAGAGAGTTTTTAAGGCTTACACTTCTTCGATTTGTTGCTTTTTCGGTACAACAAGAACAATCAGTGCTATCATAGCATTCAATAAGCACCAAGATGCCCACACAACTAAATCCCCATAACTTCCAGCACCCGAAAAGCCGATAAGAGCCGCCAAGCCAAACAGAATGATAAGGGCTATATTCCCCCCTTTCTTTTCAGACTTCCGCGTTGCGATAGAAACAATTCCCCCTGTTAACATAAGAATTGCCAAAAATAAACCTGCTGTACCCGACATTTCGCCATTGCCTTCCAGCGCATTGGATAAGCCTGCTGCACAAGACTGCATTACCACCATAAAAAATAATACAATCGATAAAATTCCTGCCACTAATTTCCAAATTTTCATTTTTTCTCTCCTCTAATTTGCTGTAAATGTAATCAGATCAGAATCCGTAATGGTCATATACGTATCTGTATCATAGATATGAAATTTTAACTCTACTTCCTCTATTGCTGTAATTCCATTTTCCTCTAATTCTGAAGACATAATCGTAATGTCCGAAATTGCCTTCTTTCCTGCATACACTGTTGTAGAAAAATACGGTGTCATCATATAATTATTAATAGACATATCATCTACACTAATTCCTACGTTTTTATCTGAATTATTTTCAATGTACAACAGAATTGCAGTTCCCCAAAAGGAATTTTCATCTACTGTTTTCCCAAGGATACGAATTCCATTTTCATTGTATAATTCCAGTCCCTCTTCCTCAGGCACTTCGTCCATTACAGATATCTCTGATGTTTCTAACAGACAATATTCATTTTCAAAAAGTCTATCGTAATTATCATCGTACGCATAAAAATATACTTCAATCTTACCTACATTCTCTATTCCTGCAGCCTCCAATTCTGAAGATGATAAATACAGTGTTTCATTCGCGTTTTTCCCTGCAGCAACCGTAGAATAAAACAAATCAGAAATCATATAATCATTTACAATCAATGCATCACAACCCACACTATAATCTTTATCTGTTGCATTCTCAATTAAAAGCTTAATCCCATCTCCCCATATAGAATCCTCCGTATATTCTGTAGCAGTAATTCGTATTCCATCTCTGTCCACCAGCACCTGTTCCGTAATAAATGGTAGACTTTCTGTTTCTACTACTTCCTCTTCTTGCTCCACCAGCTCTGCCTCAGTCACCTTACTGACTTCCGATGAAGACGCACCCCCGCATGCTGACATACTCAAAATACCCATAACAGCACAACCTATTACCAATAATCTTTTTTTCATTCATTTCCCTCCGTTTTTGTCACTTTCTCTCTAAGCAAAGGGATTATAGCACAAAAAAATAAGACTTTTTCCCACCGTAACGGTGGGAAAAAGTCTTATTCTCCACATGCTTGTAATTTATCAAAACCATTTTCCTCCAAAAGTTCATTCACCTTCTGCAAGTCTCCCGGCCTTTCCCGAAAAAGAAGTGCCAAGAAAGCATCTCTTGGATTTTTCGCATACAACTCTAACATCCCATATTTTTTTAACGCCCTTTGCGCCTCTTCCAGGGACATTTCCGTTGCATAACAGAGTCGTATAATCACATCCCTCTGTCTGGTACGTTTTTCCCCGGATAATAACTTATAGCCATAACCTTCACCAATCTCTGCTTTGATAAAAATCTGTCTTAAGGTCATCTTTTTTTCCACTGCCAAATTCTTGACATACACCTGAAAGCTGGTGGCTTCCGAATACATACTATCCTTATTTTTTTCATAATAATCCTGAAAATTTCCAAGGTGTGTGGATTTTAAAATTTGAATCAATTCTTCTGTCTTTTTTTCTCTCATTTTTCTAGTCTTTCTGTTATAATACTGTTAGTTTTGGAAAGGTCACACCACAATGAATCAACTGACAACCATTCAAGATTTCGAAGAAATCAGTTACCTCAATGAAGAACATCAGGTTTTTCTGGTGCAACACAAAGAGTCAAAAAAAATCTATGTTAAAAAAATACTTCATATTTTTAATCCGGATACCTATCTTTTTCTGAAAGAGCATCCCATCCCCGGCATTCCGGGCATTGTTGCTCTTTCAATAGAGGACTCTGTCTGTACCGTTATTGAAAATTATATACCCGGCAATACCCTGGAGGAAGAAATGCAGGCACATCGGCTGTATCCCTTACAAATTCAGCAAATCCTGTTACAATTATGCAACATCGTTGAAAGATTACATACCTGTAACCCACCCTTAATACATCGCGATATTAAGCCCTCCAATATTATCCTTACACCGGAAGGTTTTGTCTATCTGCTGGATTTCAATGCAGCCAAACCCTTTCTGGGATATTATGCCACGGATACAGTATTACTTGGTACACAAGGCTATGCTGCTCCGGAGCAGTATGGTTTTGGCTCTTCTACGCCCAAAACCGACATTTACGCCATCGGTATGACCCTTCAGGAGATGCTATTATCCTCTCCATCTTACGATGCTTCTTTTGAAAGCATCCGCAAGAAATGCTTGCAATTAGATCCCGCCAATCGTTACCAACAGATTACAGACCTAAGAAAAGATTTGACTTTGGTTTTTTCCACCAAGAAAAAACCACCTGCGAAACCGGTTTCTTTCATTCCACCGGGATTTCGTACCGGAAACCCACTTAAAATGCTTATTGCCATTTGTGGATACGCACTCATTTTTTGGATGGGCCTTACGATAGAAGTCGAAGGCACCACGCACTACCCCATTTTAGAAAACATAGAAATTTCCATTACAATTCTCATACTCGTCCTAGCTACGTTTGATTATTGTAACATACAACGCTTTTTACCTCTATGCAAAAGCAAAAATATTTGCATAAAATCATTCGGAGTAATACTTCTTGACACATTATTATTATTTTGTTGCCTATTCCTATCTATCCTCGTAGACAGTGTAAGCAACAGTCTATTTTAAAACTATAAAATAAATTAGGAGAATCTTTCATATGTTTCAAAATAAAAAGATTGTTTTAGGCGTTACCGGTAGCATTGCCGCATATAAAATTGCCACTTTAGCCAGCATGTTGGTAAAGCAACATGCCAATGTTACGGTGATTATGACAAAAAATGCCACAAATTTCATCCATCCAACTACCTTTGAAACCTTAACCGGCAATAAATGCCTGGTGGATACCTTTGATCGCAACTTCGAATTTCAAGTAGAACACGTCTCCCTGGCCAAAAGTGCAGATCTTTTTCTCGTAGCGCCAGCCAGTGCCAATGTCATCGGAAAATTGGCCAACGGCATTGCGGATGATATGCTAACCACTACAATGATGGCATTTACCAAAATAAAGCTCTTGTCTCCTGCCATGAATACTGCCATGTACGAAAATTCCATTGTACAGGAGAATTTGGAAAAGCTCAGTCGTCACGGCTATCAGATTATCAACCCTGCCAGCGGATATTTAGCCTGTGGAGATACCGGTGCCGGAAAAATGCCGGAACCTGAGGTTCTGTTTTCTTATATTGAAAAGGAATTGGCCTACGAAAAGGATCTTCTCGGAAAGAAAATTCTTGTTTCTGCCGGTCCTACCCGAGAAGCCATAGATCCGGTACGCTATATCACCAACCACTCCACCGGAAAAATGGGATATGCCATAGCCAAAGCCGCTATGCTTCGCGGAGCAGAAGTAACCTTAGTAAGCGGTTCCACCAATCTGACACCCTCACCTTTTGTAAATACCATTTACACGGAATCTGCTGCAGATATGGCAGAAACAGTAAAAAGTCTGTTTCCAGAAATGGACTGTGGTATTTTATCTGCCGCCGTTGCCGACTATCGGCCTAAAAAAATTTCTGATTCCAAGATTAAAAAAACTGATGGTGCTTTATCATTGGAATTAGAGCGTACAGAAGATATTTTACAGTACTTAGGTGGACATAAAACAGAAAACCAGATATTATGCGGTTTCTGCATGGAAACAGAAAACCTTTTGGAAAATGCCAAAGGAAAATTAGATCGTAAGAAGGCAGACCTCATCGTAGCCAACAACTTACGGGTAGAAGGGGCTGGTTTTGGTACCGATACCAATGTGGTAACTTTGGTAGGAAAAGACAGTGCCAAAGAGCTTCCACTGCTTTCTAAAGAGGAAGTGGCGCATCACATTCTTGACGAAATCAAAGAGCTTTTCTAAAATAAATTTAGATGTCTAAAAATTCTGACACTTTTTCATTTTTATCTAGTTTACATCAAAGGAATTCCTCGAATTTCTTTGATATAAAAGCAAAGAGAGTCGCTTTCGCGACTCTCTTCCATCTAAATCCTCAAGCCAATTCCAGCCATTGAGACTATCATCAGCGTGATGACCTTATTTATTTGCTGCTACTGCTTCCTTAATCTGTGCAGTAAGCTGTGGAACGATCTTGTTTAAATCTCCCACGATACCATAATCTGCTACGTCAAAGATTGGAGCATCTTCATCTTTGTTGATTGCAACAATGACATCAGATTCTTCCATACCTGCAACGTGCTGGATTGCTCCAGAAATACCGATTGCAAAGTAAACCTGTGGACGAACTGTTTTACCTGTCTGACCAACCTGAAGATCTCTTGGTTTCCAGCCGTTATCTACTACTGCACGTGAGCAGCTAACTTCGCCGCCGATTGCTGCAGCAAGGTCTTCAAGAAGTTTGAAGTTTTCTGCAGAACCAACACCACGACCACCAGATACGAGGATTTTAGCATCCATGATATCAACTGTGTCAGATACAGCTTTAACTACTTCTACGATTTCAACGTATTTGTGGTTTGGAGCAAATCCTGGGTTGAATTCGATAACTTCAGCTTTAGCGCCTTCGATTCTATCGATTTTCTGCATAACACCTGGACGTACTGTAGCCATCTGTGGACGGTGATTTGGACAAGCGATTGTAGCGATTGTGTTACCACCGAATGCAGGTCTTGTCATAAGGAGCTGCTTATGCTTTGTCTCTCTAACTGGTGATGGCTCAAGTGGGAAATCACCGATTTCAAGACTTGTA
>JAZOTM010000005.1:0-55924 GCA_045657625.1 Lachnospiraceae bacterium
GTTTAAGCAATAACTACACACCCTCCCGGGATTGATTCTCGGGAGGGATATAAGGCAGATATGAAAGTGCTGGTTTTTAACTGCCGAAAAGTGCTGGAAATAAACTGCCGAAAACTGCTGGTTTTTACTTGCTTTTTACAACAGTTCTCTTTCTTTGTAAGAAGGGGACGGATTTTGCAAGAAAAGGAACCCTTTTGCTATAATGAAAAAAGAGGATAAAGAATATGAGGAAGTAGGATGTCAAAAGAATTTAATCAGGCCTTGGGGCAATTTGTAACGGAGATGGCGAGCGGTGGTGCTATACGGCATCTTTCGGATTTGGGCTATACGGTAGATGAAATTGTACAAAAACTGGATTATCCAACGCCTAAGGAAAAGGCGGCTGAAATTGTATTTCAGTATTATATCGACACGGGAAAAGTCTGTTTGGCAGAACCGCGCGAAGAAGTAGAGAAAATATCATTTGTAAAGGATCAAGGAGCCTATGGCAGAACTTCTATGCGTAAAGTAGTGGAAAAGATAGCTGTGAAAGTAGAAGATTATGTACCCTGCGATTTTGGAAAACAGATGTATCAAAAGAAGCATCCCCCTTTTCTTGATTCCTACGAAGTACGGATGCAAAAGCACATTTTGGCCTTACCGTGGCCTTTGGAACGTGTTTGGATACGGAAAGATTTGTTCCCCCATTATTGACGTCAAAATAAAAGTCCTTTATATTTGAATTGGAAACCTTGTAAATCAAGGAACGATTTAAACGGAGTACATTTTGTACAAAAAACAGTTCTGTTCCAAAGGGAACGGAACTGTTTTTATTTTTAGTCTTCCTCTCGAAGCTTTACATATTTTGCAGCACTTCTACGACGTTCTTCCTCCAGAGCCGCATAATGCTTTTTGGTGGTATTTACGTCTTTGTGCCCTAAAACATCCGCAACGAGGTAAATGTCACCTGTTTCTTGATACAGTCTGGTGCCGTAGGTACTACGGAGCTTATGGGGTGTAATTTTCTTTAAGGTAGTGACCAGTTCTGCATATTTTTTTACCAATTTTTCTACGGAACGTACGGTGAGACGACGTTTTTGCATAGATAAGAAAAAGGCATTTTCATGTCCATCCTGGGGAGTGGTACAATTTCTTTCGTCTAAGTATGCCAGTAGCGCATCGCGTACTTCATCTCCGAAATAAACGACAACCTCAGCGCCACCTTTGCGGTGAATCTTTATCCCATTATTCTGAAAATCTACGTCTTTGATATCCAAACCGACTAACTCAGAAACACGAATACCGGTTCCTAGTAGGAGTGTCATAATGGCTAAATCACGGACCTTTGTTTGTGCATGATAGGTTTTCTGACGTTCGGTAAGGTTTTCGCCGTTTTCTACTTCGTCTAGGAGTTTTACAATTTCATCAATGTCTAATCGAATGATATTTTTTTCGTGTAGTTTTGGCATTTTTACCAGTTCTGCAGGATTTTTTTCAATTAACTGTTTTCGATAAAAATAATTATAGAAACTACGAAGAGAGGCTAACTTTCTGGAGACTCCACGTTCTCCATTGGTGTGTTCCGTTCCGTCTTTTTCGTAATATTTTACAGAATAGAGGTACTCTTCAATATCCATTGGAGTGATTTGATCCAACATTTCCAACGGAAAGTCTGTAATTTCCATTTTTCCGTAATGTGGGTTATTCTTATGCATATAGTCAAAAAAAACGCCCAGATCGTAAGCGTAAGCGATTCTGGTGCGGGATTGGGTAGAACTCTCGATACCGATAAAGAATTCTTTGCAAAATCCGGGAAGTTTAGAAAGCATATCCCTTAATTTTTTTTCGTTTTCAATATTTATTTTTTCAAAATAAGCTTTTTCATTTGAATTTTCCATAAATCTATTATATCTTTAATTCATGTGAAAATCCACGAAAAGATAAGGAAAAGGAGAGTAGAAGTGCGTTTTTTAATTCAGCGTGTAAACCGTGCGTCGGTGACCATAGAAGGACAACAGGTAGGGGCGATTGAAAAAGGATTGTTGGTATTTCTTGGGATTTCCCAAGAGGATACAGAGGCCATAGCAGAAAAAATGGTAAAAAAATTGTTGCAGATGCGCATTTTTGAGGATGAAGAAGGAAAAACGAATTTATCCAATCAGGATGTAGGTGGAAATCTACTTTTGATTTCGCAATTTACGCTTTATGCAAATTGTAAAAAAGGAAATCGTCCTTCCTTTATTTCTGCGGCAAAACCGGATTTGGCAATTCCTTTGTATGAAAAAATCATTGCCATGTGTCAAGATGAATTCCCAAATTTGCAAACCGGTGAATTTGGTGCAGATATGAATATTGATTTGCAAAATGATGGACCATTTACCATTATTTTGGATTCTGCCGAAATTATGTAATATGCGGTGAAATGATCGGTAAGGTGAGCGGTTGGAAGTTGGATATAACTATTCGCAAAAGAATAGTTTAACGAATAGTTAGAATGAAAACTTAAGGATGACAGCAAAAAACCCATGGATTTCTACGAATTTTACGGAAATCCATGGGTTTTATCTTTTTCATATAGTTATTATTTTACGTGCGGCTTCAACTTCTATGCGTTTTTTATGAACCCAAGTATAAATCTTTCATTTTCAGAATCATATCAACGCAACCGTCGATTCCAATTTTGCTGCTGTCTAAGGTTAAATCGTAGCTTCTGGAATCTCCCCATTTTTTACTGGTGTAGTAATTATAGTAACTGGCACGTTGCTTATCATTTTTCTGGTTGATATCCTTGGCCTTAGATTCAGAGGTTAAATCCAAGTTTTTCATGGTATTTTTGATTTTAAATGCTTCATCTGCGTGAATAAATACGTTTAAAACGTCATTTCTTTCTGCCAAAGCATAATCTGCACAACGACCGATAATTACACAGGATTCGTGCTCAGCAATCTTTTTGATGGTTTCAAATTGTGCCAAGAAAATACGATGATTTAATGGCATATCTAAAAAAGGTGCTGTGGAATATCCGCCATTAAAGGAATAGGTATCCATAACTAAAGAATATAAAAAACTACCGGTTGGTTTTTCGTCTTGATGTTCAAAAATTTCCTGGCATAAACCGCTATCTTTTGCTGCAGCTGCCAATAATTCTTTGTCATAAAGGGACACATTGCATCGTTTCGCAAGTTCTTCTGCAACGGCACGGCCTCCGCTTCCAAACTCACGTCCAATGGTGATTACAAAATGTTTATTCATAGTTTTGCCCTCCACATCTAAGCTTCTTTACTTAAATTATAGTACTTTTTCCTTCTAAAAACAACGAAATGACCCCTTATGCAGGAGTTATTCCTTCAAATTTTTCTAAAAGATTTTCAAAATAGGCAGGAAGTGGTGCCACAACTTCTACATAAGAATGATCTTCCGGTTTTAGGAAGCCAATGGTCATGGCATGTAAACATTGTCCTTGTAAATGATGATTGTTTTTTTCTCCGCCATATAACACATCTCCATATAAGGGATGTCCAATGCTGGCCATATGTACGCGAATTTGATGGGTACGGCCGGTTTCTAATTTGAATTCCATATATGTGGTGTTTTTAAAGCGTTTTAATACTTTGTAATGGGTAATGGCTTCCTTTCCGTTTGGAACCACTGCCATTTTTTTGCGGTCCTTTGGATTCCGTCCAATGGGTTTTTCTATGGTACCGCTCTCTTCTTTCACAATGCCATTTACGATACCACGGTAAATGCGATTGACACTGTGTACCTTAATTTGCTCTGCAATGAAATTGTGGGCAGAATCATTTTTGCAAATAATCAGAGAGCCGGTGGTATCCTTATCAATGCGATGAACGATACCCGGGCGGATTTCGCCGTTGATACCGGATAAATCTTTTTTACAATAAAAAAGAATGGCGTTGACTAAGGTACCGGTATAATGTCCCGGGGCCGGATGTACCACCATATCTTTGGGCTTATTCACGACAATGACGTCTTGATCCTCATAAAGAATGTCTAAGGGAATATCCTCCGGTAAAATCTGGGTTTCTACAGCATCCGGAATTTCCACGGATAATAAATCCTGATAAGCCACCTTAAAACTGTTTTTTGTGATTTCATCTTCGTTGACTTTGACATGATGCTCTTTAATCAGTTTTTGGAAAAAAGAACGGGAACATTCCGGATATAGAACGGCTAAAACCTTATCGATGCGTTCTTCGTCAAATTGTTCCGGAACCTCAAAGTTTTCTACTTGCATGTATCTTCTCCTTTTTTACGGGATGGGAACAATTCCTCTAAATCTTCTTCTTTGTAGTAAAACAATACCAAGAATAAAAAGAAAAAGGCACCCACAGTTACATAAATATCCGCCACATTAAAAATTGGGAAATTGATCAAGGAAAAATAAATGAAATCAATGACATATTGATTCGTTACACGATCAATAAAGTTCCCTACAGCACCGCTGAATAATAAAATCAGCAATAAATAAATGAAATTATACTTGGAAATACGCGGGATTCTCGTAGTGGCATATAAAAGCACGAACAAGAATGCAAGGGTTAAAATATAGAATAACCACATCTTGTTTTGGAAGATACCAAAGGCAGCTCCACGGTTTTCTAAGTATTGAAGACACAATACGCCATCGATAATCTGAAAGGCGGAATGTTGTTTTAAATGCTGCACTGCCAGATTTTTTGTCCATTGATCTAGGAATATGAGTACCGCAGATGGTACTAATATAATTAAAAGCCGAATTAATTTCTCTTTTATATCTTGTTTATTCATGATTTTCATGTGAGCCTTTCTCTCATTGCCTATATTTTTGAAGTATGGTATTACTGATATTTTCGGTAGGTGATTTTGATGCGTTCTTTCTTGGTGGAGCCGGTTTCTTCATCAAAAATGTATTTTCCATATCCACGACAAGATAATATGGTTCCGGGAACAACGGTCTTTGCAATATGTGTTTCTTCTAGTCCGTTCCACTGTACCAGTCCTTTTCGGATAAAATCCGTGACTTTGGCACGGGATACACCGGTCATACAAGATAAAACAGCATCCAGGCGTAAGGAACTGACGATACCATTGCATTCCAAAAAGTTTGGCTGAATGGAAAAATCCGGATCCGTAATTTTGCGAACCGTTACCATGGTATGTTTGATTTTTTTGATTTCCTCCATAAAAAAAGATTCCATTTTTTCTAATACAAAGACGTAAATGATGGAATCCTTGATGAGAATATCTCCTAAGGTGCCTCGATCAATGCCCAGGTGCATAAGCGCACCTAGTACGTCACGGTGATTTAATGCATCCGCAAATTTTTGATTGACTGCTTCGATTTTTAAGACGCAAACGGGATAGGAAATGCTATCTTCCATATACGTAGAAAGAGCGTCAGGAAGAAAAACTCCGATCTGACGCTCTGCATATGCATGTCCTCCATAAAAGGTAATATTGGAATACAATTCACCTTTTATTGCTTGTAATTCCTGTTGTTCACCTAAGGTGAGAAAATCGGAAAAAATGGGACAATTCCATTCATTTGCTTGTCTGGATAAGTCAATCATTCTTTTGGTAAAAAATTGTTTCTCATCCATGGGTTACTCTCACATTCCGGATACTCCGAATGAATCCATTAAATTCTGAAAATCGCCGGAAATATCTACTTCCGATGGAGTAATTACAAAAATATAATTTGAAACCTTTTGGAAATTGCCGGATAATGCGAAGCAAGCTCCGGTAACAAAATCGATAATACGCTGTGCGATATCGATATTCAATCCTTCTACATTTAAGAGAACAGTTCTGTTTAATAACAGAGTTTCTGTAATTTCTCTTGCATCTTCCATTGAATTTGGTTTAAATACACAAACTTCCATTCCTGGTGTGTTTCCTTTCTTTCCACGAGAAATTGGTGTAATCTTGGGAGTTGATTTTGCAGCTGTCTGTCTTGGCTGTGAAAAAGAACTCTCTCTTGTAGAATATACATCATTACTTGTTTCTTTTTTGCTGAAGAAACTTTTTCTTACTTTTTCTTCTTCTTCCTCTTCGTAGTCATCATCATAGAAGTCATAATCATCTTCATCATCTTCAGGATTTAAACGCATGATATTCAAAAATCCATCAACTAAACTCATTTTTCATCCTCCACTTAAATTGAATAATTTCGCTCTCCAAATAGTCCGGTACCAACACGAACCATGGTGGCACCTTCTTCTATAGCAACTTGATAATCTCCAGTCATACCCATTGATAGTATTTTCATACTTACATTATCAATGTTTTGGTTTCCTATGTCAACCGATAATTGTTTCAATTGTCGAAAATATAGACGATTTTCTTCGGCATCTACAACATATGGTGCAATTGTCATGAGCCCTTCAACCCTTACATTGGTCAATTCAGCAATCTGTTGTACCAAAGGAAGGACGTCTTCGGTCTTCACGCCGAACTTGGATTCCTCTTCTGCTACGTTTACCTCAATTAGAATCGGAACGCAGATGTTTTTCTTTAAAGCTTGGATATTAATCTCTTCTGCCAAGCGAAAACTATCTACGGAGTGAATCAAGGAAACCTGATCTACTACTTGCTTTACTTTGTTGCGTTGCAAATGTCCAATCATATGGAAATGCATGTCTTCCGGCATTTCCGGTCGTTTCGCAAGAATTTCCTGTACTTTATTTTCACCGAATTCTCTACAACCGCAGTCATAGGCTTCCTGGAGCATAGATACAGGTTTTGTTTTGCTGACTGCAATGAGAGTGACTTCGTCTCTGCTTCTTCCGGCTTTTTCACAAGCTTTTTGAATGTTTTCTTCTATTTGTGCTAAATTTTCACGAATCATTAGTTTACGATTTCTCCTTCTGTAATTTTACTTCCGTCTAGGGCAATATGGTCATACAGTGATAAACCATAGGAAGTGCCGGTTTCTACAATGGAATACTCGGCATTTTGATATAGGATTTCAATCTGTTTAAAAATCGCATAGCCCTTATTTACATTATAAACACCCTTTAAAGTGGCTGTTTCCTGAATGGTGTAGGTGGAACTGGAATCGCTGGAACGAATCACGGTTCCGGTGCTGATTTCTTCTTCGTCGATGTAATAGGCATCGTCGGTTTCATAGTATAAATCAGTGGCTAAAAATTCATAGGTACGGCTGCCGCCCTCTTCGACCTGAACCATGAGGCCGTAATCAGAGGAATCGCCTCCTTGATAGAAGTATTCCTTGGGAACAACAAAAAATTCCTTTTCCGTAATGGAACTGTTTGGAATTTTTAATCCGGTTTCTTCATCCACCAACAGTTCAATCTCTGTGAATCGGCTATTGGCATAACGTACCACGGAATTGGTTAAAGACAAAATCATGTAGATATGCCCATCGGATTCCTCGAAGGTATAGCTGGCATAACAGGTAGCGTTGTCTTCTGTAAAACGAATTTGAATGGTGCTGCTATCCATTAAATCTTGATAAGTGTCACTATCTACTTCGATAATGAGGTTCCAATCTTCGTTGGTTACCAGTTTGTAAACCGGATCTCCGGCAGTGACACTGGAAATGGCTTTTAAGTTGGTTTTGCTATAATCCAATTCACTTAAAGAATAATCGGTAAAGTTGTCTACGGTCACGTCTTCATAACCATCGATATAATAAAGAACAATACCCGGTTCTGTAGCTGTGGCTTCATGGAATGTGGCATCAGCAGTCAAAGTGGTAGAAGCACGAATGCTCTCTAAGGCTGCTAAATTGACCGCTTCCATCACTTCGGATTCCATAGTTTCTTTAAAATTGTAAATGGTAAAAAAACGCTCCGGAGTATATACATTTAAAAATTCAGAAATGGTATCTTCCATTTCACTTAAATCATCACTATCTAATTCTACTGTATTTTGTACGGCTTCATTAATCAAAGAGGCCACTGCTCCATCTTCGTCAATGGAATAAACCAAGGTTTTTACACTGGCTTTGGAGGTGTCCTTTAAGTAATAATTAATGGAACCGGAATAGTCGCAAGTAACAATCGTTTCCTCTCTGACGCAGAGAGCCTGATAGGTATTGTTTTCTACAATGGTGCCGTATTGCACCTCATAAATTGCCAAAGTATCCTTTAACATGTATTGTACGACATGAAAAAGCAAATAAATAAAAATAATGGCAAAAACTACGATACCTACATTTAATTGAAAGGGAGGATTGATTCGAACTACGTTGTTTTTCTTCTGCTGATTCAAAATGAGTTCTTCTCCTATTGCATAAAAATAGGTGTCTTAAGCAAGCTTAAGACACCTTGTAAGCTTTATAATGAAACAATTAATTTCGCTTTTGCACATTCCGGCAGGCGTTCTTCATTGCAGGAAACACTCAATACGAATTTGACGTTATATTTTTCACTGATAACATCCAATTTCTCAATCGCAGGTGTTAACTCGTCTGCTTCGATGTTGGCTATGGTAAGAAAACTATCTAAATACATTTCTTCTAAATCATTATCCTGTGAAATGATTCCGGATAAAAATCCCATGAATTCATCACAATTATGTAATGGATAATCGGTTACGTTGATTAATCTGACCTTGTTGTTCAGATCATACATGTGTTTCTGACTCTTGTCTAAATAAACTACATTTCCGGTGGCAGAATTGATTTCCTTTTCTACCTTGTCTAAAAGATATTTGGTTTTTCCTTTCCCCTTTTCACCTGCAATGATTTCAATCATAGGTTATACCTCCTGCAATTATATGTACAAAGATGTCTTACTTTTAATTAAATTATAGTATAAGCATTCTGTATTTACAATCACAAATTCCCATAATTCGCTAGGATTTCATCCATTAACAAGTACAGATTGGAACGGCAATCCGCCTTGTAAACAATGGAAATTAAAGAGTCTCCTGCGGTATTTTGAGAATACAAAATCAAGCAATAACCTGCAGCTCCTGTGGTTCCTGTTTTACCACCTAAAACCGTGATGCCTGTGGGCATGGACTGGTTCCCGGTGAGGTATTGATTGGTAGTAATCCAGGCTTGGGTCACTGCTGTTCCGGAAACATCGGTGTAATTGGCGGTATAGGACTGGGCTGTTAGCACCGTTAAGAAATCCTGATTTTGAATGGCTGCATTCATAATCAGATACATATCATATACGGTGGTATAGTGATCGGAATCCGGTAAGCCGTTGGGATTTACGAAATGCGAATTCGTGGCGCCCAACGAAGCGGCTACCTCATTCATGATGTCTGCAAAAGCGTCGGTGCTACCTGCAATATGTTCTGCAATGGCAATAGCGGCATCATTTCCGCTTCGCAGCATCATACCGTAAAGCAAATCACGAAGGGTAATTTGATCACCGGTATTTAAGCCACACACCGAAGAATCGGATGTCTGATTGGTGGCATTGGCGCTGACGGTCACTACGTCATCTAAGTTGCCCTGAGTCACTGCAATATACAAGGTAAGTACCTTGGTGGTGCTGGCAGGATAAAGCTGCTCATGCACGTTATATGCATAATTTACTTCGTTGGTGGTGGCGTTGAAAAGTCCGGCACCTCCTGCAACGGAGTAATGGGTATTGTCGATATTTACACTTTCTGTATCAACTACACATAAATCACTGGAGTAGGTAGCAACAGAACTACTATCTGCAGTGGTAAACGAATAAGCAGAGGTGGAATAAATATTGTAGGCATCTTCTACGGTGTCTTCTGTTCCACATCCTGCAAGCATTCCTGTGAGTATACATCCGCATAACAAAAGGGATTTTATCTTACTTGTACATCTCACGCCACTCTAAATCTCCTCTATCCAATGATTTAATCAAAAGCTCTGCGGTGGCAAGATTGGTTGCCAAAGGAATGTTATGGGTGTCGCAAAGACGAACGACATTATTAACATCCGGTTCGTGTGACTTTGGTGTCAATGGATCTCGTAAAAAGATTACCAAGTCAATTTCATTATGTTCAATCTGAGCACCTAACTGTTGCGCTCCACCTAAGTGTCCTGCTAAATATTTATGAACCTGTAAATTTGTAACCTCTTCAATGAGTCTTCCGGTGGTACCGGTGGCATACAAATTGTTTTTACATAAAATTCCGCGATAGGCAATGCAAAAATTTTGCATCAGCTTTTTCTTTGAATCGTGTGCGATTAAGCCGATATTCATGCCAAAATCCTCCTCTTAATATTTTTTCGGTTGTAGTCCTACATTGAGAACCAACCCTATTCCAAGATATAACGTCACAAGAGACGTAAGTCCGTAACTGACAAATGGTAATGGGATACCGGTATTCGGCATAATCCCTGTCGCAACGGAAATATTTACAAAACTTTGAAACGCGATTAAGGATGCCATTCCGGTACAAATTAATTTCCCGGCTAAATCTTTGGATTTACGTGCAATGAGAATACACTCAATGGCAATTAAACAAAGTAAAACCACAATTACAGCTGAACCTACGAAGCCTAGTTCTTCTCCTACTACCGCGAAAATAAAGTCGGTCTGCGGCTCGGAAATAAAGTTTCCGTTTTTTACGGAGGTGGTGGCGGTATTATTTAATCCCTTGCCCCACAACTGTCCGGATCCGATGGCGGTAATGGAATTTTGCTGTTGGTACGCTGAATCTGCATATTCGGATGGATTTAACCATGCCATGATACGTTTGTACTGATAATCATCTAAAATGGTCTGTCCTTCCTGCAAAATCAGGCTTAAAAATACAATGGCACCAGGTATGCTGACAGCCAACACACCTGCTATTATTTTATAACTTAATCCCGCAATAAACAAGAGAGATACAAAGATTAAAAAGGTAACAATGGTTGTAGATAAGTCCGGCTGCTCTTTAATCATTACAAGGGGAATTCCTGCAAGTAACAGGGAAAGCCCGATGTATTTTACCGTATTTAAATGCTCTTGATGCAGGGTAAAAAAATATGCAAAAAATAGGATTAATAAAATTTTACCAAGTTCGGAGGGCTGCACACGAATGCCGGCGACTTCAATCCAACGGGTAGATCCATTTACATTGGTTCCGGCTACCAGTACCCATCCTAAGAGGATAATATTCAGTCCGTAAATAATCCAACCGAATCGTACAACGGTGGTATAGTCAAACAAAGAAAAGAAGGTCATCACAATCAAACCTAAAATCAGACCGATAATTTGTTTGGATTGGTAATCTTCGTTGGCACTTCCGATAACCAAAATACCGAGTATGGTAAGGGCCACAACATATGCCACTAAGCGAAAATGATAATTTCGAAAATTATATTGTTTAAACATGTTGTTACTTCTTTCTGGAATCGATGGTTCCCATACAAATTTTTCCGTTTTCGATAAATGCTATGGTAGGATTTAATTTACCGGTTTTTCTCTTCTTGAAAAAGCCCGTTTCCTCCACATAATTTAAGGTGTCAATTTTTAAAGATTCCGGTTCCATCCATAACCCAATGGCAAAAGCCTCCGGATGAGAATCTTTTCCAACATGTATTTTACCCCGGAGCTTTCCAAAGACCACAAGACTTCCTGTGGTTTCTACGGTAGCGCCCTCTTCTACATCCCCTAACACAATCAGGTTTTCTTGGGAGGAAATGGTTTCCTCACTATGAATGCTGGTGTAATAGACAAAGGCGTGTTCCGGGTCAAAAGTGTCTTTGTTGGCTAAAGTTTCTATCTTTTTTAAATAGATTTCATTTAATAGTTCGTCCTGCTCCATAATACAAATAATGTGAATATCTGTATGCGCATGAATGGCAGAAATTAACTCCTGTTCTTCTTCAAAGGACAATTCCTTTCCGGAATAAGAAAGAACCAATCTGGCATTTTGGAAAAATTGCTTGGATTCCAAAAATTTTGCCAGAATGTCTGTTTTTAATTCTTGAAAGGAACGGCTTTCATCAAAAATAAGATGAATGCCGTTTCTTGTACTTTTTAAAATAACGGAATCTTTCATAGTCTCTCTCCTAATCTGTAAAGCTGTTGCTTGTAGAAATATCTTCAGCTTCTCCGCTTAACAATTCTTCTTCGGTGCTGACACCATAATAATATTCTAAAATCTTTTCCGTTACTTCCGCTGCATTGGATGATGCATAACCATAGGCAATTCTGGTTGCAATGGCGATTTCCGGAGTGGTAGTTCCGGTTTCGTCATATGGTGCGTAACATACAAACAATGCATGGTTCGGTCTGGTACTTACCTGCTGTGCGGTACCGGTTTTTCCGGCTACTGCTACCGGGAAGTTGGTGAAGGAAGATTGTTCCTGTACTACCAAGTAGTTACCATATTGGATGGCATCCCAAGTAGAATCAGAGATTTCATCAATGGTATTTACGACTTCCGGTGTGTAAGTTTCCAAAACATTTCCATCGGTATCTGTTAATTTGCTAAGCAAAGTCAAGCCATATACGGTACCTCTGTTGGCTACAGCAGTAATATAGCGTGCCAAATGAATGGTAGCGAAGTTGTTGTTGGACTGTCCGATAGATGCGGTAATTGGATATTCATCCGCAATTTGAGGAGTACTTTCCGGAATCTCAATGCCGGTTTTTTCGCCCAAACCAAAAGCTTCTGCATATTCTTGAATCAATTCAATACCCAAATCTTCATCATAGGAAGAATATCCGTTACTTAAACGATACCCTACCTCGTAGAAGAAATAGTTGCAGGAATCACGTAACGCTTCCGATACATTAATGAATCCATGTGTGGTGTGGTAAGAATTCCAAATCCAGCAGGATGGTCCGTTGGATACGTTTTCATAGACACCCTTATCTTCTATGGTTTCATCCACGGTAATCACGCCTTCGGTCAAACCTGCAGCAGCGGTAACCATTTTGAAGGTGGAACCGGGTGCTGTTTCCTGTAAGGTTGCGTAGTCATATAAAGGCAAAGACAAATCATTTTGCAAGGATGCATAGTATTCGGAATCCATGGTGTTTGCCAAACGGTTGTTGTCATATCCCGGATAAGAAACTAAGGCTAATAATTCTCCGGTTTGTGGATTGGTAATTACCACGGATCCGGAGCAAGGATCCAAAGCTAACTGTGCCGGGGTGATTTCAATGTTTTTAATCTTTTCGCGTAAGAAATCATAACTGCTTAAAGTACCTGCGGATAAGGCAGCGTAGCTTTCATCATCCTGATCTAAGACACCTTGATCAAATAAAATCAAGCATAACTGGGTTCCGGTGACTACGTCATCCTGAATCAGGTATTCATACATTTCCTTCGCAAAGGAAGTGTCATCACCCAATTCCTCAATGACGTAAGCAATTAAGTTCTCATAAATCTCAGTAGAATCGGAATATTTTTCATCCAATTCGAACTGTGTAATATCAATCCAGCCTTTTTCGATGGCATGGCTTAAATAGTCTTTTAAGCTGATTTCTCCTGCCTTCCAGCTGAGATATGTCTCATCGGTGGTATCCACTTCAGATGTCAAATAAATAGAATTAGAAGACAACATAGTCAATACATAAGACATATAAGTCTGCATTTCTTCTGTCAAGGAACTGTAAATCGTAGGACTGGAGGAGGTCAATTCACTCTCCATACTTGCAAGTACAGAACTTTCTTTGCTGGAGAAACTAGCGCCTACAGTTTGCTCGGTGGTGCTGGCATCCTCTTCAAAGAAATGATCGATATCAATGACGTTGTTGTTAATCAATGCAAAATAAACATCATAGATTGGAATTTCAATATCAGAGGAGCTACCTGTGGAATCGTAGGTCTTGGTATTGGTGATCTTGGAGTAAACAATACCTGCAATCTCCTGTTCCAACAAGTCGTAAGCCGCTTCCTGTAAATTCTTATCGATGGAAAGATATACATCGTTTCCTGCAACCGGGTCTACGGTTTCGATGGTTTCCACTTCTTTTCCTAAGTTGTCTACATAAAGCTTTTGATATCCGGCGGTACCTTTTAATTCGGCATCCATATATTGCTCGATACCGGATTTACCAACGATATCTGTCAAAGAATAGTTGTCGCTGGTAGCGGAATATTCTTCGTATTCCTCAGCGGAAATCAAACCGGTGTATCCGATGATGTGACTGAAGTATTCACTGTCCACATATTTACGGATGGTATCGGTCTCTACAGAAACACCTTGTAATTCCGAAGAATGCTCGCTGATATATGCAACGGTCTCATCACTGACTTCGGTAGCAATATCTGTCAAAATGTATTTTTGATAGCTGTTTGCGGATAAGGCATAACGCAATACAACAATACGATACAAGTCTTCAATGGCATAATCATCGGTGGACAGATTGTATTTGGAACTACTGCAAAGATATTCCATAACCTGATCTGCGGTGGCTTCTGCTTCGTTGTATCCCAATTTGGAATTTTCCTGTAAATCACTGGTGCTGCTTCTACCGTATACGTCTGCTAAGAAACGTAACAAGGAGGTGCCGGAAACATTGAAGGAATAAGTTCCGTCCTCGTTTAAGTCAATGCCAAAGGAATTGGAAATGCTGTCCCCGTTTTCATCTAAAACCTGGATGATTTCATACAATTCTGCATTTAAAGAGGCATTCTTTTCTGTGGTGGTACTGTAAGTACCATTATCTTCAATGGCAATGGTGTAGGACAATTCATTGTAGGCCAACAATTCTCCGTTGCGATCGTAGATATTTCCACGTGTACTTTCAATCACGCGTTCCTTTTCGATTTTTAAGGTGTAATTTTCTTGGTAACTCTCCCCATTAATAATTTGCAAGACAAAAAGTCGTTGAATTAAAATGCTGGCCATTAAAACAACGACAATTCCCAAAATCAATAATCTTGAATTTAAGATCTCATGAAAAAATTCTTTTATTCTCTCAGACAAACTTCGCTGCACTCCTTTTTTCTATGGATTCTAATTTTTGATTGATTTTCAATAATATAAAATAATAGGGTATGGTAATTAATATCGTGTAAATCAATTCCGGAATAATAATGTGTGCCAAATAATAAGTGAAATGGAAATTTCCACGCATAAAATAAAGCAAAATATATACGATTAAATTTAAAACCAAGTCACTGGCACTGATGAGTAACATCGGAAGTTTGATGTCTTCCGGATAAAACATACGACGGAAACAACCGTTTACATATCCGATGTACATATAAATCAATGCGTAAAAACCAAGGTAACTTCCGTAGAATAAATCAATACAAAGTCCACAGAAGAATCCGACCCATAAGCCTTCTTTTTTTCCTCTCATAAATCCAAAGGAAGAGGCTAGAATTGCAAGAAGGTTGGGACTGATGGAGGCAATACGCAAGCTTTGAAATACAGTGTTCTGTAAAACAAAGGTGATGATAATCAATACTGCGATGGTAACCTTACGTCTCATCTTAATCCTCCATTCCGGATGTATCCTTTACTTCTAAAATAACCAAGACTTCTGATAAGTGCTGGAAATCCACTACCGGAGTAATGGTTCCGGATTTGGTTAAGTTGGTGGAGTCACTTTCGATGCTGGAAATATAACCGATGAGGAAGCCCTGCAAGTATTTGCTACTTACATTGGAAGTCACTACGGCATCTCCTACCTGAACTTCGTCATCATCATCGCTTAATTTTTCAAAAGCCAACATCTGAGAGGAATTCATCAATTCCAAATCCCCGTTTACAACACATAAGTCAGAGGTGCTCAGTACCATGGCACTGGTTGTACTTTCATCATCGATAATGGAACGTACCTTTGCATAATTAGGGCCAACGGAGGTAACAATACCAACCAGCCCACCGCCGGAAATGACGTTCATATCCACTTCGATTCCGTCGTCACTGCCCTTGTCAATCAGGAAGGTATCAAACCAGTTACTTGTGTCTTTTCCTATGACGTTGGCAGCTACTTTTTCGTAATCCGGATATTTCTCGGAAAGTTCCAAAAGCTCTCTGTAATTTTCCAAATCATACTGTTCCAATCGAATGGTATTCAGTTCTTCGGTCAACTCATCAATCTGGGCCTGCAATTCTTCGTTCTCTTCTTGCACTTCCTCGATTGTCTGAAATTTTTCTAATTGTTCAGAAATGGCTGTACCAATACGATTGATTCCTGTTTGCATCGGAATAAAAACATAACCGGCAATCCCTTGCAATGGACCACCGGATATGTTAAAAATCAAGCTAACAAGCATAGCGGCGATGCAAAGAGTAGTCATAACCATCAAAATATATTTGGATGGGATCGATCTTTTTGCTTTTCTGCTAAAGCTTCTTCTTTTCATAAAATCCTCTTTTACTTGAATGTTCTATTTTTCATGCTATATACGAGACGTTTGAATTTGTCGTCGGACACAATCTTTACAAGTCCCCGAACAACGCTTTCTTCCGGTTCCTCACAGGTATTTACTTTTATACCTGTAATTTGTGTAAATAAGGTGTCTAAATCTTTAATTTTTGAACCGCCACCTGTGATATAAATACCGTTGCGGATAATATCCTTTGCAAGTTCCGGCGGAGTCTTCTCCAAAATCATTTTGATGGAGGTACAAATATTGTTTAAATCCGGCTTAATGGCTTCGTTGATGGATTCAGAAGTGATTTCCATTTCGATTGGAAGTCCCTTTACCAGATCTCTACCAACAATGACCATGGATTCCTGGTTGTCGGAAGTACCGGAAGCAAGACTTTCTTTTAAAGTCATGGCAGTCTTCTGTCCGATGACTAAATTGAAGTTTCTCTTAATGTGGCTGATGATGGATTCATCGATTTTGTTGCCACCTAAGCTCAACAAATCGCTTAGAACCAAACCGCCTAAGGAAATAACGGAAATTTCTGTAGTGTCTGCTCCGATATCTACAATCATAACACCGGTTGGCTCATTGACATCCAGGCCAAGACCTACGGCATCTGCAATTGGTTTCTTGCAAAGCAAAACAGATTTGGATTTTAAGCTGCTTTTTGCAAAAATGTCGTAAAAAGCCTTCTCTTCTACGTCTGTAATGTTGGTAGGTACCGCTACAATGAATTCTGCACCGCGAATCTTACCCTTGGAACATTTGGTTAAGAATTCATCTAACATGGTCTGCATAAAATTGTAGTCTGCTATTACACCGCGGTTAATCGGGAATTTGATTTCGATTTCCTCCGGTGCTTTTTCGAACATGGCATAGGCCTTATCGCCGTATGCGTATAATTTATCTTTTCCAACAATGGCAACAGTGTTTTTTTCGTTAAAAACCTTTCCTGCTGCTTTGGAATAAATTTTTAAATTTCGGGTGCCTAGATCCACACCATATATATTATTTGACATGCGAACTCCTTCCTGCATTTGTAAACTACTTTTGTCTTCGGTTTCATCTAAAAAAAGACCGAAATACACTCTTTCTATCTTATCATAACAGGTCTTTTTGAACAAGATTTCTGTCATAAAGTTTTTGGAGTGACATGAGGATTCCAAGCTTCGCATGGTACCAAGTTAAGCCACCCTGAAAATACACATTGTATGGCGCTTTTAATGGGCCGTCTGCTGAAAGTTCAATGGAAGAACCCTGTACAAAGGCGCCTGCTGCCATAATGACCTGGCTGTCATATCCCGGCATATCCCATGGTTCCGGAGTGACAAAACTTTCTACCGGTGCAGCAGCTTGAATGCCTGCACAAAAAGCCAAAAGACGTTCCGGACTTTCCAAGGTCACAGCCTGAATAATGTCGTGTCTGCTTTCCGTGCTGTTTGGAACAACAGAAAAACCGAGCCGTTCGTAAACATTTGCAGCGAAAATAGCACCCTTCAATGCGCCTGCGGTAACAACCGGTGCCTGGAATAATCCTTGATAGAAGGATTGAATGACCCCTAAGGATGCGCCGACTTCTTTCCCGAGTCCCGGAGAAGTCAATCGATAGGCTGCATTTTCAATACATTCTTTTTTGCCGGCGATATATCCACCAATGGGGGCAAGACCGCCACCCGGGTTTTTGATTAAGGAACCCACAACCATGTCGGCACCCACATCAGAAGGTTCCAACTCTTCTACAAATTCTCCGTAGCAGTTATCTACCATGCAAATTACATCCGGTTTGATGTTTTTTACAAAAGAAATCAATTCTCCAATGCGCGCAACGGACAAGGTAGGTCTGGTCTGATAACCCTTGGATCGTTGGATGGTTACCAGTTTTGTTTTTTCATTGATGGCTGCTTTGATTCCTTCGAAATCAAAAGAGCCGTCCTCTTTTAAATCCACCTGTCTGTAAGAAATTCCATATTCTGCTAAAGAACCTTTGGATGGGCGAATGCCGATGACTTCTTCTAAGGTATCATAAGGTTTTCCTACCGGAGAAAGCAGTTCATCTCCCGGGCGTAAATTGGACATTAAAGCCAAAGCCAATGCATGTGTTCCACAAGTAATCTGTGGACGTACCAAAGCATCTTCTGTATGGAAAATATCTGCATAGACTTGTTCTAAGACATCACGACCTAAGTCACAGTAGCCGTAACCACTGGAACTTTGAAAACATTCGGAACTTACTTTGTTTTTCTGCATAGCGCCAATGACTTTTAATTGGTTCAGTTCGGCTCTTGCATCAATTTCTAAAAAGCGTTCCTTTAATTCTGCTTCAATCTTTTTTCCAAAATTGTAAACCTCCGGACAAATTCCCAGATTTTGATAAACAGTTTCCAAATTACTCATGTTCTATAATTCCTCTTTCTTTTAAAACTTCACACAAATAAGAAAGTATTTTTTCATCCTCATAGTGATATTGTTCTTTTTCTACAAATAGAACTTCTTTTTCGCGGCGGAACCAGGTCAACTGACGCTTGGCAAAATGACGGGTATCTCGCTTGATGCGATAAACCGCTTCATCCAAAGAGATTTCGCCGTTTAGATAGTCCAAGATTTCCTTGTAACCTAAACCCTGCATGGAAACATAGGATTTGTCATAGCCCATTTCTTTTAAACGGGTGACTTCGGAAACCAGACCTTGTTCTATCATGGATTCCACTCGTTTGTCAATCCGTGCATAGAGACGGCTACGTTCATCGTTTAAAACGAAATAAGCAAAGTTGTAAGGGGACTCCTTCTGTCGTTCTGTCTCGTTGTGTTGAGAAATGGGGGTTCCTGTCTGCTTATAAAATTCCAAAGCGCGAATGACTTTTTTTACGTTGTTGCAGTGAATCTCCTCTGCAGACTTTGCGTCCACCTGCTGCAACATTTGATGCAAATATTCCGGACCTTTGTCCCGAGCGAATTGTTCCAACTCTTCCCGGTAAGCGGTGTCAATGTCCTGCTCGGTAAAATCAATGTCATATAGGACTGCCTGGATATAAAAACCGGTTCCTCCCACTAAAACCGGGATTTTTCCTTTTTTCCAGATTTGTTCCATATAGTGTTTCGCAAGGGACTGAAATTTTGCTACGTGAAATTCCTCCTCTGGCAGCAGTTCGTCTACCAAGTAATGAGGCACTCCATCCATCTCTTCTTTTGTAATTTTGGCTGACCCGATATCCATATAACGATACACCTGCATGGAATCTGCGGAAATGATTTCTCCGTTGATTTTTTTTGCAAGGGATATGGAAAGGGCTGTTTTGCCTACTGCAGTAGGGCCCGATAGAATAACAAGTGGTTTCTTCATAGGTTTCATTTTATACAATACGTTTAAATTTCTTTTCTAATTCATATTTTGACATGGAAATAATGGTCGGTCTTCCATGCGGACAATGATACGGGTTGTCCAGTACCAAGAGTTCTCGTAAAAGGGTTTCGAATTCCGGAATGGAAATCTTATTATTTCCCTTAATGGCTGCCTTACATGACATGGTTGCAATTTTCATATAAAGGGTTTCGGTGGTTTGACTTTTTCCATTGGATACCAAATCATCCAACATCTCCAGGAAATATTGTTTTTCATCTAGACCGTATAGATTTCCGGGAATTGCGTTGATGGTATATTCTCTACCACCAAAGTTTTCAATGGAATAGCCCAGTTCCGTAAAAGCATCCATGTGTTCCAAAAGCATTTGCTCCTCTGCCATAGAAAGAGAAAGCAAAATGGGCGGACTGATTTGCTGGGAAGAAAACTGATTGGTTTCTTTTCGCTTCATCAGTTTTTCAAATAATACTTTTTCATGAGCAGCATGCTGATCAATGTAAAAAAGTTTGTCCTTTAACTGCACAATCCAAAAGGTGTCAAAGACCTGACCGATAATCTTGTAATCCGGCAGGGCTTGTTCACTTAAGAAAGGGAGTGTCTCCTGCTCTCCGGTGACGACCGGTTCTGTAATCACTGCTGCAGTAGCTGCGGTTTCTGTAGATGTTGCGGTTGCAGCAGTTGCTGCAGAAAAATCCGGCTGAGAATCGGTATTTGCGGAAGGCGTAGTTGCAGAATACGGGTTTGCAACAAAAGGATCCGTGTTCCCATAACGGGGTTTCCGATCTTCGTACCGCACCTCATAAGGCGAATCCATAGCCAGCATGGAGCGGATTTGTTGTAATCGATTTTTCTCGATACGATTTCGTTCAAAAGGCTCCGGTGTGTTTTGCGCCGGTTTCAAAGCTTCTTGCTCTGATTTCTTTTCTTCTTTGGTTTGTTCTGCCACCGGTACTTCCGGAATCAATTCTCGGTGGGCGAGATTCTCTTCTAGAGTGGTTAAAACAAATTTATACACATCATCCTGATTGCGGAAACGAAGTTCCATTTTTTGCGGATGTACATTTACGTCCACTTCTTCTCCCGCAATGGTAAACGTCAATGCGGTAAAGGGATACTGATGCTGCATCAAATAGTTTTTGTAGGCATCTTCAATACCCTTGGAAAGAAGGCTGCTCTTGATATAGCGGCCGTTTACGAAATAGTTTTCATAGTTACGATTGCCACGGGATACCACCGGTTTTGCAATGTATCCGTCAATTTGCAACAAATCGTTTTTCGCATGCACTTCCACCAGTGCGTTGGCAATATCTTTTCCGTAAATTTGGTAAATGATTTCCTTTGGTTTGGAGTTGCCGGAGGTCTGCATTTTTACCTGATTGTTATGTATGAATTTAAAGGAAATTTCCGGATGGGATAAAGCAATGCGTTCCATCAGCGCACTGATATATCCGGCTTCTGTTTGCGGACTTTTTAAAAATTTTAAACGAGCCGGTGTATTGTAAAACAAATTGCGAATCAGGAAGGTGGTACCGTTTGGCGCCCCTACTTCTTCCAATTCTTTAGTTTCCGACCCTTCAATAACCAGGCGGGTTCCGGTTAAAGCGGAAGGGGTTTTGGTAATGAGTTCTACCTGGCTTATGGCTGCAATACTGGCAAGTGCCTCACCACGAAATCCCAAGGAGGAAATATGATTCAAATCTTCCGCTGAGGAAATTTTACTGGTAGCATGGGCAAAAAAAGCAAGTTCTACTTCTTTTGCATCGATGCCACATCCGTTGTCGGTGATACGGATAAAAGAAATGCCGCCTTCTTTAATCTCTACGGTAACGGAGGAAGCCTTTGCATCAATGGCATTTTCCACCAATTCTTTTACAACAGACATGGGACGTTCGATGACTTCCCCGGCTGCGATTTTGTCAATTGTTTCTTTGTCTAATATCTGAATATGAGGCATTTGCTTCTCTCCTCCTTACTTACCAGCGATTGGAAATTTTGTTTTGTAATTCATAAAGCTTGTTTAAGGCTTCAATCGGTGTCAAATGAGTTAATTCCAAAGCTTTGATTTCTTCGATGATATCATTATCAGTCATGGTATCGAACAAGGAAATTTGAGACATTTCCAGGTTCTGTGTTGGCTGAAATTCCTGATATTTTTCAAAGTCTCCGGTTTCAATTCGTTTGGTTGCTTCGGCCAAATCATTCTGCGACAATTGCTCTACAATTTCTTTGGCACGTTTAATGATTTCATCCGGAACACCTGCTAATTTCGCTACCTGAATACCGTAACTTTTGTCTGCTCCACCAGGTACAATTTTACGTAAAAAGACAATGTCGTCTCCTTTTTCTTTTACGGCGATGCAGTAATTGTTGACGTTGGACAGTTTGCCTTCCAACTCGGTAAGTTCGTGGTAGTGGGTGGCAAAAAGTGTTTTTGCTCCAAGTAATTTTGGATTACTGATATGTTCTACCACGGCCCAGGCAATGGAAAGTCCATCAAAGGTGCTGGTACCGCGCCCAATTTCGTCCAAGATCAGTAAACTTTTTTCTGTGGCATTTCGTAAGATGTTTGCCACTTCGTTCATCTCTACCATGAAGGTACTTTGTCCGCTGGCCAAGTCATCGGAAGCACCGACACGGGTGAAAATTTTATCCACCAAGCCGATATTTGCGGTTTTGGCAGGAACAAAGGATCCTACCTGCGCCATCAATACAATCAGTGCGGTTTGACGCATATAAGTGGATTTTCCGGCCATATTCGGACCGGTAATAATGGAAATACGTTTGTTTTTTTCATCCAAATAGGTGTCATTTGGTATAAATAAATCATGAGAAATCATTTTCTCTACCACCGGATGACGACCTTCCACGATATCAATGGTACCTTCTTCGTTGATTTCCGGACGACAGTAATTGTTCTGTTCTGCCACCAAAGCCAAAGAAGCAAAAACATCAATGTTGGCAATGATTTTTGCGGTGGATTGAATCCGTTTTACTTCTCCGGCGATTTGCTGTCGAATCTGGGAAAATAATTCATATTCCAAACCAACCAAGCGATCTTCTGCGCCCAAAATGGTATCTTCCATTTCTTTTAATTCCGGCGTGATATAACGCTCAGCGTTGGTCAAGGTCTGCTTTCTCATATAATAATCCGGCACCAGATCTTTGTAGGAATTGGTGACTTCCAAGTAATAACCAAATACTTTGTTGTACTTGATTTTTAAGTTCTTAATACCGGTTTTGTTCCGTTCTTTTTCTTCCAAATCAGCTAACCAGGATTTTCCTTCGTTTTTGGCGGTACGAAGGCGATCAACTTCCGGGTGATAGCCGTCTTTGATTAAATTTCCTTCCCGTAAAGAAATCGGTGGTTCTTCTACAATGGCAGAAGAAATCAAAGTAAACAAATCCTGCAAATCATCTAAGGAATCATAAAAGCCTTTGAGTAGAGAACAATGAAAATCGCCCATTAATTGTTTGATGGGTGGCAACATGCCAATGGATGACTGGAAAGCCACCAAATCCCTAGCGTTGGCTGTTTGATAGACAATACGTGTCATCAAACGTTCCAAATCGTAAATGGGTTGTAAGTATTCCCGTAATTCTTCACGGGTAATGGCATTATCATTGAGCTCTGCAATGGCATCCTGTCTAGCCAAAATCATGGCTTTGTCTACCAAAGGTTGTTCGATATAACTACGTAATAAACGGGCACCCATGGCAGTTTTGGTCTTGTCTAAAACCCAAAGCAAGGAGCCACGTTTTTCTTTTTCTCGTAAGGTTTCTACCAATTCCAAATTACGGCGGGAACTGGAGTCAATCATCAAGAAATGATCGGTGGTATAAGGATGAATAGCCGTAATATGGGACAAGTCATTCATCTGGGTATCCTGCAAATAACGTAGCAAAGAGCCTGCGGCAATTACACCGCAATCATAATCGGATAAACCGAGTCCTTGCAAATTGTTGACGTGAAAATGTGTCATCAAATTGTTGCAGCAGGTTTGATCATCAAAATACCAGGCATCCAAGGAAGAGATGGAAATATGATAACGGTTTTTCAAGTTTTCCAAATCAATGCCGCTGATGGAAAAGGAATCGTTGTGAATCAATTCTACCGGGTTATATTTTTGAATTTCATCAATGAGTTTTCTTTGAGAATTTAATTCTGTTACAAAGAAATCACCGGTGGACACATCGGCAATGGCAACGCCGAATTTGTCTGCAATATAAACCACAGACATGATATAGTTGTTCTTCTCTTCGTCCATAGCCATGGGATCGGTGTTGGTTCCGGGGGTAACCACGCGGATAACCTCACGTTTTACAATTCCCTTTGCAAGTTTCGGGTCTTCGACCTGTTCGCAAATGGCTACTTTATATCCTTTTTGTACTAAACGGGACAAATAATTGTCCACAGCGTGAAAGGGAACTCCGCACATGGGAGCTCTCTCTTCCAGGCCACAGTTCTTTCCCGTTAAGGTTAGTTCCAATTCTTTGGAAACCAAAACTGCGTCCTCGAAAAACATTTCATAGAAATCGCCTAAGCGATAAAACAGAATACAATCTTTGTATTCATTTTTTGTCTGCAAATACTGTTGCATCATGGGTGTTAGTTCTGCCATGATTCCTCTCCCTTACAAGTGATATGTTCTTATGATATGTTCGGCTGTTTTTAATCCGTCCATAGCAGCACTGGTAATGCCACCGGCGTAACCTGCGCCTTCTCCGGCGGGAATCAGCCCTTTGATGTTACTTTCAAATGCTTCATCTCGATGAATGCGAATGGGGGATGAAGTACGACTTTCTACGCCGGATAAAATGGCGTCGTAACGGGAAAAGTCTTTGATTTTATGGGAAAATTGTTCCATGCCGTCTAAAAAAGCTTCTTTTATCGATGGAGAAAACAAAGGGGTCAAATCGGTAAAAGTGGTTTTCCCTTTTACACAGGAGGAAAAATCGCCATATGTGGTACTGGGGATTTCTTTTACAAAATCTCCGTACAACTGTTGTGGAATACTACCTTCCCCAAGTAAATAGGCGGTTTCTTCCAGTTTGCGTTGGAAATACATGCCCGCGAGTGGTCCTTGTCCTCCAAAATCAACAGGATCAACGGAAACGATGATGGCGGAATTGGCATTTTTGGAATCACGAGCCGAATAACTCATTCCATTCACGGCCAAACGCTGTTCTTCCGAAGAAGCGTTTACTACAAATCCTCCCGGACACATGCAGAAGGAATAAACCCCACGCTCATTTTTGGAACGGGCGGTAAGTTTATAAGGGGATGCCGGTAAGTCTGCCGGATCCTCCATGCCGTATTGGGATAAATTAATCATTTTTTGCGGATGTTCTACACGAAAACCAACGGCAAAGGATTTTGCCTCCATGGAGATGCCCTGTTGCAATAAGGTTTCAAAGGTATCTCTGGCACTGTGACCGATGGCTAAAATCGCAACTTCTGTTTCCAGCCAATCCCGGTGATTGATTTCTAAGGCAGTTAAGCAACCATTTTCTATGCGAAAATTGGAGACTTGCTGTTCGAATCGGAATTCTCCGCCTAAAGAGATGATTTCTTGTCTTATATTTTGTAGGATACGAATTAATATATCCGTTCCTACATGAGGCTTTTGCTCGTATAGAATTTTCTCGGGTGCTCCGTATTTTACGAAGGTCTCTAATACGTAAGTATTTCTTCCGGTTTTATCTTTTACCAAAGTATTTAACTTGCCATCGGAAAAGGTGCCGGCACCGCCCTCTCCAAATTGTACGTTGCTTTTTGGATTGAGGATACCGGTTTTCCAGAAGGTTTCCACGTCTTTTTGACGGGCTTCTACGGATTTTCCGCGCTCTAAGACAATGGGACAAAAGCCTTTTTGCGCCAAAAGCAAAGCGGCAAACAAGCCGCAAGGGCCGGCGCCAATGACAATCGGTGGATGCCGCAAGGCCTGATTTCCTACTTCAGGAATAGTATAAAACTTCTGGGTAGGAATGAAAATATCCGCTTTATGGTTATTTTTTATCACTTTCTTCTCGTTTTTTACTTCCACATCTAAAATATATACGTAAAAAAGTTCCGGTTTTTTTCTGGCATCTAAAGATTGCCGCACGATGTGATAAGAAAGCAATTCTTCTTCTTTGATATGTAACAAATGGCATACTTTTTTGCGCAAGGCTTCTTCCGTATGCTGATAATGGATTTTTAATTGCTGAATCCGAATCATAATTATCCTTTCTTTTCGGTTAAGATGCACTTACCAGTTTGGCGGCAGCAGTTCCTGCTACATGGCCGCTGCTCCATGCCCACTGTAAATTGTATCCGCCACACAGACCATCCACATCTAACACTTCGCCTGCAAAAAACAGTCCTTTATGCAGGGTGGATTCCAGGGTTTCCGGATGTACAAAAGCTGTGTCTATGCCACCGGCTGTGACCTGAGCTTTTTGAAATCCGGTGGTTCCGGTAATCGTGGCTGAAAAGTTTTGACACAGCGCTGCGAAACGTTGTACCTGTTCCGGTCGAATTTTCTTGGCGGCTTTTTCCGGAGAAAAACCGGCAAGCTTACAGAGAACCGGAATCATTTTCTGGTGCAAGAGACCGGATAAGGCGGTCTGTACACTACCGTCTTGTGATGCCAATAGGGTTTCGAGGTAAGCAGAAAGTTCTGCTTCTGTTATTTCCGGGAAGAAATTCAAACGCACTTCTACCTGCTTCTCTTCTTTTAATCCATAAGAGGCAAAACGACTGATTTGAAAAATCGGAATACCGGACAAGCCATAATCTGCAAATTGGACTTCTCCGAAATTTTCGCTGCAAAATTGCCCATTTACATAAATTTTTGCAAGAGATTGTGCACGAATTCCTGCAAGATTCTTAAAAAATGATTCTTTTGCTTTCAATTGTACCAGTGAAGGAACTATATCTTTGGTAGGCTGTTTGAAAGACCCAAGATATAGAAGGCCGCTTCCGTCACTTCCGGATTTTGGAAAAGAAGCGCCACCGGTGCATAAAATGCACGCTTTTCCAAAAAAATCTCCGGATTTTGTATGAATGGAATAGCCATTTTCTTGTTTTTCGATGCTACGAATACCAATGGAAAACAAAAATTCCACCCCAAGGGCTTGGGCAGTTTCATACAGGCGTAACTGTACGCCGGAAGCCTCTTCGTTAAAAGGGTACACATAGCCGTTTTTTCGCATGGGAGGTACGCCGATTCCTTTGAAAAAGGAAATGGTATCTTCTTTGGAAAACTTGGAAAATACGGTTTTTAAAAATGCAGGACTTGCACCATAATAATTGGATAAATCCTGATTATCATTGGTGAAATTGCATTTTCCGTTTCCTGTCATAAGGATTTTTTTTCCGGGTTTTTCCATATGTTCTAAACATAAGACAGAGGCTCCCTGTCTTGCTGCTGAAATAGCAGCCATGAGACCGGAAGCCCCCGCTCCGATAATGATAATATCTTTATTCTTCATCTTCTATATCCTGTGATTCTGTAATAATCTCCGGTTGTGTATCTTCGGAAGGATCTTCTGTAATCGGGTTGTTTTCGGAAGCCTCTTTTGCAGCTTTTTTCTGTAATCTTTTTAAGGTAAAGAACAAGAAAAGATTTCCGATTAAGGTAAACAACCCTACGATAATCAAACTATAGTTGGTAAAGGTGGCTAACGTCGTATCTTCCGGGAACGGATTTAAAATCACCATTGTTCCACACAAAAGAACGGTAATGGCCACAGCAATCCAAAGCACGTAGGACTTTTGCTTTAAAATCTTGAAGTCCAATGCATTTTGGAAATGGAGAATTCCGGCAATGAGGAACATCATTCCTATAAAAAAGTAAAAAGCACTGATTAATTCATTGATACGAATGAATCCACAAATACCAAGGATGATTAAAAGTACGCCGATGGAAAATCCATATTGCTGTAAATCCTTGTAGGATTCTGTAATAAAATACTGGGCAATATAAAGGATGCCGAGGGCTACAACTACCCCACAAAGGGCGTAACAAACTTGGGATACGGAAATATTTGGGAAAAATAATAATAAGGCACCTAAAAGTAAAAACAGGATGCTCATTCCCATAACCGTAAAATTAAATTGCAATGGATGCTCTTGTTTCATGGAATCTCCCTCCCATTATAACAAATGTAAATTTCGTCCCATACGGACAAGTAATTCTCCCTTAGGAAGTCGACGGAGTTCTGTTTCCGTGATTCCCTTCAATAGTAATAATAAAATAAAGTATGTGAAAATTCCAACGCAAATTGCTACAACGGTGGAAATGGTGTTTCCAAATAGAATATGGACAAGTTTGTAGGATCCCCATACAAAGAATCCCATGCCTGCAGAGGCAAGTCCCGGCTTGATGAAACTGCCTATAAAGTCTATACGGTAGGTGGTGTACTTTTGAATACTTAATTGGTTTAGTACACACATCAACAAGGCATAGAACATATTGGCATAAACCACAGCATAGATATTCATATCAAAGCCGAACAAAAGAACGACTAAGAATACAATGTGTAGTACCAATGCGATTACGGCGTTTCGAACCGGTAAATTTAATTTGTTGATTCCCTGCAATATACCATTGGAAATGGTAGACAAGGAATAAAATACAACAGCGGAAGAACCTACAACCATCATACGAATGGCAATATCCGAGGTGTCTTGGAATAACAACTGCAAAATCGGCCCTGCAAGTACGGTTAAACCAACGGCACATGGGAATGCCAACAACATGGAAAAACGAGTGGCAGAATTGATCTGGCGTTTAATGGTTTGTGTCTCTCCCTTCGCATAGGAACCGGAAAGCGCCGGTACGCTGGATGCGGACAATGCAGAGGCAATGGCAATTGGCACATTGATTAAGAGCTTGTACTTTCCGGAGAATTTACCCCACCAAATGGAAATATCGCTGGCCGAATATCCTTGCATATTTACAATCTGTTTGAAAATACCCTGATCCAAAATGGAACTGATATTGTAAATGGTGGTACTTAGTAATACCGGTACAATGGTAAAAAAGAGCAAGGCCGCAATTTGACGATAGGACTCCTGCTTTTTACTATGATCTCTCTTTAACTGGCGCTTATGAATGCGCTGATATGCTAAGTAAAGAAGCACAATAAAAAGTAAGGCTACTACAGAGCCGGATAAGGTACCTAAGGTACCGCCGGCTGCCCCGTATGCAGCACCGTAATTCTCTTCATCGCCGAGAACAGCACCGATAATACTTCCACGTTTAAATAAAGTATAAGCAGCTACAACACTGACAACCGCATTTACAATCTGTTCGATAACCTGAGAAATGGCACTTGGCACCATGGTTCCCAATCCTTGGAAGTACCCTCTTAAAACACCTAAAATGGCAACCACCAAGAGTCCCGGTCCAAGGACACGTAATGCAAAATAACTGTAAGGAGTATTCATTAAGTTGGCTGTAATGTATTCTGCACCGAAATAGACAATCAATCCGGCAATGGTACCGGTGATCAATGCAAAACAAAGGGCACCTTTAAAAATGCGGCTGGCATTCTTTCGCTGGCCCTTTGCAACTCTTGCAGATACCAGCTTGGATACTGCGAGTGGCAAACTGTAAGATGAAATCAGCAACAAAATGCTGTAAATGTCATAGGCACAGGAATAATAATCGATACCTACGTCTCCAATGATATTCTGCAAGGGGACGCGGTAAATGAGTCCAATGATACGACTAATAATAGACGCAATGGCTAAAATAGAACCCTGTACCAAAAAATTCGAATTGCTTTTTTTCTCTTCGCTCATGTTTCTTCCTTTTTTGTACTAACAATCTATCGTGTAATTTCTAATTGTTCCAAAATGTCTCGTTGTTTTTGGAACATGACAGCAGACTCTTCCTCTGTCATGTGGTCATATCCCAATAAATGAAGCATACTGTGACAAATTAAAAAGGCATACTCTCTTTTTATTGAATGTCCATAAGCCTCTGCTTGTTCTATTACTTTTGGTAAAGAGAGAACAATATCCCCTAACAGGGCTTCTCCCGTTTCGGGATTAAAATTGGATAAATCCTCTTCGATATGACTGTAATCTCCGGCTACTTCATAGGAAATCATCGGAAAAGACAACACGTCGGTAGGACGGTCTACATCCCGATATTCCTTGTTGATTTCATGGATGCTTTCGTTGTCCACGAAGGTGAGATTTACCTCCACGTCAAAGGGGAAATCCTCGGTGTCTAAAGTGGCGTTAATCACATCTTCTGCTACTTTTTTGTAATCAAAAGAAAACTCGGCTTGGAGTTCTTCTTCTAAATTTAAAGTCATTTAAAAATCCTTTCCACGCACAAAAAATTCGCGAATTTTTAAATATTGGTTGATACTGAGACCGGAATGATCGTAAAGTCCCTCAGAGGAACGGTCATTCAAAGCCTGGAGAATGACGATTTCACGGTTCCAGCTACTGTTCTTGGTTTCATCTTCTAAATGTTCAAATTTGCACAGCAAATCATCCACAATGCTGACCAAAGCGGATTCCGGTGTGCTGGGGTACATTTCTTCCCCCTTATATTCAGCTAAGATATCTACGACACGTTTTGGAAAACAATTGGCTTGTGCCAGAGAAACCCCGTTTTTCACTACCGGTTCTCCTTCCAAAATACCCAGACGATAATAAAATCCTCCCGCCATGCATACGAAGGGATCTAACCCTGTAGCAACGGCACAACGGAAACATAAATCAGCCATTTTTTTGGCGTGCTTGTATTCTCCACCGGAGAAAGCACGAATTTCTTTAACCAAAAGATATTCTTCCGATAGAATCTTTTGAATATCCAACTCTTCTCTCTTGTCTGAAACAGCCTTCATTCTATCAAATATAAATACTAAAAGCAAATTTGTGACAATCCCTGAAATCAGAGCGTACAAGAAAATCATACCGGTGATGGTATGTGTGGATAAAAAGTAAAACAGACTTATGGTCATGATGGTACTGGTAAGAATCAGAATCACCAAATAAGGCCGATAACTTTTCTTGGCATAATAGGGCTGTAAAATCATGCCTATGATAATAAAAAACAAATAAGCTGCCAGCTCGTAAAAGTTGTGACGTACATTGATGCAGAACATCAAACTATAGTAGGTCAAAAACAAGACGGTGGTTTTGGAATTTCCCACTACACTATAAAGCATGCTTAAGAATAAAAAAGGGACAATATAATAGGGCAAAAACGAATAAATTGCCAAAATCACACTTGTAAAAAAGGCGAGTTTTGCGAATTCGCTGTAGTTCTCTGCTCCACTATCGTGAAAATGTTCCCGTAATCGTTCTAATACAAAATCCAATACCAGCATGAGGAAGAAAAGCAAGGTCAACAAACAATGGGAAATGAAGTCGTCAATGCCTTGTCCCTGCTGAAACTTCCAAAACAAAAGCAATAAAAGCTGGGTAAATAGCATAAAGAGAATATGTAAAATTCTGGATGTGGCAAATTTGGTCTCTCGCATTACACGGTTCTCCTTATTCTTGGATTTTTACTGCTGTTGGTATTTTTCTTTTTGGTTTTTTCTTCGTAATCATCGTAAGCTTTTACAATACGTTGTACCAATGGATGACGTACCACGTCTTCACTGGTCAGATTGCAGATACCAATCCCTTCCACATCGCGTAAAATGTGTAAAGCCTGGTCTAAACCGGATTTTACCCCAGGAGCCAGGTCCTTTTGGGTGGCATCACCGGTAATGATTGCTTTGGAACCAAAGCCAATACGGGTTAAAAACATTTTCATCTGTGCCGGTGTGGTGTTTTGTGCTTCATCCAAAATCACAAAGGCATTGTCTAAGGTACGTCCACGCATATAAGCCAAAGGCGCTACTTCAATTAAGCCTTTTTCCATATTGCGCTGAAAACTTTCCGCACCCATAATTTGATACAAGGCGTCGTATAAAGGACGCAAATAGGGATCTACTTTACTTTGCAAATCTCCCGGTAAAAATCCTAATTTCTCACCGGCTTCAATGGCCGGACGTGTCAACACGATACGACTGACTTCCTCATTTTTAAAAGCAGTAATCGCCATAGCCATTGCAAGATATGTCTTTCCGGTTCCTGCCGGGCCAACACCGAAGACTACCATTTTGTTGCGGATTTCATCCACGTAATATTTTTGTCCTAAGGTTTTCGGTTTTACCGGTTTTCCCTGAATGGTATGGCAAATGGTGTCCTGATCCAAGGTACGTACGACTTCTTCCTTTTCAGAGAAGGACATGGCAATTAGGTAATCTACACGTTGTTCGGTGATTTCTTCCTGTTTTTCAGCCATGAGCAAAAGCTCTGTAAAAATACGTTGCCCTTTTTCAATTTGAGAAGGTGCACCGATTAATTTCATTTTGCCGTCTCGTAATACAACCGTAATATGTAAAGAACGTTCAATCTTTTTTAAATACTGGTCCTGCTGACCAAATACGTTGCTTAAGGATGCAGCAGGCAAATCCATTATCATTTCTGTAATTCCCATGGGATGCCTCTTTTCTATTTATGGTATGGTTCGTTATTTAATATGCGAAAACTGCGATAAATCTGCTCCAGCAGAATGACGCGCATCAGTTGATGGGGAAAAGTCAGGTCTGAAAAACTCAGCTTCAGCTGGGAACGTTTCTTTAAGCTTTGGCTGATACCCAAAGAACCTCCAATTAAAAAGATAATATGACTCTCTCCTTTGTTAAACAACTCCTGCATTTTATTGGCAAGTCCCGGTGAAGTAAAGGACTTCCCTTCGATTTCCAAAGTGACAAAGAAACCGGGATGTTCATCCAAATATTTTTGAATGCGTGCGCCCTCTTTTTCACGGACCAGCTCCTCTTCTTTTTCCGTGGCCCCTTCCTTTGTCTTTTCGTCCGGAAATTCTACAATCTGTAAGTCGCAGTAACGACCTAATCTTTTTTGATACTCGGAAACTGCGTCCCGAAAGTATTTTTCTTTGATTTTTCCAACACTTAAAATTGTTATTTTCATAGGTTACCATTATAGCACAACAAAGAAAAGAATCCTATATCCTTGTATTGCTCCGACCAAGTAAAATCGTTATAATAAGGGTAAGAAAATCATTTATAAAAGGCGGAAAAATATGGAACTGGAAGTGTCCCTTACCTCGAAGTCAAAACTGGAAGATGAAAAATCAACCGTAGCTACCTTCTTTTTAGTCAGCATTGTTGGTCTTGTTTTTCTTCTTCTTTTTTATTTACAAATTTTACCTATTCCGGTTACGGATTATACCAGGCAGTCTACCACCATCTGTATGGGGTTGGTGTTTCTTGTATTTTTTATCATTGGTCTTCATTCCCTGAAGCGCGTAAAAGAATGGAGAACCTTATATGAAAAGGAAGCGACGCTTCTTCCTGAGGTCTCTCAGTTTTTGATGACCAATTGTAAAAAAGAGCAATTAGATCAGGAACTTGCTACAGACACAGCCAACGAGGCGGATTTGTATTTCTTGAGACGAAACTTATTAGAAGAAAAATTATTGTTATCTTTTACAGATTTATCGACTGTTTTTATTGAGGATGTTCTGGAAGCGTTTTATACGCAGATGATAGAAAACAATCATTGAGGAGGCGGTATTTTATGAAGGCATTGGAGGAAAAGATTTTACAAGAAGGTACAGCGGAAAAGGAAGAAATTTTAAAGGTGGATACCTTTATTCATCATCAGATGGATCCCGCATTTATGGCGGAACTTGGAAAAGAATTTGCTTCTTTCTTTCAAGATGCAGGTGTGACGAAAGTGGCGACCATTGAAAGTTCCGGGATTGCTCCGGCACTTATGACGGCTGCGGCACTTCAAGTACCACTGGTTATTTTGAAAAAAGAACCATCGAAAAAATTGAATCAGGATTTTGATCAGACGATGATTACCTCTTATACCAAGGAAAACAGTTATGAGTTGACCTTAAAGAAAAATATGGTTTCCAAGGATGATCATGTATTGATTATCGACGATTTTTTAGCAAATGGAGAAACCGCTACCGGTGCAATTCGCCTTTTGCATAAAGCAGGAGCCACCATTGCAGGTGTAGGCGTTTTGATTGAAAAAACCTTTCAACCCGGTCGTATCAAATTGGAGGAACAGGGCATCACCATTTGCTCTTTAGCAAAAATTGCATCCTTAAAAAACAACGAAATTCAATTACAAAGTGAATAGTTGGCCATCTTCGAAATGGCAAATAAAAAACCATGGAATCTTTGATTTTTATCAATCAAAGAATTCATGGTTTTTTTTGTATGGAATAGGCATGCTATTCCGAATAACTCATGGTGTAAGTGTAGGTCACGGTTTTGCTGTAGCCGTTGCCTTCCTGGTAGGCAATTAAAGTCAAAGTGCTCTCTCCTTCCGGCATAGATAAAGGCTCTGTATACTGTGGAGAAGCTGTGGTAGGAGTGGTACCGTCCCAAGTGTAATAAACCACAGTGTTTTCGGGAACATTTACTACAATCCATTGCTCGCCGGTATAAGTACCGGAGGTAAGGGAAGCACTGGGTCGTTTCACCACAGGGTATACAATCTCATAGGTACATTCCATAATCTCACTGTAAATGCCTCGGCTATCTACGCAAACGGCCTTTAATTCGTAAACGCCTTCTCCGGATAAGGTGATTTCTTTTTTGTAAAGAAGCCCATCTTCCGTAGGATTGCTGCCATCGATGGTATAGTAAATGGTATAGTCCTCCGAAGAGGCTGTGATGGCAATGCTTAAATCGGATTTGTATTTTCCGGTCACCTTACTAAAGGTAGGTGGATCCAAAATATAATCCTCAAATAAAGCATTGATGGCCTCATCATGTTCGTCTGTTTTGTAACTGTATAACATGGTGATGGACTTATAATCTTCTGTTTCTACGTATAAATCCAATAGGGTTTCGTAGATTTCATAGGTCCCGGGATAAGCTTCTACCAAGCCAAGTAAAATACTTTCAGCAGCAGAATATTTATCCAACGCCAAATAGGTTTTTGCTAGAGCAAGTAATGTGTCGTAATCCTCCGGAGCCAACTCTAAAGCACGTTCCAAATAAGATTGTGCGGTTTCATATTCTTGATTGCCAAAAGCAGCGGTTCCGCTTTCGTATTGGAAATCATAAGAATTGTACTCTGCTTCCCGAAGCTTTTGGTTGATTGTGAAAATCAAAAAGATAAGAAGAGCCAAAATCCCAATGGAAACAAAGGAAAAAATTAACTTCTTTTTTCGGGAGCCAAGACTGACCTGCTTTATGATATTTTTCTTTTTTTGTTCTTCTTTTTCTGCCGGTTTTTGGTCCCCTATATAGGAATCAATCAAATCATCTTCCAGAATCTTGTATTCGGAAATAAAGTGAACTTCATAACCGCATACGGAACAATATAGGTTTCCGTCTTTTATTTCGGCACCGCATTTTTCACAAATCATGAAAGCATCCTCTTTACAGGGTATTTTCTAAAGATTCTACACAATTGTTCATTAACATGGCAATGGTCATTGGTCCAACACCACCCGGAACCGGTGTGATTTTGGAAGCGTGAGGTTCTACATCTGCAAAGTCCACATCGCCGCATAATTTGCCGTTTTCCATGCGATGAATACCTACGTCAATGACAACAGCATCCTCTTTTACATAATCAGAGGTAATAAATTTTGGCTTGCCAATGGCAACAATTAAAATATCTGCAGTTTTGCAGATTTCTTTTAAATTCTGGGTTTTGGAATGGGTTACTGTAACGGTAGCGTTTTCTCTTAACATCAAGAATGCCATAGGTTTTCCTACAATGTTGCTACGTCCTACAACAACGCAATTCTTTCCGGCAATTTCGACCTGACTTCTCTTTAACAATTGAATAATGCCGGCCGGTGTGCAGGATACAAAACCTTTTTCCCCTAAAGCCAAAGCACCCACGTTGTATGGGTGGAAACCGTCCACATCCTTTGCAGGAGAAATGGTCTGAATGATTCGATCTGCATGAATGTGTGGTGGTACCGGTAATTGTACCAGAATTCCGTTGATTTTGTCATCTGCATTCAAACGCTCAATCAAGGAAATTAACTCTTCTTCCGTGGTCTCTTCCGGCAATTCATAGCTTTCAGAACGAATGCCAATGTAAGCACATGCTTTCTTTTTGTTGTTTACATATACGCTACTAGCCGGGTCATTTCCCACCTGAATAACTGCAAGTGCAGCTTCTTTGCCTTGTTCCTTTAATGCACTTACTTTTTCCTTTAATTCATCTTTGATATCCTGTGATATTTTCTTTCCGTCAATCAATGTTGCCATTTAACCGTTCTCCTCTAAATAATTTTCCAGTTGTTCACTACTCATTAAGATTTCACGAGGTTTTGTGCCTACCTCCGGTCCAACAATACCGGCTTCTGCCAATTGGTCCATAATACGTGCTGCACGATTAAATCCAATTTTAAAGTATCGTTGTAACATGCCGATGGAGGCCTTGTCTTTTTCTACAATCAGTTTTGCAGCATCTAAGAAATAAGAATCTCTTTCATCGCCGCTTTCGCTGAAATTGCCCTTATCGCCACTGCCTCCGGAAGACAGATGGGTCATTTTTTCTTCGATATCTGCATCTTGGGTCACAGTTTCGTTGTTGTTCTTTAAAAAGTCTACAACAGCGGAAACTTCTTCATCTGTGACGAAGGCACCCTGTACACGAAGGGGTTTGGATAAGCCTTGCGGATAAAAGAGCATATCTCCTTTTCCCAACAATTTTTCCGCACCGTTCATATCCAAAATAGTACGGGAGTCCACACCTGAGGTGACGGAAAAAGCGATTCGTGATGGCATATTTGCCTTAATCAAACCGGTAATGACATTTACCGATGGACGCTGTGTCGCAATAATCAAGTGGATTCCACAAGCTCTTGCCAACTGTGCCAATCGACAAATGGCATCTTCCACGTCTCCCGGTGCCACCATCATCAAATCGGCCAACTCATCAACAATGACAACAATTTGTGGCATTTTTTGCGGCTTGTTTTCGTCTTCGATATCTGCAATGCCTTCGACTTTGGCATTGTATCCATGAATATCACGAACTTGATAAGCCGCAAATTTCTGATATCGATCGGTCATTTCTTGTACCGCCCAGTTTAGTGCTCCTGCCGCTTTTTTCGGGTCTGTTACAACGGGTACCAATAAATGTGGAATGCCGTTGTATACGCTTAATTCTACGACCTTCGGGTCAATCATAATGAGTTTTACATCGTCCGGATGGGCACGATATAAAATACTCATAATAATGGTGTTGATACATACGGATTTACCGGAACCGGTGGCTCCTGCAATCAATAAGTGTGGCATTTTGGCAATGTCTGCCACTACAACATCTCCACCAATATCTTTTCCGGCGCCAAAGGCAATGGCGCTTTTATTGCTCTTTAAGGTTTGAGAACGAATCAAGTCGCCAAACATAACGGGAATGCTCTTTTTGTTGGGAACTTCAATTCCAACCGCAGCTTTTCCCGGAATCGGTGCTTCGATACGAATGTCGGTTGCTTTTAAATACAACTTGATATCATCAGATAATCCAACGATTTTACTAACTTTTACGCCGGGTTCCGGTTGTACCTCATAACGGGTAACGGCTGGCCCTTGGCTCACTTCTGTAACCTTGGCATCCACACCAAAGGTTTGTAAGGTGCGTTCTAACTCTTCCGCGGTTTCTTTTAAATGGGCTTTGGAATCGGAAACAGCATTCTTGTCTCCGGCCTTCAAAAGCGATTCCGGTGGAAATACATAATTGCGTTTGTTTTCGGACGCCGTTTGCTTGATTTCTTCTGCCATGCCGGAAATGCCAGAGGAGACTTCTTCTTTGCTCTGTCGTTTCACTTTGCGTTCTTGTTTCCTTACTTCCGGCACTTCTTCTGCCGGCGGAAGAGCTGTTGCCTCAGAAGAAATAGGAGGAATTGCAGCAGGTGCTACTTCCGGTAGAATGGTTTCTTCCGGTTTTGCAACTTTGATTTTTAATTCATGCATATTTTCGCCGGTACTTGGTGGTACTTCCACGGTATCCTTTGCCACGACTTTTGGTGTTACAGGTTCTTGTACTTCAGTAGTACTTTCCGGCAGGCTTTCTGCAGTCAAGGCTGTATCCGCAGTGACGCCTCTGGCAACACGTTCTCGACGAAGCTTCTTTTGCTCTTCTTTTTCTGCTAAGCGCTGCTCACGCTCGGCCATACGCTTTTCTCGTTCGGCCATTCTTTTTTCTTTTTCAATGGCGTGACGTTCCATGTCATTCATGGCACTGTCATAAATTTTTTTCGAACCGTTTTTCATGCCATTGATGGCTGATTTTTCTGTGATGATAATCAAAGAAATAATCAACAAAATAAAAAGAATTACCGCTGCACCAATGTTGCCGAAATTAGGTACCAAAAGGTAGGCGACAGCTCCTCCGAAGAAGCCGCCACCCACATGTGATGCAAAGCCATTTTGAAAGGCTTCTGCCGGTGTGTAAATCGTTTCCTGTGAGGTGAGCATCTGTAAAAAACCGTCCAAGCAAAGGAAAAAAACGAACCCGGCAATCACCTTTATTTTTGCCAATACTTCATCTAGATTTGAAACCCAGAAAGCAACTGCAATAAATAACCCAATGGGAAAAATATATGTTAGAACACCAAATAATCCAAAGAAGAAATTGCTAAGTGCAGTTCCTACTTTGCCCCCAAGTCCGAAATTGCTGATAAAAAGTACAATGGAAAATGCCAATGCACACCATAAAGCCACTTCTTGGTAAAATCGAGTTCGCTTTTTTTCTGCCTGTTTACGGCGTGTGTTTCTCTTAGCCATAAAAACTCCTGTTAGTCTTTTTGAATTAAATAATTATACATGTCCTCGTAGCGAACACGAGACGCATCCCATGAAAAGTCTTTCGCCATACCGCGATCAATAATCTGATTCCATCTGGCCTTCTTTTCAAAGAAGACTTTCTTGGAATAATTGATGACTTTTAACATTTCATGTGCGTTGTAATTGGAGAAGGAGAAACCATCTCCCTTATTTTCATATTCGTTGTAAGCATCTACGGTATCTTTCAATCCACCGGTTTCACGTACGATTGGTACGGTTCCGTAACGGAAAGAAATCAACTGCGTTAAACCGCATGGCTCAAATTGAGACGGCATCAAGAACGTGTCTGCCGCTGCATATAATTTGTGGGCCAAATCGTCGGAATAACAAATATTTGCAGAAACACGATCCGGATATTTCCATGCGTAATGACGGAAAAGATTTTCATATTTGGACTCTCCGGTTCCAATGATTACGAATTGCGTGAATTCGTCGCAAATCTGTTCCATAACGCATTCTACTAAGTCCAGACCCTTTTGATCGGTGAGTCTGGAAATCAAACCAATCATGTATTTCTTTTTGTCTACGGCAAGACCTAATTCCTGCTGTAATTTTTCTTTGTTCTTCGCTTTCTTTTTACGGAAGGTACTTGCATTGTAATTCATGTAAATCTTTGGATCGGTATCCGGATTATAGACGTCGTAATCAATACCGTTTACAATGCCAAGCATATCCATATGTCTGGCTGCTAAAAGTCCATCCAAACCTTCTCCATAATAAGGAGTCTGGATTTCTTCTGCATAGGATGCACTTACGGTGGTGATGTAATCTGCATAAGTAATGCCACCTTTTAACATATTGGCATCTTTTTTAAATTCCAACTTGTCCGGTGTAAATAAATGTTTTTCTAAACCGGAAATAGCCATCATGGTCTTTAAATCCCATACACCCTGGAATTTTAAATTGTGAATGGTGATCATGGTCTTCATATTCCAGAAGAACATATTTCCTTGGAATTCGTTTTTGAGATAAACCGGGATTAAAGCGGTCTCCCAATCGTGACAATGAATCAAATCCGGCTGAAAACCAAGGATTGGTAATGCGGATAAAACTGCCTTGTCAAAGAAAACAAATTTTTCAATATCAAAACGAATGTCTCCGTATGGAGTAAAGCAACGGAAATATTCTTCGTTATCAATGAAATAATAGGTAATTCCTTCGTATTCGTACTCAAATAGGCCTACGTATTTATTTTGTGTTGCAGGACCTACGCTTAACTGAAAGTTCGTAATATAACGAAACTCTCTACGATATTTTTCCGGAATACAGGTATAGTTTGGCATAATCACACGAACATCCCAATAGCGTTTGTCAAAGCCCTTGGGTAACGCACCGCAAACATCTGCCAGTCCTCCGGTTTTTATAAATGGCACACATTCAGATGCCGCAAATAGAATTCGTTTCATAAAGACTCCCTCCCTATCCCACTTTCGGGACAAACTTTGTCTTATATATTTTACCACTTTTACAAGGAGAAGAGCAAGCAAACTGAGAACAAGAAAGAATGTCGCATGCGACATTCTCGCGCCAAGCGCGGTTGCATTTATGCAACATTTACATCTCGCGCGCGTGCGCTTCCATAGCGGAGCGCTTTTTAATATCATAGGAATGGAATTTCCTATGATATTAAAAAACCATCGGAAATCCGATGGTTTTCTAACACTTTCAATTATTCATTCCAGTTGTGATATACTTCCTGCACATCATCATCTTCATCTAATAAATCCAAGATTCTCTGGATGTTTGTTAAATCCTGTTCTGCAGTTAAATCTACGTAAGTCTGAGGAATCATAGTAACCTCTGCACTTGCCATAGCAACGCCTGCTTCTTCTAATGCTTTGCGTACTTCTTCGAAGCTAGCCGGATCGGTAACGATTTCGTAGCTATCCTCTTCTTCTGCGAAGTCATCTGCGCCTGCATCCAAAGCCTGCATCATAAGTTCGTCAGCATCTCCTTCGTATTCAGACTTATCAATGATGATCTGTCCTTTTTCATCAAACATATATGAGACACAACCCTGTGTACCAATGCTTCCGTTTCCTTTTGTGAATGCGTTACGTACGTTTGCAGCAGTACGGTTTTTGTTATCTGTTAAACATTTTACGATAATTGCAGTACCGCTTGGACCGTATCCTTCGTAAGTACAGCTTTCATAATTGACATTGTTGCCATCTCCGGCAGCCTTTTTAATACCACGTTCGATGGTATCGTTTGGCATATTGTTGGATTTTGCTTTCTGGATAACAGCTGCAAGCTTAGAGTTGTTGGCTGGATCCGGACCGCCTTCCTTTACAGCTACGGCGATTTCACGACCAATCATAGTGAAAATCTTACCCTTTGCAGCATCATTTTTTTCTTTTTTATGCTTAATATTAGCGAATTTTGAATGTCCTGACATTTCTGATCCTCTTTTCTAAACTTAAACTAATGGGAAAAAACCCGAAAACTATTCTACCATTTTTTCTTTTGGCTGACAAGAATCTGCCTGTTTCTCTTCCGCAGACTCCTTTTTTACATGGACTCGCGTAATCATACGGTCCTTTACATCTTCTACGGAAAACAGATAATTCTCGTAATGAATCTGGAATTTTTCATGATCCTTTGGAATTTTTTCGATTTGTGAAATCAAAAATCCATTCAAAGTATCATAATCTTCCAGCGGAAGCTCTAAGTCCAACAATTCGGAAATTTCTTCCAAAGGAGCCATGCCCTTCATACGATAAGAACCATCCGGAAGGGGCTCAATCAGCACATCTTCCACGTCGTGTTCATCAAAAATATTTCCTACAATTTCTTCCAACAAATCTTCCATGGCAATCATACCGGAAGTCTGTCCGTATTCGTCCACAACAATGACGATATGTTCTTTGCTTTGTTGCATTTCCGCGAATAAGGAATTGATACTTTTGGTTTCCGGAATAAAACGAACTTCACGGATCAAGCCTTTGGCATCCTGCAGAGATTGGTCCATATCTTTTCCGGCCATCACATAATGAAAAGCATCTTTGATATGTAAAATTCCTTCGATGTGGTCCATATCATGGTCATAAATCGGATATCTGGAAAAACTCTTCTCTGCCACCACCTGAAAGGCTTCTCGCACGGTGGAATCCTTTTCAATCCCCACCATATTTTTACGATGAGTCATGATATCCTCTGCGTTTTTGTCATCAAAATCAAAAATATTTTGAATCATTTCTACTTCCGTGTCCGCCAGTACTCCATTTTCATGGCGTTCATCCAACATTGAAATGATTTCTTCTTCTGTTACGGTTTCTTTCAGTATTCCGAGCTTTTGAAAAAAACTCTTTAATTTATTATCTTTCGACTTACTGCCGTCTTCCATGTTTGCTCCTTTTAACATTCTCTGGCTGATACCGCTTTGTGGTCCTTGTAAAATACACGGGGCACACGTTTTCCGATATCACAGGCTTGTTCGTAGTTGAAGCGACCGGATAATTCTCCGATTTCTTCGATGGTAATGGACTCTTCTTGATCGGTTCCAATCAAAATGACTTCATCTCCAATTTGTACATCCGGAATATGAGAAATATCCACCATGAATTGATCCATACAGACTCTGCCGCGAATAGGGGCTTTTACTCCGTGAATCAAGACATAGCCTTTGTTGGAAAGGCTTCTTGGATATCCGTCTGCGTAACCCACCGGGATGGTGGCAATGCGCGCATCATTTTCCAATGTATAAGAACCACCATAACCGATACTTCTTCCTTTTTCAAGGGTTTTAATATAAGAAATGTGGCTAATTAAAGATAATACCGGTTTTAAATCGATATTTTCTTTTTTTACTTCATCCGATGGCCAAAGACCGTAAAGGATAATTCCGGCACGGACAAAATCCAGATTCATTTCCGGCAAATCAATGATACCGGCACTGTTGGAACAATGTTTGTATGGAATATGTAGTCCACGGTCTTCCAACATTTGTACCATTTTTAAAAACAAATCAAATTGCTTTTGTGTGGCGGATTTATCTGTCTCATCCGCTTTTGCAAAATGGGTGAAAATACCTTCCACCTTGATGTTTTCTAACTGGGAAATGGCAAGGGCTAAATCGGCATCTTCTTCTGTTACCTGCATGCCGATACGACTCATGCCGGTGTCTATTTTTAAATGAATCGGTAAAATTTTTCCTTGTTTTTTGGCCTCTTGTGAAAGGGCTTTCGCCATATCCAGGGTGAATACAGCGCTGATCAAGTCATAAGAAACCAATTCTTCATATTCGTCTTCAAAGGAATAACCTAAAATTAAAATCGGCTTGTTTATATTTGCTTCGCGAAGCGCAACGCCTTCGGCTACAGTTGCTACGCAAAAACCATAGACAAAATCTTTTTCTTCGGCGATTTGGGCCAGTTCCAATGCCCCGTGTCCATATGCATCTGCTTTTACAACGCAGAATACTTTGGTCTGATCTTGAATACAGTTGTGAATTTGATCTAAGTTGTATGCGAAAGCATCCAGGTCAATATTTGCTTTCACGCGATGATAGGATTTCATATTACTAACCTCTATATTTCAATTTTTTGATTGTAAGCCATAATTGGTGTTTAACAATCAAGATACTTTAAACATTCTAATATATCTCGGGCCATAATTGAAGAAGAACTTTGATTTTTCTTGGCAAAGTCTCCCGCAGCGCTATGCTGATAGACCCCAAAAAGTGCAGCATCCTTCGGAGAAAGACCCTGTGCAAGGTGTCCGGCAATGACGCCACTTAGGATATCACCGGATCCGGCAGTTGCCATTCCCTCATTTCCAAATTGGTTGAGGTACAACTTCTCATATGGAATACCGGTAACTGTACAAGCATCCTTGCGTACCACAATACAGTTCAAATCATTGGATAAGTCCTGTACGGTGGAAATGGGATTTTCTTTTAAATAACCAATGGGTAATTCTGTTAAAGCAGACATTTCTCCCATATGCGGCGTTAAAATACAGTCCACATGCGGAATGCGTAACCACTCTAAATGATTGGCAAGAATCCGCAGTCCATCGGCATCAATCACCAGAGGCACTGAGGCAGATTTGAAAACACAGGAAAATAATTTTTCAGCAAAATCGTCTCGTCCCAATCCGGGGCCCAGCACAATGGCATCGGCTTCTTGCACCGCTTGAATTACGGTCTTCTCTTCTAATTTACCATGTTTGTATGGAAGAAATATGGCCTCCGGAAGAATACTTTGGTAAATACTACGATTTTCTTCGTCGGATAAAATCTTTACAATTCCGGCGCCGGTACGATAAGCAGCAAGCGAAGAAAAATAAGCGGCTCCTGCCATATTTAAGCTTCCACCAACCACCAGGACTTGGCCAAAGGTTCCCTTGTGGCCGTCGGGTTTTCGTTTTGGCAAATGTTGAAAGTCTTCTGCTTCCGGTAGGATGCAGGTAGGTGTTTTTTCTAAGAAACTTTTTTCTGTAATATCAATGGATTCCACATAAACTTTTCCGGAAAGGGTTCTGCCCGGGTAAAGGATATGCCCTCTTTTTAGAAAAGAAAAAGTGATGGTTGCATCTGCGGGCAAAGCCTGACCTAAAACCATTCCGTTTTCACAGGATATGCCGGAGGGAATATCAATGGCTACCACCTTGCAACCCAATTCTTGCACTCGCGTAAAAATAGAGACAAAGGGTTCTTCCACGTCTCGGGATAACCCGGTACCAAAAATACCGTCAATGCAAAGATCTTGCGGAGTGATTTCTGCCAAGGAAATCTCAGAAATTCCAAGTTCCTTGCAGATTTTGTGCTGTTTTCTGCAAAGGGATTTTGCATCTGCTTCCTTTGGAACCAAAAGCACAACGTTTCGTTGCAATAAATGGAGTTGTCTTGCAATCGCAAAGCCGTCTCCACCGTTGTTTCCACTGCCGCACAAGACGACTATGCGCATCTTACAATCCACAAAATCAAGGGCCTGAAATCGTCTTACAAAGGCGGTGGCAGCCTGCTCCATTAAAATTTCCGGAGCAATGCCAAGCACATTGCTGGTGTTCTTATCATATGTTGTCATTTCTTTTCCGGATACAACCCACTTCATAGTTTCCCTCCTGATAGAAAATGGATATACACAAAACGCTTCGCCACCGGCGAAGCGTTTATTCAGATTCTTTTTTCTCTTCTTTTTTTGATAAATCTACGTCATTGTTTTCGATATCAAAGATATCGACTACCTTGGCGCCAAACACATCATGCATGTAAGAATACATTTGTTTGCTATTTATCTCACGGTTTTGTTTTTTCACTACATTCACTTTTAAATCATGCCGTACTTGCGCAATCCACTTTGTGATTTCGTCAATTTCTACGGCATTCGAACGAAAAGTCTTATAACAGTATGCGACTGTCATATTCATAAGTTCGTCATTGCAATCTTTCACAATCTTTGGAAGTTCCAGAATGCGATCCTGTTTTTCTTCTAACTGGGTATTGATATCGTCAATCAAACGACGATCTTCATCCAGTTTTTTTCGATTGATATCATCGACTTTATCTTCATGGGTACCGTCCATGTTTTGCACGATATTGTCCATGAGTGTATTTTTTAATTTTCTTAAGTCTTTCTCTTCTTGTTTTAGTCTGGCCTGTTCGCGGAGTAAGTCGTTTAACACCTGCTCCTGCTCTACAATTTCATCCGGTTTTCCGTTTAAACGAAACAACTGATGCCATTTCTGATCCAATACTAAAATAGGAATTTTGGCTTCGTGAATGTATTCTCTATAATTTTTTTCTCTCAAAAAATCACCCCGATGGAATTACTGGTTTTGCGTCATATTATAGGATAATTGCATTAAACTGTCGGATAAGTGTACATTTTCCACTACCACGTCATCGTCTACTTCCAAATCCACATGGGCAAAATTCCAAATTGCTTTAATTCCGTTTTGTACCAAATAATCAGCTACTTCTGTAGCCGCTTTCTTTGGTATGGTTAATGCTGCGATATCAACTTGGTTGCTACGCACAAAGTCCGGCAACTCATCCATGCTGTGAATTACCACATTGTCACGAATGCGTTTTCCTTTTAGCTCCAAATTGTTATCGAAAAGACCAACTATGACAAAGCCAAGTTTATCGAATTTTACATAATTGGCAATCGCCTGTCCTAAATTTCCGGCACCAATGACAATGATATTATGGGTATTGTCCAATCCTAAAATTTTACCGATTTCTTCGTATAAAAATTTAACATTATACCCATATCCCTGCTGTCCAAAACCGCCAAAATTATTTAAATCCTGGCGGATTTGGGAAGCAGTTACATGCATTCGCTCACTTAATTCGTTGGAGGAAATGCGTTCCACATCTTCATCAATCAGCTCACCCAGATATCGATAGTAACGAGGCATTCTTCGTATTACCGCTTGTGAAATTTCCTTGCTCACTTCACTGCCTCCTTGTTAATTCTAAGACAATTATAATAAGTTGTTGTTAGTGTGTCAATGTGTCAAAGTTTTAACAACCGGAATTAAGCATAGATTTTTTCTAAAGTTTTTCTAATCTCTTTGATAAAATCTTCGCTATTCAAAACAGTAGGATTTTCTAACTCTGTAATTAAAGCCAAGTCCTTTGTCATTCTTCCACTTTCGATGGTGTCGATACATGCCTGTTCCAAAGCATTTGCAAACTTGCAAAGCGCTTCGTTGTTGTCTAATTCTCCACGTTTGCGAAGTGCACCGCTCCAAGCAAAAATAGTAGCTACAGAGTTGGTAGATGTCTCTTCTCCCTTTAAATGTTTGTAATAATGTCTCTGTACCGTTCCGTGAGCAGCTTCATACTCATAATATCCCTGCGGAGAAACCAATACAGATGTCATCATAGCAAGAGAACCACATGCGGAAGAAATCATGTCACTCATAACGTCTCCGTCATAGTTCTTGCATGCCCAGATAAATCCACCTTCTGATTTCATGACACGAGCAACTGCGTCATCAATCAAAGTATAGAAATAAGTGATGCCGGCCTGTTCAAATCTTTCTTTGTATTCTTTGTCAAAGATTTCCTGGAAAATATCTTTGAAAGTATGATCGTATTTTTTGGAAATGGTATCCTTGGTTGCAAACCAAAGATCCTTCTTCTGATCCAATGCGTATTCAAAGCAGCTCTTTGCAAAACTTTCAATGGAATTGTCTAAGTTGTGCTGTCCTTGTAATACACCAGGGCCTTGGAAGACATGAATCAATTCTCTGGTTTCTGTTCCGTCTTCTGCAGTAAATACCAATTCTGCTTTTCCGGCACCCGGAATCTTCATTTCAGATGCTTTGTAAACATCTCCATAAGCATGTCTTGCAATGGTAATTGGCTGTTTCCAATTCTTTACACATGGTTCGATGCCCTTTACTTTGATCGGGGTACGGAAAACAGTTCCATCCAAAATGGCACGGATGGTTCCGTTTGGACTCTTCCACATTTCCTTTAAGTCATACTCTTCCATACGTGCAGCATTTGGAGTAATGGTGGCGCATTTTACAGCGACACCATATTTCTTTGTGGCATTTGCGGAATCTACAGTAACCTGATCATTGGTTTCGTTTCTGTATTCCAATCCCAAATCATAGTATTCGGTATTTAAGTCAATGAAAGGAAGTAACAATTCATCCTTGATCATTTTCCATAAGATTCTGGTCATTTCATCCCCATCCATCTCAACGAGGGGGGTGGTCATTTTGATTTTTTCCATATCGATCTCCAACTATTTTTTATTTCACTACGAAGTTTAAAATTTTGCCCGGTACATAAATTTCTTTTACCAAGGTCTTTCCTTCTAAGAATTTCTTGATGTTTTCATCTTCTTTTGCGGATGCCAAAGCTTCTTCCTTGGTGCAATCTGCTGCCAAAGATACAGTTCCTCTGACTTTACCGTTTACCTGTACACCGATGGTAACTGTGCTGTCTACGGTTTTTGCTTCATCATATTCCGGCCATGCAGAAACGGTTAAGAAACCTTCTCCGCCTAAGGACTCCCAGATTTCTTCTGTAATATGAGGAGCAAATGGGCTTAACAACTTAATGAAGTTGACATAGTCCTCTTTGGTAATGGCGCCGGCTTTATTGAAGTCATTTAACAAGGTCATAAGTGCAGCAATTGCAGTATTGTACTTCATGCTTTCGATGTCTTCGGAAACCTTCTTAATGGTCTTATGTACTTTGGACTCGATTTCCGGATTTTCTTTTTCTAAGGTCATGATTTCTTCCAAAGAAAGCACTCTTTCCAAGAAACGTTTACACCCCTTTACAGCATCATCGTTCCATGGTGCGGCTGCCTGATAATCACCCATGAATAATACGTAAACACGTAAGGTATCGGCACCAAACTGTTCAATGATATCCAATGGATCAATAACATTTCCTTTGGATTTTGACATCTTATCTCCGTCAGAGCCTAAAATAAGTCCCTGATAAGAACGTTTCTGATATGGTTCCGGAGTATTTACTTCTCCGATATCATATAAGAATTGATGCCAGAATCTGGAATAAAGAAGATGGCGGGTAACGTGTTCCATACCACCATTGTACCAATCTACAGGCATCCAATATTTTAATTTTTCTTTATCAGCAAATGCTTTGTCATTGTGTGGATCACAGAAACGAAGGAAATACCAAGAAGATCCTGCCCACTGTGGCATGGTATCAGTTTCTCTCTTTGCGTCCTTTCCACACTTCGGGCACTTGCAATTTACGAAGGATTCAATTTTTGCAAGTGGAGACTGTCCGTCAGTACCCGGTTCGAAGTTTTCAACATCCGGTAAAGTAAGTGGCAATTCTTCATAAGGAACACCGACTGTACCACAGTCCGGACAATGTACAAGCGGGATTGGCTCTCCCCAGTAACGCTGGCGGTTGAATGCCCAGTCTTTCATTTTATACTGAACACCCTTGTGTCCAATGCCCTTCTTTTCTAATTCTTCCAACATTCTGGCAATGGAATCTTTTTTGTTGTCGTAAACATTTAAGAAATCGGAATTAATCATTTTTCCGTCGCCGGTGTATGCTTCTTCTTCGATGTTTCCGCCTTCGATTACCTGAATGATTGGCACATTGAATTTCTTTGCAAATTCATAGTCTCTCTGATCGTGTGCAGGAACCGCCATAATTGCGCCGGTACCATAACCCATCATGACATAATCAGCAATGAAAATCGGGATATTCTTGCCGGTAATTGGATTGATGGCTTCAAAACCTTCCAAACGGACACCGGTTTTTTCTTTTACAAGCTGTGTACGCTCAAATTCTGTCTTCTTTGCGCACTCTTCTCTGTATGCCAATACTTCGTCAAAGTTTTTGATTTTGTCCTTGTACTGGTCTAACAATGGATGTTCCGGAGCCATAACCATAAAGGTAACACCAAATAAGGTATCGCAACGAGTGGTGTAAATTTCTAATTTCTCCGGGATATCTGCGATTTCAAAATTCACAAATGCACCGGTGGATTTTCCAATCCAAGATACTTCCTGCTGTTTGATGCTATCCGGATAATCCACATCATCCAAACCATCTAATAAACGATCTGCATAGTCGGTAATACGTAAATACCAAACATCCTTAGACATCTGTACAACATCACTGTGGCAGATATCACATTTTCCACCCTGGGAATCTTCATTGGATAATACTACCTTACAATGTGGGCAATAATTTACCAATGTTTTTGCACGGAAAACAAGACCTTTTTCAAATAATTTCAAAAAGATCCACTGGGTCCATTTATAGTAATCAGGAAGGGAAGTTGAAATTTCACGACTCCAATCAAAAGAAAAACCAACGGCCTTCATCTGTTTTTTGAATTTTTCCACATTCTTCACGGTGATTTCGTGAGGATGGGTGTTGGTTTTGATGGCATAGTTTTCTGCCGGCAATCCGAAAGAATCGAATCCCATTGGGAATAATACATTGTATCCCTGCATTCTTCTCTTTCTGGATAATACTTCGATACTGGAATATGCCTTGATATGGCCTACGTGCATTCCGGCACCTGAAGGATAAGGGAATTCTACTAATCCGTAGAATTTTGGCTTTTCAGAAAAGTCTTCAGCCTGAAAAATTTTGGCTTCTTCCCATTTCTGCTGCCATTTTGATTCAACACGCTTAAAATTATATTTCATCTTCTCAGTTCCTTTCGATAAAAATCTTCATCCCTACTACAATACAACTTTTTATGCAATTTTCCAACAAGAAAATAAAAAAACTCGATAGAAAATCTACCGAGTTTTTTTTGAAAAAATGATTTTTTATTCATCTAAATGAACGATGACAACTTTGTCGATGGGGGCTTCTGCTGTACCATTTCCGTCTGTTCCTTCGAAATATTTAAATCCGGCAGATTCAAATAAAACGTATAAATCTCCATTTACGAATTCAATTTCTTCGGAACATGGAGGCATTTCTACCACCATAATCGGGCTGCCTAAGGTTTCGTGAATCATCACAGGTCGCTCATATACCTTGAGGTAAGAAGAACAAGTACGTCCATAGGAAGTACTGTAGTAAACATGCCCCTTATCGTCGAAGGCTAGGCCTTGTACCCTGCTGGGAATACGATAAGAAAATCCTTCTTCTAAGGTATCGCTTTCACTGTCATAAGAATATGTGACCATGACAGATTGGAAAATCTTTGTAGTGGTGGCCACATAGAGCTCTCCGTCATAATAGGTGATGCAGGAGGGCTTGTTGGAAACCTCATAAGCTTCGATATGTTTGGAAATATCAATGGTACTTTGGATGTCCCATCGCACTAAAGTCTGGATATACTTGTAGGACAAACGTTGGATGGTATTGTTGTCGGAATGGCAAACCCAAACATTTTCTCCGTCATAAGTAATTCCACCCAAATGTGAGCCTACTTTCATGCCAAGTGTGGTCAAATAAGAACCATCTTTAATATCGAAAATATACAAACATCCGGGAACTTCTTCGGAATCAGCCGGATAAGAAGAAATTAAAATGTAGTCTTCGGTCAAGCAGATTCCTTGCGGACATTGGTTTTCACTGGTGATTTTTTCCTGCATGCTATCCATTTCTCTGGTAGATGGCATACCCGGAATCGCCACATCCTCTAATAAACTGTAATCATAATCCAAAAGCGTACTGCCGGTGGATTCGTGGAATAAGGATACCTTGTGGTAATTGTAGTTTTCTAAGTTGTAATTGGTATCAATGGCTTCGGTCCAACGGGCATACAATTCGTATTTGGATTGATTGATAATCGTAATAGAACTGATTTTTTCCGTGTAATTACTGTCTGTATACCATCCTGCGAAGTTGTACCCTTCTCTTTCCGGAACCGGTAAATCGATGGGCAAATCGTCGGAGTGGATGATATAAGGTGCATCGGAAGGATTGCTGCCGCCATACATATGATAGGAAAACGTGGCTCGGCTATAAATCGGAACCAACTGTACGCTTTCCGGCTCATCATACAATGGCAACATTAGATTCGTCGCATGGGAAGTGTCACATGTATCAGCTGACAAATTTTCAGCCAAAACACGGCCCTGAATAAAACAAACACCTATTAGTACGATACTAATAAAGAAAAAGAATTTCTGTCTTCCCATGCAACCCTCACCTTTCTGCTAATCTTCTTCCTTATCCAGTTTGGACGCCCTTTCCTGAATTTGTTTTTCTTGGATGTCGCTAGGAGCCTGCTCGTATCTTGCAAACTCATAGGAGAAGCTTCCACCGCCTCCGGTCATGGCACGGAGTGTGGTGTTGTATCCATACAATTCCAGATAAGGAATGTCTGCCAGAACTTCGGTTTTTCCATCTACCGGATTCATGCCGAGTACTCTGGCTCTTCTTTTATTGAGATCCCCCATAACATCACCGGTATAGGCATCTTCTACCAATACCTTTAAGGATGCAATAGGCTCTAAAAGAACCGGATTCGCATCTAAGAAACCTTTCTTAAACGCCTGACTTGCTGCTACTTTGAAGGCCATTTCAGAAGAATCTACCGGGTGGTATGATCCATCAAATAAAACAGCCTTTACACCAACAACCGGATATGCGGCAAGTGGTCCTTTTTGAACTGCTTCTTGAATACCCTTTTCAACTGCCGGGAAGTAATTCTTTGGAACGGCACCACCAACTACGGTTTGTTCAAACACGTAAGGTGTTTCCAAATCTCCGGAAGGTTCAAAGGTCATCTTTACATGACCATATTGGCCATGGCCACCGGTTTGTTTTTTGTATTTGTATTCTGTTTCTGCTTTCTTGCGAATGGTTTCACGGAAAGCAGTTTTTGGTTTGCTTAAAGTAATCTCTACTTTGTATTTCTCAAGAAGCTGACTTACGACTACTTCCAAATGCTGATCGCCCATACCATAAAGTAAGGTCTGACCGTTTTCACTGTCATTTACTGCTTTTAAGGTCAAATCTTCCTGCATCATACGTTGCAATGCTTGAGAAATTTTGTCTTCATCACCTTTGTTCTTTGCTTTATACCGCATAGAGGTATAAGGCGTAGAAATGGAAGTGCGAATGAATAAAATCGGATTTGCTTTTGTGGAAAGAGAATCTGTGGTGGCGGTATTGGTGAGTTTTGCCAATGCACCGATATCTCCTGCATGCAATTCCTTTACTTCTTCGGCTTTTCCGGCTTTCATGACATAAACTTTACCGATTTTTTCTTCGGTATCTTTATGATGATTGAATAAAACGTCATCGGTTTTGATGACACCGGAATTCACCTTTATCAAAGAATATTTTCCAATAAATGGATCCACAATGGTCTTAAATACATATGCGGATTTTGGCTTGGAAAAATCATAATTTGCTTCGTAAACTTCGTTGGTTTTGGCATTGATACCTGCGCATGGACGTTTGTCCGGACTTGGTAAATACTTTACGATATCTACCAGCAAAGTATACATGCCGCGTGCAAGAATATTGGATCCCATTAATACAGGAACAATACTGCCCTCTGCAACGTTTACGCGGAGTGCCTGACGGATTTCATCATCCGAAAATTCTTCGCCGTTAAAATAGCGATCCATAAATTCTTCGCTGGTTTCTGCTACGGATTCCATCAAAACATCTCTGCAAAGAGAAAGGTTTTCCTGGGAATATTCCGGAACATTCATTTTTTCTACATCGCCTTTATCGGTCCATTTTTTTGCACGTTGCTGCAAAACATTGACATAACCGATAAATGCTCCGTTCTCTCGAACCGGTAAGTGGAAAGGCGCAATTTTCTTGCCATAAAGAGCCTGTAAATCTTCCACTACCTGACGGTAACTGGCATCATCGATATCCATTTCCGTTACGAAAAACATACGGGGTAATTTGTATTTTTCACAGATTTCCCATGCTTTCTTGGTACCGACTTCGATACCGTTCTTGCCGGATACAACAATAATCGCTGCATCTGCTACGGAAACTGCTTCTTCTACTTCCCCCACAAAGTCAAAATAACCCGGGGTATCCAAAAAATTAATTTTGGTATCTTCCCAGATAATCGGAACAACAGAAGTATGAATAGAAAACTGACGTTTCACCTCTTCTTTGTCGAAATCACTGATGGTATTTCCGTCTGAAATCTTTCCCATGCGGTTTGTCATGCCGGATAGATATGCCATTGCTTCCAATAAACTTGTCTTACCGGCGCCACCGTGACCAAGTAGTACTACATTGCGAATCTTATCTGTCGTAAAAACGTTCATAGCAAAACCTCCCGATGTATATTTTCGTATGTATATATTTTACTAAAAAACTATTTTCAGAGCAATGTCTTTATACAAAATGACTAGATTTTTTCGATTCTTTTTGTGTATTTCCTCGTTCCTTCTATACAATAACAAAGGAATATGGTACTGATTTATATACAATGTAAACAAACTGTTAATAAATTCGTGCATATTTTAGCGCTTTTACGCGTTAAACAATTGACGAAAATCGGGAAATTTACTATATTAAACAGAGTAGATTTTCACGAGGAGGCAAGGAAATGGACGCAAAGAAAATCGGCTTTTTTGGTTTGGGTCTCATTGGTGGAACCATAGCCAGAAATTTGAAAGAACATCATCCGGAAATTCAGTTGATTGCAACCAGTTCTCGGAAAAGCACCATCGAAGAAGCTTATAATGAACAGGTCATCTCCAATCAGGATTTATTGCCTGTTACCGCATTCGCAGATTGTGATTATATATTTTTATGTGCACCGGTTAGCACCAATATTGCTTATTTGGAAGAATTAAAACCGGTCTTAAATGATCATTGTATTATTACAGACGTGGGAAGCGTAAAAGGGACCACCCATAAAGCCATTCAAAAGCTGGGACTTTCCAAACAGTTTATTGGTGGGCATCCTATGGCCGGTTCTGAAAAAACAGGATTTGCCAACTCCCATTTGTATTTGTTTGAAAACGCTTACTATATTTTGACTCCGGAGCCAGAAGTTCCGGCAGAAAAAGTAGAGGAAATGAAGGAATTTGTGAAGGAAACCGGCGCGGTTCCTATGCTTCTTTCTTATGAAGAACATGATTTGGCCACCGCATCCATTTCACATTTGCCTCATATTATTTCCGGTGGTTTGGTGCATTTTGTAAAAGATCATGACAACGAAAAGCATACGATGAAGACCATAGCAGCCGGCGGATTCCGAGATATTACTCGTATCTCTTCTTCTTCGCCTGTTATGTTGGAAAATTTCTGTTTTGAAAATCGAGAGAATCTATTGCACTTATTAGAGGATTACCAGGCAATTCTTAATCGTGCAAAAGCGCTTTTGGAATCCAAAGACCGCGAGGCACTCTTGCAATTTTTTCAGGAAGCCAAGGACTATCGAGATTCCCTGACTGTGGGACGCACAGGCAATATTATGCCACTCTTCGAATTGTATTTGGATTTGATTGATAAGGAAGGTCAAATCGCAGATATTACGACGCTCCTTGCAAAGCATCATGTGAATATTAAGAATATTGGAATTCTTCATAATCGTGAGTTTGAACAGGGCGTTTTGCATATTGAATTCTATGAAGAGAAAGCTTTAAAGACTGCGACAGAAATTTTAGCAGAAAATTATACTATTTATTTACGTTAAAGAGGTTTTACATGATTTTATATACAGCAAAAAGTATTCGCGGGGAAATCGAAATTCCCGGGGATAAATCCATTTCTCATAGATCTGTGATGTTTGGGGCCATTGCTCAAGGCTTGACAGAGGTGACACATTTCTTGGACGGTGCAGATTGCAATTCAACCATTGCCTGCTTTCGTGCACTTGGCGTAGAGATTGAAAAAAATGCGAATCGCGTTTTGATTCATGGAAAAGGGTTGCATGGGTTACAGGAAAGCGCATCTTTATTGGATGTGGGAAATTCCGGTACAACTACCCGCCTTTTGGCCGGCATCTTAGCAGGCCAAAGTTTTACAACGCGTTTAAACGGCGATGCTTCCATTCAGAAGCGTCCGATGAAACGTATTATGACACCGTTACAACAAATGGGTGCCCAGGTGATTTCTTTAAACAACAATGATTGTGCACCGTTGGAAATTTCCGGCGGTCACCTAAAAGGAATTACCTACCAATCTCCTGTGGCTTCCGCCCAGGTAAAATCATGTGTTTTATTAGCCGGTCTATATGCCGATGGAAAGACTACGGTTGTGGAGCCTGCCATTTCCAGAAATCATACAGAGATTATGCTTTCCGGATTCGGTGCAGAGATTACTTGCTCCGGAAATGCTGCCACAGTGGCTCCGGAGCCGACTTTAGTAGGACAACAAATTCATGTACCGGGGGATATTAGTTCTGCAGCTTATTTTATTGCTGCTGCTTTGCTTTGCCCAAATGCAGAATTACTTATAAAAAATGTGGGTATTAATCCTACCAGAGACGGATTCTTGCGTGTGGCAAAGGCCATGGGAGGAAACATTACACTTCTGAATGAACGCACAGTTTCCGGAGAAAAGGTGGCGGACTTATTGGTCAAATCTTCTTCTTTAAAAGGAACGGTTGTAAGTGGAGAAATCATTCCTACGTTGATTGACGAGATTCCCATGATTGCAGTCATGGCTGCGTTTGCCGATGGAGAAACCGTCATTTCAGATGCAGCAGAATTAAAGGCAAAAGAATCCAATCGTATTGACACCGTAGTAGAAGGCCTTAGAAATCTTTCTGTTGAGGTAACCCCTAAGGAAGATGGTATGATAATTCAAGGCGGCAAGGTGTCCGGTGGGAAAGTAAATTCTTATTTGGATCATCGAATTGCCATGTCCTTTGCTATCGCATCTTTGGCAAGTGATGGCCCGATTGAAATTCAAGATGCAGATTGTGTAAATATTTCTTATCCGCATTTTTACGAAGATTTGAATCGACTGAAATTATAAGACAAGAAAGAATGTCGCATGCGACATTCTCGCGCCAAGCGCGGTTGCATTTATGCAACATTTACATCTCGCGCGCGTGCGCTTCCATAGCGGAGCGCTTTTTTATATAATAAGAAATTCGAAGGAATTTCTTATTATATAAAAAA
>JAZOTM010000006.1:0-2026 GCA_045657625.1 Lachnospiraceae bacterium
GCATGGTTAGATTACCTTCGCAGTCAAGATGCGGAAAGTGTTGAGGCAATACAGAAAGCTTTTGATACACTGATCCAAGGACTGCGTAAGCATGGCGTTTTGTTCCAATTTGTAGATGAAACCCTGCTGGAAAAGCATGGCACTATTGAAAATGACGGCAGACTTCGTATGGGTAAGCAGGTATACGATAAGGTCATTGTTCCGGATATGAAGACGATCGGGGCGAATACCTATCATCTACTGACGAAATTTACCGGCAAGCTGCTTCTGCTGGGTGCGCTCAAGTATGTAGATGGCAAGAAAACACAAGTGGAGCTTTCTTCCAACACAACGATGGAAGAGATCTATTCGCTTACAAGGTTTTCTTATAGCTGCCCGGATGGAATGAGCGTACTGACAGCCAGAACGGGCAAAGCAGGCGATTTCTTGTTTATTAAGAACCTTTCCAATGGTGCTGGCAAAAGCACAGTAACGATGCCGGGTATATCCGAAAAATATGTGGCAGTAGATATCCTGACACTTCAGACAAGCCTGATCTCTGATACTTTTGTGATGGATGAAACAGACGGTATCGTACTGATGAAGGATCCGCAAGCCAAGACAACGCACTATGCAGATTCCACACAGGATATTACCAAGGCATTTCAGGTAACGGACATCACAGAGAATTATTTTGTGATGGATTATGCCAGAATGAAAAAACCGGAGGAAGAATTTGGTAATGTGTTCCCTGTGTCCGGCCTTTTTGAATCTCTCTTGCGAGAAGATTACAAGGGAGAAGTTACCGTAGAACATAGCTTTGCTCTGCAGGAGAAAATGCCGCTTACCTTGATTATGGAGCGTGCGCAGCTTTTGCAGGCAACAGTCAATGGCAAGAATATCACATTCAACGATGATAGCTTTGATGTGAATTTCGTAAAAGCGGATATCAGCAGCTATGTTCAAAGAGGCGAAAACATATTCCAATATACCTTGAATTTTTATCAGCATAAGGGCGTGCATTATGCCTTGTTTGATCCCATGGCAACAGAGAGCCTGCGGAACTGCCTTTACTATGATGTAACGCTCAATCCGGTGTACTTGCGTGGCGAATTTACAGTGGATAAAGACCATTCCTTAGCCTTAAAAACACAGCTACCGCCTGTGACACAAGAATTGTATAATCACGGATATCCTTTGTTTAAAGGCTGCCTGACTCTGGAAGGCGAAGCGGAATATACAAAACAGGCAGGACAAGTTTTTCTGGGATTGAACGGTCGTTTTGCAGCTGCAGATGTAACGGTCAATGGGCATCAAACAGAGCTGGTACTGGATACCAAAGCAGATATTACAGACTATCTGCAAGAGGGTACAAACAAAATAAGAATTGAGCTGAGATCCAGCTTGCGTAATCTTTTCGGCCCTCACCACTATGCGCCGGACCCGGAACCTATGGGCGTAGTTCCTTATCATTTCGACTTCCGTGGTGCTTGGCAAGATAATCAAGTACCGAAAGATTATACCCATACATATAATTGTGTGCCGTTTGGCGTAGATGAGGTATATCTAAATTACCGAAAACCCATATAGTCTAAGAAAGGAACATAGTACTGTGAAGAAGAGCAAGCAGTAGAAGACGAAAATGCTGTATTTGGGTGTTTCGTATGAAATAAATCATATCCCGGTTTCAGACCCGGAATTCATCCCGTTTGGTGTATGGACAAAGGACTACATGAAGGATGCGAATAAGCCGGTGGCGATTGCCATTGAAAGAGAAAAAGGATATACCTATGTCCATCATACATATATCCATGGTACGGCGCAAATGTATGAGGCAGATTACTACCGGCAGAAAATTAGCGAATCAACAGCCATTAAGATCTTTTTAATGAGAGATAAAGGAGAGCAAAATGTACAAATACCCCTTTCGGCTTGCCCCCACCCTGGGGGTATCGGGAACTAAATAATCAACCGCCTGGGGAAAAACGGGTGCAGAAAGTTGAGCAGCTTTCTGCACCCCAATTTTTTTCGACACTGTTTTCCAAAA
>JAZOTM010000007.1:0-24404 GCA_045657625.1 Lachnospiraceae bacterium
ACCGCGTTAGCGGCATTGCCCTTGATGGCACAATAAATAACTGCTACACTGCTGAAATCAACGGAGAAAACCTGATTGCTCTTGAGTTCTTCGCCGTCGGTGATTAATCGTCAGCAGTTATTTATTGTGCTGTCAAGGGTGACGTCCGGCTACCTCAATGTAAATATCTGCGATTTTCAAGGTTCATCTGAGCCTATTTTTTCGACCCAGTTTTTTCATAGATCATTTGACACTATCCTTACTTTTTTGTTGAACTTGGCCGGAACCCTTGCTATACTTTATTTAATCGAATTTACAAAAGCTCCGGCTTTTCATTTACTCTCTTGTTACCAGCAAGAGAGTTTTTTCTTTTTAGACTGCTTCTGGACTAAAGTATCCAATCTCTTCCCACACCTTTCTGTCTGGACAATAGTAGTTGTATTCACTGGAATTTTCTTTCTTCATGGCATATCCAAATTTGAATATTCCCTGTTGGATTCCAATTCTTACAAACTGTGCATCCTTGTGCATTGCCTCGGCAACCTCAGTTATAGGAACATTTCTACCGGTAAATCTTGGCAGTTCTACATATAACTTTTTGTCTTCCATACTTTTTTTCACCTCCTCCCGTCTAAAATACGAATTATTAGTTCGTATTTTGATAATACGTCTTAATAATTCATTTGTCAATATATAATATGCATTTATAATTCGTATTACGCTCTTGCAATTCGTATTGCCACATGTTACAATTCACACAAGGAGGTCAGTACAATGAATAATGGATCTGATATAGGAAATAGAATTAAAGAAGCCAGAAAAGCTCAGCACCTCAGTCAGACTGAACTGGCTAACAGGCTAGGCAAAACTATGCGTACCGTACAGAAATATGAAAGCGGTGAAATAGAACCTTCAATAGGTATACTGAATGAGATAGCAAATATTCTTAATATCTCCCCGGCAGAACTTATTGGATATCAGAAGAAGAACATTACTTTAGATACTCTCTCAGATGTCCTCTATGTTCTAAACGAATTAAATAAAAAAGCAGGTCTTCACTTCAATATAGACGTAAATCGCCCGCCAAAAACTGAAGAGTGGAGCTGTAGCCTTAAATTCATGGGAAACGATGAAATAGCAGAAAACAACGCAGATCTCTGCCTTTTTCTGGAAAGATACGCAGATGAACGAGAAAGCCTTGAACAAGGCCTATCAAATGAAGATAGATTTAATCACTGGTTTGAAACAGAACTTGCATACTACGCAAATATAGCATTGCCCGATAAGAAAGGTGATTAAGGGACTATCCCCTTTTTCATAAATTACCTGAGCATCAAAGGAGGTCGATATTATTTGAAATTACCAAACGGATATGGAAGTGTTATGAAAATGTCCGGGAAACGCAGAAAGCCCTATATGGTAAGAGTAACCACAGGATGGACCATTGATCCGGAAAAAGGTACCAAAAAGCAGACGTACAATGTCATAGGATATGCTGAAACCAAGCAGGAAGGCTTGCAAATGCTATCAGATTATCATCAGAATCCATTTGATACAAAAGCAGCCAAAATGACATTCACAGACGTATATAATGCCTGGTCTGAAGCAAAGTATCCTGCCATCTCTAAATCCAACGTACATGGGTATACAGCCTCATATAACGTATGTGGCACCCTTTACAACAAAACTTTTAGAGATATAAGGCTGGCAGAGCTTCAGAATGTCATTGATACCTGCAGAAAAAATTATCCTACACTCCGTAAGATCAAAGTCCTTTTCAACCAGCTTTACGATTATGCCCTTAAGAACGATATCTGTAACAAGGACTATTCCGAATTTGTAGATATCCTCAAGTATAAGGACAAAAATCCAAATAAGGTTGAGAGAGATATCTTTTCAAAAGCTGAGATTGACAGGCTATGGGAACTCAAGGATGATCCGTTCTACCAGACAGTACTGATGCTGATTTACAACGGCTGTAGAATATCTGAACTACTGGATTTGGAAAAGAAAAATGTTCATCTTGAAGAACAGTATTTCGATGTGATACTAAGTAAGACTGAAAATGGTATCAGAAAGGTTCCTATAGCAGATAAGGTTCTACCATTCTACAAAGCCTGGTATGAATCCTCTGACTGTGAATACCTTCTTCACACAGATGACAACAAAAAATTCACCTACAGGAACTATAAAGACAGCTACTGGACACCACTAATAGAAAACCTTGGTATGGAACACAATCCTCATGATACTAGGCACACCTGCATATCAATGCTGGCGGAAGCTCATGTGGATCCAACAATGATCAAGAAAATCGTAGGACACTCCGGAGCAATGTCTCTGACAGAGAAAGTGTACACACACCTTGATATCCAGTCTCTGGTAGAAGCAATTAACAAAATCTAAGGCTTGAGAATTTTGCTGTCTACCTGCTGTTTACTCGCTGTTTACGGTACAAAATTTTCTGCGTTTCACCACAACTGAATACAATTATAGATAAAAGAAAAACCCCAGAAACACTGAGTTTCTGAGGTTTGTAAATTCTTTTCGAATCTCGAAAGATTATCTCTTTGAGAACTGTGGTGCACGACGTGCAGCTTTGAGACCGTATTTCTTTCTTTCTTTCATACGTGGGTCTCTTGTTAAGTATCCAGCACTCTTTAATACAGGTCTGAAATCTGCATCTACAGTAAGTAATGCACGAGCGATTCCGTGACGGATTGCTCCAGCCTGTCCTGTATATCCACCACCCTTAACGTTTACAAGTACGTCAAACTTATCTAAGTTTTCAGTAGCAACGAGTGGCTGACGAACTACAACCTTTAAGGTTTCAAGTCCGAAATATTCATCAATATCTCTTTTGTTGATTGTGATTTTACCGGTTCCCGGTACTAAATATACTCTTGCAACAGATGATTTTCTTCTACCTGTTCCATAATACTTATTAGATGTCTTAGCCAATGTATTTCCCTCCTAATTAAAATGTCAATACTTCTGGTTTCTGAGCTGCATGCTTGTGATCAGGTCCAGCATAAACGAATAACTTCTTGTACATTGCAGAACCAAGTGTTCCCTTTGGAAGCATTCCCTTAACTGCATGCTCGATAACTCTTTCCGGATGCTTAGCAAGCATATCCTTCAAGCTAGTTTCTTTTAAACCACCAACATAGTCGGAATGGCTGTAATACATTTTCTGATTTAATTTTTTTCCTGTTACTGCAATCTTTTCAGCATTGATAACGATTACATAATCACCGGTATCTGCGTGTGGTGTAAAGATTGCTTTATTCTTGCCTCTTAAAACCTTAGCAACTTCTGATGCTAAACGTCCTAATGTCTGTCCTTCAGCGTCAACTACATACCATTTTCTTTCAACGGTATCAGCACTTGCCATAAATGTCTTCATTGGTTTTCCTCCTTAAATTTGGAACTCTTCGAAATCTTCGCGTGTACCGGGCGCTACCAACCTCTATCGTTCCTAACAACAATATATATCTGCTTATGGGAAAAGTGGAAGATTCCCATAAGGTAAATGCACCTATTTGAGAAGAATAGATACATTTCCAAACTACACTCAGACTAAGATAGTATATATTTTTCTATGTCTATTGTCAATAGTTTTCTTCATATTCAATTCCTATCATAGTCAAGCCGCATGCAGGTGCTGTAGGCCCAGCAGCCTGTCTATTTTGAGCTTCTATCATCCCTTGTATTTCTTGGGGTACAATTCTGCCTTCTCCCACTTGAATCAAGGTCCCGGCTATAATTCGTACCATATTATACAAGAACCCATTTCCTGTCACTCGTATGGTAATAATATGGTGCGCATCCTGAGTTATTTGTAAGTCATAAATTGTCCGAACCGTGGTTTCTGCCTGCGTATGAATCGAGCAAAAACTTTTGAAATCATGTTCTCCTAAAAAATAGGACGCAGCCTTCTGCATCTCTACCAAATTCAAATGATGATGGCAAAAATAAGTCGTTCTTCGAAACTCCGGATCTCGCATGCTCGCATTTAAAATACGATATTCATAGGTCTTTTTGCTATTACAGTGTCTTGGATGCCAATCGCTTGCTACTTCCTTCGACCACTGCACAACAATATCTTCCGGCAATCTTTGATTCAATGCATAGGCAATTTTTTCCGCCGGTATTCTGGTATTTGTATCAAAAATCGCTATATTTCCTTTGGAATGTACTCCAGCATCTGTGCGACTCGCTCCCGTCACTTGAATTTCCTCTTGTAACAGTTCTGACAAATTTTGATTCAATACACCTTCTATGGTTTCGCCATTTGGTTGCACTTGCCAGCCGCAGTACGCAGTCCCTTCATAGGCCACCTTTAAACATATTCTTTTCATAGTTCCTCTTACTTTGCAAATAACTGAGACCAAACTACGCTAGCTAAAATCACAGCAAGCAAGTACAAAAACAAAATAATATAAGCGTCTCTATCATCCTCACTGTAATGAAGCGGTTTCATTTTCGTACGTCCTTCACCACCATGATAACATCTTGCTTCCATTGCCATAGCCAAATCATTTGCTCTTCGAAATGCAGAGACAAACAGCGGAACCAACAAAGGAATCATTGCCTTTGTTTTTTTTATCAATCCACCGGTTTCAAAATCTGCTCCTCTGGCCATCTGCGCCTTCATGATTTTATCTGTTTCCTCCGTCAATATCGGAATGAAACGAAGCGCAATAGACATCATCATCGCAATTTCATGTACCGGAACGCCAATCTTATTAAAATAACGCAACCCTGTCTCTAAACCATCCGTCAACTGATTTGGGGTTGTAGTTAACGTCATAATAGAAGTAGCCATAATCAAAAAGATCAAACGAATCACCATGGTTACCGCTGTCTTCACACCGGTATTTGTAATTCTTAAAAATCCATAAGACCAATAGGTTACCGTTCCTTGCGTCAAAAACAGATTAATGGCTGCGGTGATAATCAAAATCACCATAATTGTTTTTAAGCCTCTTAAAATGTATCCAACCGGCACTTTCGATAGCCACACCACCCAGATTAAAAATAAGGCACATATCCCTAATGCAACCGGGCCATGGTAGGCGAATAACGTAATAATATAAATCAGTGTCGCAACTAATTTTACGCGAGGGTCCAAAGAATGGATTACTGATTCTGCCGGATAATATTGACCAATCGTGACATCTCTTAACATAATTTTTTCAATATCTCCTGTTTTGCTTCTTCCACAGTTGTTGCTTGTGTATCCACATCAAATCCTGCTTTTTTCAATTCTTGCATCACATATGTCACCTGTGGAGCTGCAAGTCCCATTTCTTCTAATTCTTTGTAATAGGAAAAAACTTCCTTCGGCGCTCCATCAAAGCGGACATGGCCTTTGTCCATCACAATGATACGGTCCACATATTTAGCCACGTCCTCCATACTGTGAGAAACTAAAATAATGGTCATATGCTGCTCTTTGTGCAGTTTAGCCACTAAATGCAACACATCATCCCGTCCTTTCGGATCAAGTCCGGCAGTCGGTTCATCTAAAATCAAAACGTCCGGTTTCATAGCAAGCACTCCGGCTATGGCAACGCGTCGTTTTTGTCCTCCAGACAATTCAAACGGAGAATCATAAAACATATCCTTCGGAAATCCTACACTATCCAAGGCTTCTATTGCTCTTCTGGTCGCTTCCTTTTCATCGCAGCCCTGGTTTTTCGGTCCAAAACAGACGTCTGCCAACACCGTTGTCTCAAACAACTGATGTTCCGGATACTGGAATACCAAACCAACCTTTGTTCTTAATTCACGCAAGTTGTAATCTTCATCATAAATATCCGCACCATTGTAATAGATTCCACCACTGGTGGCTTTCGTCAAACCATTCATGTGCTGTATCAAAGTAGACTTTCCGGAGCCGGTATGTCCGATGATACCAATAAACTGTCCATCTTCAATTTTTAAATTAATATCGGTCAATGCCTGAATCTGATATCCAGTGCCTTCACTATATATATAATTTACTTTATCTAAGATAATTGACATTTTTTGCTCCTAGCCTGCAATTCTTTTTAACGAATCCACGAGTTCCTCAATGGTAAGAATTCCATCGGGCAGTGGCATTCCCGCTTGTTTTAATTCATAAGCCAACAAAGTCACCTGTGGAACATCTAAATGATACTGTTTCAAAGCCTCCACTTGAGAAAAAATCTGGCGTGGCGTGCCTTGCATCACCACTTTCCCTTTTTCCATTACAATAACACGATCTGCATCCACAACTTCTTCCATGTAATGAGTAATCAAAATAACTGTAACACCTTTTTTTCGATTTAATTCATGCACAGCCTTCAATACTTCTTTTCGTCCTGTAGGATCCAACATGGCCGTGGGCTCATCCAAAACAATACATTTTGGTTCCATCGCCATAACACCGGCAATGGCCACACGCTGTTTTTGTCCTCCGGACAACTTGTTAGGAGAATGCGTACGATACTGATACATTCCGACAGACTTCAAGCTTTCTTCCACACGTGTCCAAATTTCCTCCGTTGGGACTCCGATATTCTCCGGTCCAAAGGCCACATCTTCTTCTACTACCGTAGCGATAATCTGATTGTCCGGATTTTGGAATACCATTCCTGCACTTTGTCTTACAGATAGCCAGTTTTCTTCCGGCTTGGTATCAATACCATCCACCCACAAAGTGCCCTCTGTAGGGATTAACAACGCATTGATGTGTTTCGCCAGTGTAGATTTTCCGGAACCATTGTGTCCAAGAATCGCAATAAATTCCCCTGCTTCCACTTCCAAATTCACTTGGTTTAAAGCAGTTTCAATGCCTTCTACATTGCCTTCTTCATCTCTACGAATATATTCATGTACAAGATCTTTTGCTTTTATGATTCCCATCTTTCTCCTACCAACTTAAACGATGTAAGTGTCCTTCCGTATTTAATCCGGAAAAATCATTTTGTCGCAATGCTTCATACAAAACAATCGCAACGGAATTGGATAAATTCAAAGATCTGGATTCTCCGAACATCGGAATACGTACACAAGTTTCCTTGTTTTCCACTAAAATTTCCTCCGGAATTCCGGCACTCTCTTTTCCAAACATGATATAGCAATCTTCTTCATAAGAAACATCGGTATATTTCTTTTCACTCTTTGTGGTTGCCATATAAATCTTAGCATTCGGATTCTTTTCCAGAAAATCTTGATAATCGATATAGGTATGTACATCCAAATCTTTCCAATAATCCATACCTGCACGTTTTAAATTCTTTTCTGTCAATTGAAAGCCCAAAGGCTCAATCAAATGTAATCTCGTATTGGTAGCTACACATGTTCTACCGATATTTCCTGTGTTTGCCGGGATTTCCGGCTCATATAAAACAATATTTAACATAACATTCCTAACTTAAGGTTTGAATAAATTTTTCTATACGATCCAGTGCAATTTTTAAATTTTCCAAAGAATATGCATAGGAAATACGAATAAATCCTTCTCCGCATGCGCCAAATGCTGTACCCGGTACAACTGCCACTTTTTCTGCCTGCAACAATCGCGTTGCAAATTCTTCGGAAGTCATTCCAAATTTCTGGATACTTGGGAAAACATAAAATGCACCATACGGTTCAAAACATTCTACGCCCATTTCTTTGAAACGATGTAACAAATATCTACGTCTTCCATTATATTCATCGCGCATTCTTGCGACATCCTCATCCCCACGCTTCAATGCTTCCACTGCCGCATACTGGCTGGTTGTCGGCGCACACATAATTGCAAATTGATGAATCTTTAACATCTGTGACAAAATCACTTCCGGTCCGCAAGCATAACCAAGTCTCCAACCGGTCATCGCAAAGGCTTTTGAAAAACCATTGATGGTAATCGTGCGTTCTTTCATTCCGGGCAAGCTTGCAAAGGATACATGCGGCTCCTCTCCATAGCTCAGTTCCGAATAAATCTCATCGCTCAATACATAGAGATCTTTTTCTTCTACTACTTTTGCGATTTTTTCCAAATCCTTTCGCTCCATAATCGCTCCGGTAGGATTGTTTGGAAATGGCAATACCAAAAGTTTTGTCTTATCCGTCACTGCTTCTAATACTTCTTCTGCAGTCAAACGGAATTCATTTTCTGCCTTTAACTCAATAATCACCGGTGTTCCATTTGCCAAAATTGCACATGGTTCATAGGACACATAACTCGGTTGTGGGATTAAAACCTCATCTCCCGGATCTAACATGGCACGCATGGCAATATCAATTGCTTCGCTACCTCCAACAGTGACCATAATTTCATTTTTGTAGTCATAAGACAAATCATATTTTCTCTTTAAATAATTGGAAATTTCAACCTTTAATTCCTTTAAACCAGCATTGCTTGTATAAAAGGTACGGCCTTTTTCCAAGGAGTAAATACCCTCATCACGGATAAACCAAGGGGTATCAAAATCCGGCTCACCTACGCCAAGTGAAATGGCATCTTCCATTTCGCTGACAATATCAAAAAATTTACGAATGCCGGATGGTTGAATTGTTGTAATTGTTTTTGATAGTGGATTTCTCATGGTGTCATCAACTGCCTTTCATCTTTTGTAGGTTCAGAAATAACGGTTCCGTGATCTTTGTATTTCTTTAAAATGAAATTTGTCTTGGTGCTAAGGACATAATCCAAAGTAGACAACTTTTCAGAAACAAACTGAGAGACTTCACGTAATGTCTTTCCTTCCAATGTCACCATTAAATCAAATCCTCCGGAAATCAAATAAACGGAATGTACTTCCGGATAGTTATAAATACGCTCTGCTACTTTATCAAATCCCATGCCTCTTTGTGGAGTAACACGGACTTCAATCATTGCAGTTACTTTTTCTACTTCTGTTTTATCCCAATTAATAATTGTATGATATCCACAAATGACGTGCTCTTGCTCCATTGCCACAAGCTCCGCCGCCACTGTCGCTTCATCTACCCCCAACATAATCGCCAAATCTTTCACATCAGCGCGACTATTTTTTTCGATGTAAGTCAAAATTTTTTCTCTCATACCTGTCTTCTCCTTCCTATCTCCTCTAGGATACTTTATAAATTTCATCCGCTTTCGGCGGTTCTAAAAATCGTTTTTCTTCTCCATTTCGTAAGATACGATCATTTCCATCTGTAGCTTTTCCTATAATAGTCGCAGGTATTCCCGCCTCTTCCAAATCCTTTACCAACTGATTTCCGTCTGCTGCGGCCATTAACATGGCACCGCTACTAATCAAATCGTATGGATTTAGTCCAAAATGCTCACAAATTTCTACGGTTTCTTGACGAAGTGGTATTTTTTTCAAATCAATATCCAGTCCAACACCGGAGGCTTCTGCCATTTCCCATAGAGCACCGTTGATTCCGCCCTCGGTCACATCATGCATTGCTCCAACGCCGGACTTCACGGCCACTGCCGCCTCTTTCTGTACGGATAGATATTCTCGAAAGCTCTGCGCATCCGCAACAAATTTTTCCGGAAAACGTTGCAACAACTCTTCTTCCTTCTTTTTCGCTATAATTGCGGTACCTTCAATACCAATCCACTTTGTAACGATGATATCCATTCCAGGTTTTGCTCCGGAGGTAAAAACCAAACCATCTTTTTTTGCTTTTCCAACACCACAGACCGTAACCAAAATTTGGTTTACCACTTCTGTGACTTCTGTATGTCCTCCAAGCACCTGTACATTTGCCTTTGCACAGGCTTCTTCTACCTGTTCCATCATTGCCTTTAATTTTGCTTCCCGCACGCGTGGCGGTAATAATACTGTCAGCATCAACCCAATCGGTTCTGCTCCGGAACTGGCCAAATCATTCACGGTAATTAACACCGCCAGTTCCCCAATATTCTCTGCCGTCGCCGTAATCGGGTCCGTAGAAAGCACCAGCATTTCATCCGGCTCTAATGCCAAAGCAGCGCAGTCCTCTCCTATGGCTGCGCTTAAAATCACTTCATCTCTTCTGGTATGTAATTGCTTTAGCACGGAGCGTTTTAAAACCGGTTCCGGTAATTTCCCAATTTTCATTCTTTAAACTCCATCTGTTGTTTCACTTGTTGTAGTATCCGTGGTGGTATCTGTAGTAGTCTCAGTCGTAGTACTTGTACCACTGGCTGCTGCATTTACAGCTGCCGTCTGTGCGCGTTCCGCTAACACCGCTTGGGCCTTGGCTGCTGCATTTGCTTGCGAAGTTTCATCCGTTGCATAAGTAGCAATGGTTGAGTAAATCGTATAAGCATCTCCTGTTGCAAGAGCTGCTTCCATTGCTGCTGCCGCTTCCGGATTATCTGTACCGGTTCCTACTGTTACTGCCTGTGCAGAACCATTATATTTACTGGTATTTACCTTTTCTCTGGATTCTTCTACTCCATCCACCGTAACAATTTTCCAAAGCTCTGCTGTTTTTCCAATATGTGCAGACTGAGTATTTGCAATATATCCAATGGCATCTGAAGATGCGGTAAAGGTATATGTACGGTCTTCCTGCGCAACAATCTTGGATTCGTAAGTAACTGTACGATTAGAATCTCTGGTTTCTTCTCCATAAATATTGAAGTAAACCACTTTTCCGGATACATATCCTTCGATATAAATCGGTGCATCTGTATTATTCACAAACTTAAAGTTCTTGTAATCACCTGCAATTGCTGCATCTCTGGCAGGATCCACATAGGTAACAATCATAGAATGGTTGGAACGCTGTGTTACTTCTAATTCTGCATATAAAACTGCATTGTAAAGTGTAGAAGAAACCTGGCATACGCCACCACCATAGGCTTCTACGGTAGTTCCGTTTTCATACGCGCCGGCAAGTTCATAACCATTGGTTTCATCGGTAGGTCCAATCACATCATATACAGAAAACTCTTCTCCCGGATATACAACAGAACCATTAATAAATCCGGTTGCGTTTTCAATATTCGCACATCTTGCTGCAGAAGAACTACTGAAATCTGTATGATAACTTCCCAACAAATCCTGTACCTTCGCCAATTCCTCTGCAGTTCCTTCCGGCTCTGTGATTTCTGCAGCCAAGGTAATGGTCACATCATCTCCATTCCATTCAGAATCCGCTAAATATGTTTGAATGGCGGTGACAGAATCTGCTACGTTGATTTCGATTCCTTCCTGGCCTTCTACAACTACGAAGGTTCCATTTTCTCTGGTAAGTCCGGTATCAACCGCTTCCACGTTTAATTCAGAGGCATGTGCTTCCAAAAAGGCAGTTGCCGTATCTGTATCTACGGTAAATACCAAATCAAAATCCTTTCCATTTTCCTCTAAATCCTTTTGATTTTTATATCTGGACAAAAGATTTCCGGAATTTCCATAATTTAAAGCAGTCTCTACAATCTGTGTATTGGACCAAGTAAGGCCAATATCCTCTCCACTGGCGGTAATACTCTGATCTTCTACCGCAAGTGTAAACGTTGCGCTTTCATAATTTGCAACACTTTCTTCTACTGCTGCTTCGGCTTCTTCCGGTGTCATTCCGGATACATCGACTCCACCGATGGTAATATTATCCGGGATTACGGTTCTTTCTTCTGCCTGTACAAAATTTGTTGATAAAATACCTGCTGCCACAACTGCTGTAACAGCACAAATAACTCCTATTTTCTTTTTCATATCATTCACCCTCTAATTTCTCTATTTTAAATCAAAGAAGCAACGTATTTCAAGGTGCAAAAACACGGAATACATTTGACTGAAATCTTGGTTTTTAGTATATTTAACCTATCAAACAATGAAGGCTGATAAAATAAAGGTTACTACCATAGAACCTATCAGCAAAAATGCCATCACTGCGGCTAAAATTCTTTTTTTCTTTTCATGACTTACTTTACGCATACTAACTCCTTTCATGAGGTGATTTATGATTTTTCCGTTTTTTACATTTTTTTTAACATTTGTAATTGTATTATCCGTACTTCGCAATCGGTCCACACGTGCAGAGAAAAAAATGCTCTCTGATTTCTGGAGCCGTGAAAACGAAGCAAACAACACTCGAAAAGTAAATTTAGACACAATTTCATACTATGAATTTTCCACAGAAGGACTTCCTTTTGGAATCAGCGATGATTTAGAACTCATCTCCTACGAAGAAAAATTAACTTACCTTTCTGAGCAAAAAATGCTGAATCTCAACGGGTTATCGAATACCGATTTAAAATTACAGTACGGTCCGCAAAACCTGGATGCGCTCATTGAACTAGAGCAAATTTACGCATCCTTGGAAAAAACCATCTACGAATATGGAAAACTCCTATACGAAAAAGGATTTACCCAAGAAGGAATCCATGTATTAGAACGTGGAATTGCTCTTCCAACAGACCTTGCGGGAAATTATACCACACTCATGGAATATTATAAAGCCAACGGTCAAGAAGCGCTTATTCCAAATCTTGCCGACATGGCTAGTCAACATCTAAATGAATACAATAAATCCGTAATTATGAAAAAAATTCACGAATCCACGGATTTTTTTGAAGTAGCTGAGGAATGATTGGTTCCCTTTGGCATTCTGCCATACTGAGAAATGATGCGATCTGTTTGTCTGGATGCTTCACTTCTAGTCAGGGTGTCAAAGGGAATTCCTATTTCTAAATGATGATACTCTAACAATTCTTTTAATCTACGTTTCTGCGCCGGAGATGCCGGTGTTTGTTTTTTTGCCTTATAAATCAACGGTGTCGGTACAAAAGCTTCCTCATCTTTTTCCAAATAATCCCGTTCCAATATTTCATATAACGCATAAGTCATTTCCGCATCATAAACAGCTCTATGCCCATGGTCCCTCGGAATCTGATAATAATAGCACAATGCTTCCAAGGACTTTTTTTGTTCCTCAGGCAAAAAATGACGGGCCAGTTTCAAGGTATCCACTGCCCGTTTTTCAAATGGTACTTTTAAGTTGATTGCCTGTTGTTTCAAAAAACTATAATCAAAAATAATACTATGCCCTACTAAAATGTCATCTCCAAGAAATGCTTCCGTAATTCGAAAGGCTTCTTCCTGCTGGTATCCATCCTTCACATCCGCATCTTGTATCCCCGTCAATTCCACAATTAGCTCCGGAATCGGAATCCCGGGATTAATCAACAAATTTAAACGATCCACTATTTTATGATTTCGAACCTGAACTGCACCGATTTCCAAAATATGATCCGTCTTCGGGTTCATTCCTGTCATTTCCAAATCAATTACTGTATAGTCTTTCATTTTTTCTCCTATTTTCCGGAACTTTGGCAAACGTCTTGTAAAAAACAATCTGCACATTTTGGCGTTCTTGCGATACAAATTTGACGCCCTAAAGTAATGATTTGCATATTCCAGCGAATCCAATGGTCCTTAGGTAACACTTTCATCAAATCCATCTCTATTTTTTCCGGCTCCGTCTCCTTTGTCACTCCCAACTTTTGTGAAATCCGCTTTACATGGGTATCTACAACAATACTGGGTTCTTGATATATATTTCCACGAATTACATTTGCCGTTTTTCGTCCCACTCCGGGAAGTGCTGTCAACTCCTCAATGCTTCTCGGCACTTCTCCGTGATATTCCTTTACTAAAATATTGGCACAAGCAATGATATTCTTCGCCTTATTATGATAAAAGCCGGTAGCATGAATATCCTGTTCCATTTCTGCTTGATCCGCTGCCGCAAATTTTTCTAAGGAATCATATTTTTTAAAAAGCGTTTCTGTCACAATATTGACTCTGGCGTCTGTACACTGCGCGCTTAATATTGTAGCAAACAAAAGTTGCCAGGGCGTTTCGTAGTGCAAATAACAAATCTGATCAATTCCATATGCCGTATCCAAACGCTTTAAAATTTCTTTCACTCTTTCTTTTTTTGTCATAATACCGCCTGTAATAAGCCTTCACTATCCCGATCATTCCATTTCATAATCTGAATATCTGTAGGCGTAATTTTTTCCTGTACATATACATTTTCATCGTAAGTTCCTGAAACGATTTTCTCTTTCAAGTCCCGTAAAGAACACATTCTGCGTAGCAATTCCTCTTTTTCCTCTACCGAAACATTTCCTTTTTTCTCAATCCAGCCTTGTAAACATGCCAACACTGCCAAATCATACATATGAAGAATCTCATATTCTATCGCATCTTTCACTCCCTCATAATCCGGAAGTCCATGTAGCAATTCATAATTCGCCTTCATGGCGCGATATAAATTTTTGTAATATCCATCCTGTTTCGATACCTTAGAAAAGGAATTCGGCATATCTCGGTACATATACAATATTTCCTTTACCGAGCCCACCGATTTTGCTGCCATAATCAAATAATTTAAAATTTCCGAATCCTCGAGAGTTACCTTTTTACGGAATAACACTTGTTCCCCTTTTGGGAAAAACAACTCTCTGCGCACCAAACGGGACCAAAGATATCCACCGCCAACGATCAAATGTCTCTTTTTTTCCACATTTAATGTACCGGTATCCTCATCGGCTGTGTGTAACCGCGCCTCATCTCGTTCCTGTCTGTAATAGCCACAATCTACCATATCATAATTCCCAGACTTGGCAACTTCCAGCATTTTTTCATACATTTGAGGAGTTGCCAAATCATCACAATCAAAAAAGGCGAGATATTCTCCTGTAGATTCCATAATTCCTTTATTTCTTGCACCGCCGGCACCACTGTTTTTTTCCAAGGTATATATTCGTAGTTTTCCGGAAAATTTTGGTTCATATTCTTTTAAAATCGCAAGACTTCCATCCGTAGATGCATCATTCACTGCCAGGATTTCCAAGTCCTGCAAAGATTGTGCCAACAGAGAATCCAATGCTTCTCTCAAATATGCTTCCCCATTATACACCGGCATTATCACACTGACTCTTCCGCTTTGAACCATGGCATTATATACTCCTCTATTCTAAAACTCCATAAATCTTCTTTTTTTGCCTTATGATATCCATTCGTGGCTATCTGCTGTGCAGCATCCGGTTTGTCCAGAATTTCTCTTAACTTTTGTGGCAATAACTCTATCTCCGGCAAAGAAAACAGCAGTGCCTCTTCTTCCTTTTTGATGCCGGCATTCACAAACGTTGATTCATCCGATACCACAAGACTGCCTGCCAACATCCCATTGTAAATGCGATCATGCGCACCCTTTTTAAACCAAGTCATGGTATTAAGTACAACCTTTGCATCCCCCATATATTCCGGAATTTCCTCTGCCGGAATATACCCCATAAGATGCACATTTTCTCGTTCTGTCCACTCACAGGCTTCCCATCCTCTTCCACAGAGAAATAATGCAAAACCTGCTTCTGCCAATAACCGCAACAAATTTTCCCGATAAAAGGAAACTGCAAAAGAATCTAAAAAACGAAACTGATGTATTGTTTGCTCTAATTTTTCATCCCCATAGTTGACTCCGTGGGATTCTAAATACTCTTGAATGACTTCTTCTGTCGTCTTTCCCGGATAAGAAGAAAGCTGTTCCAATGCATAACGGCTTAAATCCAGGGCATCGAAGTCTATCACTTTTGACATATCCGGAATCAAACCCTGCGCTACCACACGTGAAAGCCCGCCGGCATAAAACAACTCCATGCTTCGTTCCACCAAAGGCTTCGGCTCTTTCCCTGTCCAAATTCCTCCATGGGGCAAAAATCCAACTTTCCTAATGTTTGGATAAAACCGTTTTGCATAAGCCACATGATTTTCATCCATGCAAAGCAAAATTTCCTGTTGCGGTGCCTCTTTTAAAGCTTTGCTGTAATGAAATGGATGGTCCATTAATATATTGATATAAGGGATTTCCAAGGTATCCCAAATATTTTTTTCTGCCGTCAATTCCAGGGAGTATCCAATATTATTAAAGCAGATTGCTGCTGTCACCGGTTCTGCTGCAAATTCCAAAATTCCTTTTTTCATAGAGGCTTCTTCGGTACCATCGCATATTAAGATATCCGCTTCTCGCTTTTCAAAAAATTTCACAAATTCCTTGGTATACAAATCCAATGTATCATGAAATCCGGTTATAAAAATCAATCGTTCTGTCATGTTGTTTCCCTTAAATAATATTGTAAAAAGAGGTCTGCTCTCTGTTCCCACGTATCCTCTTTTTTTGCTTTTTCGTATCCGTTTTTCCCTATGGTTTCCAAGTGTTTTTCATTTTTTCGAAGTTTCTTTGGAAGTTCTGCCAAATGTTCTAAATCAAATAAAAGTATCTCTTTTTCATCCGCATATTGTTCTTCCAAACAGCGTGTTTTGTCACTGACAAACGCCGTTTTGCAAAGCATAGAATTTGCTACACGCTCGGTAAAACCATCCTTATGCCAAGACATAATGTTTAATGCCATTCGGGACTTACCCGTTTCCAGCAATGCCTCCTTACGGGTCACTTCTTTATGGATATGTAAGCCCGCATGGGTGGCAAAAGGGCTTTTCTTCCAGCTACCCCCATAGACTTCTATGGAAAATCCTTCTTGTAATAAAAGTGCTACGATTTTTTCTCGATAATAGGCCTTCACACAATAAACCACTGTGCGCATCCCCCAAAGCAGATTTGCGAATTCCCGACCTTCTACCGAAAATCCTTGTTTCTTCAAAGCCTGTTCGAGTGCCTGTTCTGCAGGTTCATTGGGATGTTTTCGCATCTCTGCTAAAAATCGATTTGCCAAAAACCGTAATTGCCTATTTTCATTGTGTATATCCGAAAAATATTTGCGATAATCCACGTAGGTACCTACAAATACCATCTCGTATTCTCGTTGATTCCAGGGCAACGACGCCTCCGGTTTTTCCACGCCACCAGGCGGCAGTAAAAATACTTCTTTTATATCCCTATAATACTTTTCAGCAAAGGAAATATAATCGCGGTCATGGGTAAGTAAATAGAAATCTTTCGGAATTCGGTTTGCAAATTCTGCCATTCCTACGGGATGATCTACCCACATACAGTATTTTGGCCCTTGTATGAAATCTACCAAATTACATTTGGCACTTTCCAAATAGGTAAAAAACAACACCGCTTGAAATCCAATTACCGCTTCAAATTTCTCATCAAACAAGGAAGTGATTTCCTGTTTTTGCCTGGTAATATCAAAATAGCGGACTGTTTTTCCCTTTTTTTCCAAGGCAGTTCCAAAATCCAGTGCAAATTCATTTAAGGTATTGTAACAAATATCCTCTCCTAAAAAAATTAGGATTGGCAACTCCTTTTCCATGCCCTTCGCTCCATTCTTTCCTTGATACCCCTATTATATAAAAAACTGTGGTAGAAACCTACCACAGTTTTTTTATTTCTTACTCTTATGCCATTTTCTGTTTTGCGATTTCTTCTAATTCTACGAATAAAGTAATCACTTCAGAACGCAAGTTTTCGGATAAAGCTTCATAATCCTTATTCTGATAAGATTCATTAAATCGTTTTAAAGCCTCGTTGTATTTCTCTTTATCCAATAACTGTTCTTCTTCATTTAAGTAATCTAAGGTGCCATTTAATACCTGTAATTCCCAGTTCATACCCTTAATCACACTCAAAAGGTATTCTTCTGTATCCGGTTTCCAATCTCCTGCCAACTCGTCGGATACACCCTGCATGCCACGAATAAGTTTTGGACTGTAGTCCACCAATGCCTGTAATGCTTCTTTTTCTTCTACTCTTGTATTTGTCATGGAAATACCCTCCTTATAGAAGTTATATCGGCTATTTCAAAGAATCCTTTAGTTTTTCTTTTTCATAAACCTGTTTGCATAAATCTCGCATAGCCCCTTTGGTGTCTAACATATATTCTGCCCTTTTGCTTGCGATTTCTTGCGCCGCTTCGTAATATGCCACATCTGTTTCATAACGACGAATTTGAGCCAGCATCTCTCCATAATCCTTACATAAAAACTCCGGAGCAACGTTTAAGGCGACATCCCCATAGTCAATGGTTAATGCCGGTATTCCCTGTGCCATGGCCTCCACTGCGGAGGTTCCTCCGCCTCTTCGTCTTGGATTAATATACAGTTCAATGGAAGACATAATTCCAGCCACATCCTCCTGCATTCCCAAGTATTTCAAATACGGGCGAAGTTCTTCATGGCTTGCCATCACTTCCTCATACTTTGGCCAAATTCCCATAAAAATCATATAGTGTTTTTCTGAAACCACTTGTTTTGCAAATTGTAAAAATTCCTCTGTTACATCCTCATCCAATCTAGCTCCAACTACACAGGATACAAATGCATCTTCCGGCACATATAATTCTGCCTTTTGATATCTTCTTTTCGGTTCCTTAATGCCAAAGGTAAAGGGAAGCGGCAATAAACGCTCTTCTCCCACCCCCATAGCTGCAAAAACCTCTTTTTCGTTTTCCGCAAGTTCATGATTCAAAGTCTGATAAGAGGATTCAAACGGAGTGATAATACTTGGGCCCATGGAAATAGACACCACCGGAATAAGCGCATCCACACATTTTGCCAACAAACTTTGATTTCCAATTTCCATAGCAAAACAAGGCTTTAGCTTTCGTATTGTTTCAAACAGGGTTTCCATATCTTCCATATTTGGCATATTTTGATAACACTGAAAATATGGAATCTTATGTTCCTTCCACTCATAAATATCCTGATTCAATAACTCATCCACATAATTTCCGGTTATCACTTCCTCAAAAGGGATTTCCCCTTCTAACGTTAACAACTCCGCTGTATTAATCAGCAACACCTGATATCCCAAATCCTGCAAACATGCTGCACGATCCAACGCTGATTTTGTAGGACCATGTCCTGTTTCGATTACTTGTGAAGTGATAATCACCACAAATTTTTGATTGCGTTCCTGAAATGGTATCGGGGCAATCTCTTCTTTCAAAAAAGCTTCCCGAAATTCTTGAACTACTTGCCGTTCCAACAACCACTGTTTTTTAAATATTTCCGAAGTTGCATATTCCCCATGTATAAAAGACCATCTGGCAATTTGCTGCCAAAGAAAATTTTTTTCTTTCCAGGTCAAAAAATCTGTTTTTGTGATTTCTTCATAGAAAACAAGCAATCTTTTTTCATCAATATGATCACGAAAGTATACGCTTTCTTCCCAGATATATTGTTTCATTTCCTCAACACTGTTTTTGCCCATGAATCATCCTCCCATAGAAACTGTCATTGAACCTTTCCTATCTTTTATTCTATAATATTTACATAGAGAAACCCATGATTTTACAAAAAAATTATGAATTTGCAGAAAGGAATTTTATGCGTATTCTTTTTTACCGCTATGGAAGCATTTGTGAACCGGATCTTTTGGAAACCTTTCAAAAATTCGGCTATGAGGTCCATACCATTGAACTAGAAATTACAAATAAAGAAGTCTCTCCACAAGAAACCATTTCCGTGGTATCTGATGCTTTATTAGCCAAAGAGTATCAAGCCGTTTTCAGTATCAATTATTTTCCGGTGCTCTCTTCTGTATGTAACATTTTTCATATTCGCTACATCAGTTGGACGGTAGATTCTCCGGTGATGGAATTGTATTCCAATACTTTAAAAAATCCTTGGAATCGTACCTTTTTATTCGACTATACAGATTTTCAGACATTCCACCCCCGCAATCCCGCATGTATTTTTCATCTACCATTGGGTGTCAATGTAGAGCGCTTAGAAAAACAAATTCAACAGGCTTCTTCCTCCGAGCGAAAAAAATTTAGCCATGATATTTGTTTTATTGGCTCTCTTTACGAAGAGAAAGATCCTTATCTTCGTGCCAAAGCCACACTCCCACCGGAATTGGATGGTTTTTTCGAAGGGCTGTGCCAAGCACAAATGCACATTTATGGCTATTCTTTTTTACAGGAATGTATCCAGGCATCCTATGCCAAAGCCTTTCGTGCTTCTTATCCGGGATTTTACACACCACCGGAGGAATTTGATTGTTCGGATACCGCGATTCTCTCTGAATTATACCTAGGAAATCACGTTACCTACTTAGAGCGTAAAGCCATGATTACATTGTTGGAAAAACATAAGCTACCCTTGGCTCTATATACAGGAAGTAATACCAAGCACTTTCAAACCCAAAGCCTTGGTTTTATTAAATCCCTAACGGAAATGCCTTTGGCCTTTCATTTTTCCAAAATCAATTTAAATCCCACTTCGAAATCCATCCGAAGTGGCATTCCACAGCGAATTTTTGATATCCTGGGTGCCGGCGGTTTTACCATTAGTAATTACCAATCGGAAATTTGTGAAAATTATATTCCGGGAGAACATTTAATTTTATATAGTAGTTTAGAAGAACTTACCGATTTAACTGCATACTACTTAGAACATGAAAAAGAGCGACTTGAAATCGCAGATAACGGTTTTCAATATACGAAAGCCCATCACACCTTAGAACAACGCTTAGAAACCATGTTTACTCTCGCTTTTCAGGCATAAAAATGGAGCCATCACTGGCTCCATTTTTTTGTTTCTTCTGAAATTCTTGTGGAAATTTCCCGATAATGTTCTAAAATTTGAATGCAACTCTTTAATGCTGCTTGCATAGAGATGCTTTCATCATTTAAGATATTTTCCATGCTTTGTTCTACCACGTGGGTAAAAGGTTCTATCATAGAAAATGTCGGATTATTGGCTTGCAATGCTCCTGCTTCCTGGATTGTAGCCATTGTCTTTTCCACCGAAATTCCCGGTTTCTTTTTATCTAGATACAGAATCATATCTCGATACGCTTTTTCATACTGATCCAGCAATCCTTGAAACTCTTGAATCTCTTGTCGAACGCCCGGTAATCCCTCTTGAAATTCCCTTAATTTTTCTTCTGAAAAAGCTGGCGGCAAATTTTGCATCACTTCTTTTGCGTTCCAAACTCTCTTACCATATTTTTCAATCGCCTCATGTAAGGGCAGTATTTCCGTTCCTTCTATCAACGCACCACCTTCCGTTGCATCTACAAACGAATACTCTTCATGGAGTGCAATTTCCCGTTCAAACCATTTGCGATAACGAGTCATTTGCCAATCGCTTTGTAATTCCCTGCCATCCATTCCCTTTACCGGAAATAATTGCGGCGCCGTTGAACTTGGATCCGCCATCCCTTTTCCATTATCAAAAGCTCCTTTTGCATGATATTCTCCTCCGGTAAAAGCCAGATCCATTCCCACGAAAAAAATAGTGCGAAATCCTAATTGCAATGCCAAAGAATAGGCATCGCAAGCTACGGAGCCTCCGGTTTGAAGCACCGGATCGCTATGCTCCCAACTTGTTTTTGCCACCCCACGCACAAAATTTTCTGCTATATCTACAGAAAATATCAATTTCCCATGAAAATTCTTTGGGATCTCCTTTTGCCCATAAAATTTCATCAACAATGGATATTTCTCTGTATCCGGATGTTCAAACAAAAAAAGCGGTTTTACCGGATCCAGTGTAATTGCTATATCATAAGTCACTCCATGATTTAACAATGTACGAATCGCTGAATCTGTACATATGATAAAGGCTTTTCCCTCTGCTTCTTTTAACACCTCTACATTTTTGGGAAGAGATGGCCCTGCTCCCACAATAATTGCAGGAATATCGGAAACATCTTCTTGCTTTATCGTGTCAACAAGTGTCCCCACATCTGAAGCATGTAAAAAAGCAGTCATATTACTTAAAATATTCTCACCCAATTGTTCTTTAAAACGCACCTGGGTATTCCGATACACTTGAACCGTTTCTTTTTCTTGTTCGATGATGTCTATAAAGGTTCTGACTTCGTTTTCAAATAAAATATGATAGGGGGTTAAATACAAAAATAAATTTTGCGATACTGCTCCGAAATTCAAAATAGAATCTACCATATCCGTCATAATTTCTGCATCCCATGGATGTACCAGCAATCTTTTATCTTCAATTTCGTTTTTTTCTTTTATCTCTTCATCCGGATCCACCACTAATAACACGCCATTTTGCGGCATCTTAGAAAGCAACTGTTCAATAACACTTCCATCTCCATATCCAAACATGAATACATTTACAAACTCTGTAAACTCCGGAAGTTGCGCCAATACTGCATTCACATACGCATCCGTAGAAAATTTGGGTGCCAGCTGATAGGTATAACCCTCCATTTTCCATGTAGGGACTTCTTTTTTTACATCAAGCATTCCCTGCTGTTTTTCTTCCAGATAATCCGCCACCCGCAAATGATCCTGCTTTTGAAATGCCTCAGCAAATCCACGTATCCAGGCTTCCTCCATGCCTTGAAAAATCCAATCTCCCACCTGCTGGATGATCGGATATGCTTCTTCTGTTTTTCCTTGATATAAAAGTTCTTGAATTTGCCTTATTTCCATGATGCCTCCATAAGTATATTGCTGAATAATTAAAACGCTTGTCGCTTGCGCAATAGGAAATTCAACGAAATTTCCTATTATACAAGAAAGAATGTCGCATGCGACATTCTCGCGCCAAGCGCGGTTGCATTTATGCAACATTTACATCTCGCGCGCGTGCGCTTCCATAGCGGAGCGCTTTTTATATAATAAGAAATTCGAAGGAATTTCTTATTATATAAAAAAGGGTTGGCAGATTATCCTGCCAACCCAAAATTTCTATATTACTGCAGTAAGGATAATACACCCTGTGTTGCCTGATTTGCCTGTGCCAGCATTGACTGTCCTGCCTGTTGCAAAATGTTATTCTTACTGTAATTAACCATTTCAGATGCCATATCTGTATCACGAATACGAGATTCAGCTGCCTGTGTATTTTCAGCAGATGTATCCAAATTGGCAATGGTATGTTCCAAACGATTCTGAATTGCACCAAGCACAGATCTCTGTGTAGAAACCTGATCGATGGCACTCTGAATCAATGCCATTGCATTTCCTGCTGCTGAGAAAGAAGAAACAGCAAGTGCATTTACACCAATAGATGCTGCATCCATATTATCGATACTGATTTCAATGGCTTGTCCACAAATAGAACCAACCTGTAAATTCTTTCCGGTGAAGGATCCATCCAATAAGTTCATGGTGTTGAACTGTGTAGTTGACTGGATACGATCAATTTCAGATACCAACTGATCAATTTCAGACTGAATTGCATTTCGGTCGATGGAAGTATTGGTATCATTTGCAGCCTGTGTAGCAAGTTCATTCATACGCTGCAAAATAGAATGAGTTTCATTCAAAGCACCTTCAGCAGTCTGTACCAAAGAAATACCATCCTGTGCATTAGAAGAAGCTTTTGTAAGTCCACGGATCTGGCTTCTCATTTTTTCAGAAATGGAAAGTCCTGCTGCATCATCCGCTGCTCTGTTGATTTTGTAACCGGATGATAACTTCTCTGTAGATTTCGCCTGAGCGCTTGTGGTAATGCCCAACTGTCTGTTGGCATTCATTGATTGCATGTTATGCTGTACTACCATAATTTTGTTCCTCCTTGATGAAACGTTCTACATTATTTTATTGTGTTCTGTTTGCTTAACTGTTATATATATCGGACCTCTTTTTAAATACTTTAACCCTTTTTGCAAAAAAATGAAATAGTACGAAAATATGCAAGAAAGAATGTCGCATGCGACATTCTCGCGCCAAGCGCGGTTGCATTTATGCAACATTTACATCTCGCGCGCGTGCGCTTCCATAGCGGAGCGCTTTTTTGTATAATAAGAAATTCGAAGGAATTTCTTATTATACAAAAAAAGAAAGAGCCGGAAAACCGGCTCTTTCGGTAGTTTTATATTGATTACTGAAGCAATGACAATACACCCTGTGTAGACTGGTTAGCCTGTGCAAGCATTGACTGGCCTGCCTGTGCAAGAATGTTATTCTTGCTGTAGGTAACCATTTCAGAAGCCATATCTGTATCACGGATACGAGATTCAGCTGCCTGTGTATTCTCAGCAGATGTATCCAAGTTGGCAATTGTATGCTCCAGACGATTCTGAACAGCACCAAGTGTAGATCTCTGTGTAGAAACCTTATCAATTGCACTCTGAATTCTCTTCATAGAACTTCCAGCTGCTGCGTAGCTAGAAACAGAAAGTCCTTTCACACCGATAGAAGATGCATTCATGTTATCGATACTAATTTCAATCTTCTGTCCGTTCAAAGAACCAACCTGAAGATTCTTTCCTGTGAAGCTACCATCTAACAAGTTCATGGTATTGAACTGTGTGGTTGACTGGATACGATCGATTTCAGATGTTAACTGATCAATTTCAGCCTTGATAGCGGTTCTATCAACAGATGTATTGGTATCGTTAGCTGCCTGTGTAGCTAATTCATTCATACGCTGTAAGATAGAATGAGTTTCATTTAATGCACCTTCAGCGGTCTGTACTAAAGAAACGCCGTCCTGTGCATTTGCAGAAGCTTTGTTCAAGCCTCTGATCTGGCTTCTCATTTTTTCAGAAATGGAAAGTCCAGCTGCATCGTCTGCTGCACGATT
>JAZOTM010000008.1:0-10913 GCA_045657625.1 Lachnospiraceae bacterium
CTTGTGCCAGTTTACTATTTAGGAATGGAATTGATCTGAACACAATTGCACGGATTCTGGGAAACAGTGAAGAAGTCCTGCGGAAAACATATGTGCATTTTGATGATGATAATCTGAAGAGGATTATAAATATGATTGAGGATATCGAATAAGGGAGATAAGGCTAATGGAAGATAAAAACAAAATCGGAAAGAAGAGGCAAGGCTACAGAACCATATGAACATTACCCTCATTACATCTTCACTAAAAACATGAACTTCTTGCTTTTTCGAGGAGAAATGATTTCTAAATGTCATTTCTCCTCTTTTTTGCTGGCTTTATTATTGTTTATATTAATGTAATTTCCAAATTTCTTCGTTATACTGACGAATTGTTCGGTCAGATGAGAAGAAACCAGCTTTTGCGATATTAACCAGCATTTTTTGAGTCCAAGCATTAAGGTCACAATAATCATCATAAGCCTTATTTCTTGTCTGGCGATAATCCTCAAAATCAGGGAAAGTCATAAACCAGTCTTTATGGATTAATTCACCATGAAGACGGCGCAGGAACCATTCATCGCCGACAGCGAGAACTTCCTTACTTACGATAAAATCAACAGCACGTTTGATTCGATCATTATTTTCATAATACCAGGATGCGTTGTAATCGCCACGGGCATAGCGAGAGATGACTTCATCGGAACTTTCTCCGAAAGAATAAATATTATCTTCGCCGACCAGATCGCAGATTTCTACATTGGCACCATCAATGGTTCCCAGAGTGATCGCACCATTTAACATGAATTTCATATTGCCAGTACCGGAAGCCTCCTTAGAGGCAAGGGATATCTGTTCTGAAATATTGCAGGCAGGGATCATTTTTTCTGCCAGGGTTACATTATAATTTTCCACCATAACAACATTAAGATATGGAGAAACATCAGGATCTGATGCAATTACTTTCTGCATACAAAGAATCAAATGAATGATATCTTTGGCAATCGTGTATGCTGGTGCTGCTTTTGCTCCAAAAAGTACCGTGATTGGTTTTGCAGGAAGTTTGCCCTCTTTGATTTCAAAATATTTATCAATAACGTAAAGGATATTCAACTGCTGGCGTTTATATTCGTGCAGTCGTTTTACCTGGATATCGAAGATGGAATCTGGATTGATTGTGATATTTTGTGTTTCTTTCAGATAATTGGCAAGTTGCTTTTTCTTTTCTGTTTTTATGGAAAGAAGTCTGGCAAGTACAGTAGGAGAATTTTTATATTCAAGGAGTTTTTCCAGTTCAGAGGCATCCTTTTTCCAACCATCGCCGATGAGTTCTGTAATAAGGGCAGATAATTCTGGATTACAGGACATGAGCCAACGGCGGAAGGTGATACCATTCGTTTTGTTGTTAAATTTCTCTGGATATAACTGATAGAAATTGTGTAACTCTGTTTCTTTCAATATTTTAGTATGGAGATAGGCTACACCGTTTACACTATATCCATAATGGATGTCCATATGAGCCATATGAATAAGGTTATCCTTGATGATATATGTGCTTTCATCGGTTACTTTTTGACGAATTCGGTTGTCTAATTCTCTGATGATTGGCATAAGCTGAGGAACTGCCTTCTCCAGGAAATGGATTGGCCATTTTTCCAAAGCTTCTGAAAGAATGGTATGATTGGTATATGCACACATTTTTGTAACGATGTCGATAGCTTCGGTCATAAGCATACCACGTTCTGCAAGCTGTCGGATTAATTCTGGAATAATCATGGAAGGGTGGGTATCATTGATCTGTACCCTTGCATAATCAGCAAGATCATGAAGGCTAGATCCTTTCTCAAGTGCTTCATCAATTATTAATCGTGCAGCATTGGAAACCATAAAATACTGTTGATATACACGAAGGAGACGACCTTTTTCATCCGAATCATCCGGGTAGAGGAAGAGGGTAAGATTTTTACGGATGTCTTCTTTGTTAAAGTCGATGGTTTCGCTGACAATGCTTTCATCGACGCTTTCTATATCAAATAAGTGTAATTTGGTCGTATGATTATCATACCCAATAACATCGATATCATAAAGACGAGATTGGACGGTGAAACCACCAAAAGAAACGGGATAAGTGATGTCTGTTTTGGTGAGCCAACTGTTTTCAGTAATCCATGGATTTGGTGTTTCTTTTTGGAGATCATTTTCAAAGACCTGTTTAAAAAGTCCAAAATGATAATTGAGACCAACACCATCACCATTCAGACCTAAGGTTGCAATGGAATCAAGAAAGCATGCAGCAAGGCGGCCAAGCCCTCCATTTCCTAAAGAAGGTTCCATCTCTAATTCTTCAATCTCTGCAAGGGAGCGGCCTTTCTCTTCCAGCAGTGTTTTTACCGTATCATAAAGACCAAGGTTGATCAGGTTGTTAGAAAGTAATTTACCAATCAGGAATTCTGCAGAAATATAATAAAGTTTTTTCTTACCTTCATTCTTCACTTTTGATGCAGATTTTTCTTTTATCATCTGAAGGAGGGCAAGATAAATCTCCTCATTGCTACTTTCATTAATAGACTTCATAAGTTTTTCTTCAATTACATTTTTCGTATTCATAATGAATCCTCCTGGTTAAAAAGTTAGATATTGTTTTAACGAGTCAATCCATTTATAATACGAAATTTGCTTTCCTTCTTGCTGTATACTATCTAAAAATTGTACAATACTATCTTTTTTTATAAAAAAGTAGAAAAAATGAGAGATATATGACATTATAGTATTATCTTGAAAAGGAAAAGGAGAAGAGGTATGCTGATTCCTGAATATGAGAATTACCAGGAGAGTAAAAAACATGGGAAGGATAGTTTTCCGTATGATACTTATTTGTGTACGATACCCAAAGATTTTCACATGGTACCTTTGCATTGGCATGATGAAATGGAGATAATATATATCAAAAAAGGAAGGGGTATTATTTCGGTGGATCTCATGGATTATGAAGTGTCTGAAGGGAGTATCGTAATCATTCTTCCCGGACAATTACATTCCATACGCACGGAAAGATTACAGATAATGGAGTATGAAAATATTATTTTTTCATTGGATCTGTTACAGTCCAAACAAATGGATGTTTGTTCGACATCGTATCTGATGCCCCTTAGAATGGGAAAGATTACAGTTCCGGTACATTTTGGGAAAGAATCAGAATATTATGGAGATATCGCAGTAATTTTAGATGCCTGTGATCAGATTGGCAGTGATAAACCAGAGGCGGCAGAGTTTTATATTAAATCTCAGCTTTTTTTATTATTTTATATTTTGATGAATCGTTGCAGGAATGATTCTTCTAATGTTGTTCGATCAAAGAAAATGGATCGAATGAAAGTAATTTTAAAATATGTAGAAATCCATTATGCAGAAAAAATAACGATTGATGAAATCGCAAGAGAGGCAAATTGTGCTCCCTCTTATTTTATGAGAATGTTTCGAGAAACCATTGGTTCCACTTTTATTGAATATCTTAACGTTTACAGACTGACGATGAGTGCAAGACTTCTTAGAGAGACGGAAGAGAGTGTGCTGGAAGTTGCCATGGGTGTAGGCTTTGATAATCTATCCTATTTTAACCGCTGCTTTAAAAAGAAATTTCAGATGACTCCTGGAAAATATAGAAGAGAAGGGTGAGTCGCAGTAATGCGACTCACCCTTCTCTTCTATATTGCATTATTGTTTTGGCGGGCAGCAACTTTGGCGTTCCACAAGATAATAAGGAACGATGATTTTTGTGGCGAGAAGTGCCGGATTCTCAATATGATTGATCATCTGAGATGCTGCTTCAATGCCCAGCTGCCTGTTATTTACATCGATGGATGTAAGCTGAGGCGTACTGAGTTTGGCAAAAAGTGAGTTATTAAAGGATACGATGGATAAATCTTCTGGAATGCGAAGACCTAATTCATAAGCTGTTTTTTCTATGACCATTGCAATGATATCGTCACTAACTACAAGGGCAGTAGGTCTGTTTTCAGAGGATAAAAATTCTGTTAATTCGTCAGCACCTTCTTTTGGAATGGAAGGAAGCTCGATACACATGGCAGGATCGTAAGGAATGCCAGCTTCGGTAAGTGCCAGAATATATCCAGACTTTCGATCTGCAGAATAGATACGGACAGAGAGACTTCCCAGATATCCGATTCGTGTATGTCCCAGATCCAAAAGATATTTTGTTGCATCTTTCCCAGCAAGGATATTATCGTTATCTACATAGATGGTGTCATGGATGGATCGATCTGTCTTTCCTACAAGAACAAAAGGAATGCTTTCTTTTTCTAAATAATCAATAACAGGATCGTCTTTTTTTGAATAAAGTAATACAACACCATCTAAATGATGATCTTTGGAAAGATACTGTATCGTATCGATGATCTCTTCATTGCTGGAACCAGTAATTAATGTGGTCGAATAGTGCTTTTGATTGCAGAAGAGTGTAATGCCTCTCATGGTTTCCAGAAAAAAGGAATTCTCATAGGTATCGAATTCGGAAACAGGGAGGATGATTCCAATGCTTCTGCCATTTTGGATTGCTAAATTTGAATTATTCGGTTCATATCCCAGCTGCTTCATCGCATTGCGTACTTTTTCTTTTGTTTGCGCACTGATCGATGGATGATCAGAGCAGGTACGTGATACAGTAGAAGTGGAAACTCCTGCTAATTTTGCAACTTCTTTTATTGTAACTCCCATGTATATAAATTCTCCTAAAATTATAATATTTTATTTTTATTATAGGACAGAGTAAATAGAAAGTCAATAATATACGCAAATATTTGCGCGTGATACCGATATAAGTTGTGCAATAAAAATGCAAAAAGTTGCACAAAATTGAATGGATAGATTTGTGCAATAGATAGAAAAGATAATTTATAAGAAATATCTATTGAAAAATTGATTTGTTTGAGATATATTTCATGCAAGACAGTGCAATAATATATGCAACTAATAGCACAAATAAAATAAAGAGTTGCACATTGAAGAGGAGGAGAAAAATGAAAAAGTTTAAACTGTTGGCACCGGTTGAAGGAAAAGTCATTCCAATTGATCAGGTTCCAGATCCTGTCTTTTCCCAAAAAATGTTGGGAGATGGTGTAGCAATTATTCCAAAAGATGGAAAAATCTATAGTCCCATTGATGGAACTGTTACCAATGTAATGGATTCTCTCCATGCATACAGCTTTATTTCCGATGATGGAGTAGAGATGATTGTACACTTTGGTTTGGAAACCGTAGCTTTAAATGGTGAAGGCTTTACCGCTCATGTAAAAGAGGGGGATAAAGTAAAAGCTGGGGATCTGGTATGTGAAGTGGATCTTACATTCTTAATAGAAAAAGGAATTGAAACTACAACACCTGTTGTAATTTGTGGCGGTGCAGATGTTGCTGAAATGGATATCATCTATGGTGATGTGAAAGCAAAATCTGTTATTATGAGCACAAAAGGTGCAGATGTAAAAGAGAAGAAAGAGGAGAAAAAAGAAGAAACAAAATCCAAAAAGAAATTTGCTATTAATTTTGATTTCCTTCAGAAACTTGGAAAAGTTCTTATGACTGTTATCGCAGTTATGCCAGCAGCGGGACTTATGATTAGTGTTGGTAATCTGATCAATATTGTTGGTGGGGACATCGCTATGGTAAATACCGTTGGAACCACTATTGCAGAGATTGGTTGGGCGATCATTAACAATCTCCATATTCTTTTTGCAGCGGCCATCGGTGGCTCCTGGGCAAAAGAACGTGCAGGCGGTGCATTTGCCGCAGTAATCTCATTCTGTCTGATCAATGTTATTACAGGTACTGTTCTTGGTGTAACAGCAGATATGATGGCAGATCCTGCAGCTATTACGCATACTTTATTCGGACAGAAGATTCTTGTTGCAGATTATTTTGTAACGATTTTAAATAAGCCAGCTCTTAACATGGGTGTATTTGTTGGTATTATCGCTGGTTTTGTTGGTGCTAACGCATATAACAAATATTACAATTTCCGTAAACTTCCAGATGCATTATCTTTCTTTAATGGAAAACGTTTTGTACCACTGGTAGTTATCGTGTATTCCACAATCACTGCTCTTGTATTAAGTGTAATTTGGCCAGTTGTTCAAACTGGAATCAATAGTTTTGGTATCTGGATTGCGAATTCTTCCGATACCTCTCCAATCCTTGCACCATTTATTTATGGTACATTGGAACGTCTCTTGTTACCATTTGGCCTTCACCACATGTTAACGATTCCTATGAATTATACTTCCTTCGGTGGAACATACACAATCTTAACAGGAGCCAATGCAGGAACACAGGTATTCGGACAGGATCCGCTGTGGCTTGCATGGGTAACAGACCTTATTAACTTAAAAGGTGCCGGAGATATGGCAGGTTATCAGCAGCTTCTTACAACAGTAACACCTGCACGTTTTAAAGTTGGACAGATGATTGGTGCAACTGGTTTATTAATGGGTGTTTGCCTTGCCATGTATCGTAGAGTAGAACCAGAGAGAAAACCTCAGTACAAATCGATGTTTATCTCTATTGTTGCAGCAATTTTCCTTACTGGTGTAACAGAGCCAGGCGAATTTATGTTTATGTTCGCGGCGTTGCCTTTGTATATTATCTATGCTATTTTACAAGGATGTGCCTTTGCTATGGCAGGTGTGATCCATCTTAGATTACATTCTTTCGGCAACCTTGAATTTATCTCTCGTATTCCAATGTCCTTAAAAGCCGGACTTGGTGGAGATATCATAAACTTCCTGATTTGTGTTCTTGCATTCTTTGCAATTGGGTATCTTGTTGCATATTTTATGATTGGAAAATTTGGCTATGCAACACCAGGTCGTCTTGGTAACTATCAGGAAGAAGAGGAAGAAGAGGCTTCTTCCAAAGGTGGAAATGGCACAGGAAATGAAAAAGCAGAGAAGATTATTGCTTTGCTTGGTGGCAGAGAAAATATCGAGCTTGTGGATGCCTGTATGACCAGACTTCGTGTCACTGTAAAGGATGTTGCCAAAGTGGCAGAACTTGATGCCTGGAAAAAAGAAGGTGCCATGGGTCTTGTGAAAAAAGATAATGGTATTCAGGCAATTTACGGACCAAAAGCAGATGTATTAAAATCTGATATTAACGACATTTTATAAAAATGATTCACATTTGATGGAACCCGAGGAATAAAAGAGATGAAAATTCTAACAATAAATATTCACAGTCATTTTAATAAGATGACAGAAGAACAATTTCAAATGGCCTTGAATCATTTATCAGATCTTATTATTCGTGATTCTTTAGATTTCATTGCTTTGCAGGAATGCAGTCAAACCTGTCAGGAAAATGTTGTGGAAGGAACCTATCCAGGTTCCTTCTGTCCGATTAAGACCGACACTGTTCCAGTTCGAAAAGATAATTTTGCATTACTTCTTGCGAAAGTCTTAGAAGAAAAAGGGAAAAAATATTATTGGAGCTGGACTGGTGCAAAAATCGGATATGATATGTTCGATGAGGGGCTTGCGATCTTTAGTCTTCATCCGATTGCTGATGTGGAAGCCTTCTATTTTTCAAAACAAGCAGATTATCACAATTGGAAATCTAGAAAAACCATTGGCGCATGTATCCAATATGGGGGAAAGAAAAACTGGTTTTATTCTGTTCATATGGGATGGTGGAAGGATGAAGAAGAACCATTTATTTCTCAGATGAATTCTTTGCACAAAAAATTGATGGAGAAGGAAGAAAATGTTTTCCTTCTCGGAGATTTTAACAGTCAGGCAAATATTCATGGAGAAGGATACGACTATGTGAAAGAGTTGGGATGGCAGGATACCTATCTTTTGGCCAGGGAGAAAGATGATGGGATTACAGTCCCTGGTACAATTGATGGTTGGAAAGAGATTGATGAGGGAATGAGAATTGATTACATTTTCTCAAAAGAATCCATGGAAGTTCTGTCTTCTCAGGTTGTTTTTAATGGGAAAGAAGAAGTTGTAATCTCCGATCATTTCGGGGTTATGATTCAAATACAGAGTAAGGAAATCATTTCAAGTAAAGGAGAAGAAAAATGAGAGCAAATGGTATCTTAATGTCAATCACAAGTATCCCTTCTCCGCACGGAATTGGATGCTTTTCAAAAGAGGCATATGAATTTGTAGACCAGTTAAAAGAAGCAGGACAGAAATATTGGCAGATCCTGCCTCTTGGACCAACTGGATATGGGGATTCCCCTTATCAGTCTTTCTCAACCTTTGCCGGAAATCCATATTTTATTGATTTGGATCAGCTGGAAAAATACGGATGGCTACAGAAAGAAGACTATGAAATCTATGATTCAGAAGAAGATGATACCTGTGTAGATTATGGAAAATTATATGAAACAAGATATCCGATTCTAAGAAAAGCTTTTCATAACAGCAAGGTTTCTAACTCAGAAGATTTTCAAAGATTTTGTAAAGAAGAAAGTTCATGGCTTGAAGATTATGCTTTATATATGGCTTTGAAAGAGGATAATGCTAACACTAGCTGGGGCGACTGGGATGATACATTACGTTATTGTGATGCCAAAATCCTGGAAGAAAAGAAAAAGGAACTGGAAGAAGAAATTCTGTTTTTTAAATTTCTTCAATATGAATTTCGCAAAGAATGGCTTGCCCTCAAAAAATATGCCAATGATCAGGGCATTCAGATCATTGGAGATATTCCAATTTATGTATCTTATGACAGTGCAGATGCATGGGCTCACAAAGAACTGTTCCAATTCGATGAGAAAGGGTATCCATTAGCCATCGCAGGGGTACCGCCGGATGGATTCTCTGAAGATGGACAGGTATGGGGTAATCCATTGTACGACTGGGAGTATCATGAAAAGACAAATTATGCATGGTGGATGAAGAGACTTGGATTCTGTTATACCATGTATGATGTAGTTCGCATCGACCATTTCCGAGGATTTGATGAATACTTTAGTGTCCCTTATGGCGAAAAAACGGCGAAAAATGGCCATTGGGAAAAGGGACCAGGAATGAAACTCTTTGAACAGGCTGAAAAAACATATCCGGGCAAAAAGATCATTGCAGAAGATCTTGGATATGTGACAGATACGGTCAGACAGTTGGTAAAGGATAGTGGATATGCAGGAATGAAGGTTCTTGAGTTTGCATTTGATTCAAGAGATTCCGGAAGTGCCAGCGATTATCTTCCACATAATTATGTGAAGAATAGTGTAGTCTATACAGGAACCCATGATAATGAAACAGTGGTTGGCTGGTTTAATCATGGACTTCAGGAAGAAGAAAGAAAAATGGTAAGAGATTATTTCCATGATTATTCTACTTCGGATGAAGAAATCTATCATACCATTATCCGTGGAGCAGTGAGTAGTGTAGCGGATTTATGTGTTATCCCGATGCAGGATATTCTTGGTCTCGGAAATGAAGCAAGAATGAATCAACCATCCACAAATGGTAAGAACTGGAAATGGCGTTTGAAAAAGGGTCAGTTCACAAAAGAACACAGAAATGATTTTGCTGCCTTGATGAGTTTATATGGGAGATAGACAGATATTATGACGGAATATAATGAAGTAATGATGACAGAAGTAGATCAAGCGGAATGGATAGTAAAAAATGATCCGAATAGCAGATTCTGTTTTGGTGTTGATGTGGGTGGAACCACCATCAAATTGGGATTTTTCTCAAATCAAGGAGAACTGATCGACAAATGGGAGATTCCAACTAGAACGATGGATGGAGGAAAATATATTCTTGATGATATCACCGAAGCCGTCATGGATAAACTAGCAGAGCAAAAGATTGATCTCACTTATGTAGAAGGTTTAGGAATGGGTGTTCCAGGACCAGTTGATGAGAATGGGATCGTACGAAAATGCGTAAATCTTGGTTGGGGCATTATGGATGTCGCTAAAGATTTATCCGAGAAATTAAAAATTCCTGTGAAGGTAGCAAATGATGCAAACGTTGCTGCGTTAGGAGAAGCCTGGAAAGGGGCTGCCGAGGGCAGTAAGAATAGTGTTATGGTGACCCTTGGCACTGGCGTTGGTGGTGGCATCATTCTGAATGGAAAAATATTATCTGGAAGTCATGGCGCTGCAGGTGAAATTGGTCATATATGCATGGATGATCGTGAGAAGGAAGAATGTAATTGTGGCAACCTGGGATGTCTGGAACAGTATGTTTCTGCGACTGGCATTGTCCGTATGGCAAAAATATTATTATCGAAAAGAAAGAGAAATTCTTCTTTAAGAGGTCTGGAGGAATTAACTGCTAAAGAGATCTTTGATGCTGCTTGTGAGGGAGATACCATCGCAAAGGAACTAGTAAAAGAAAGTGGAAGAATTCTGGGAAAGGCTTTGGCTTCTATAAGTTGTACCATAGATCCAGAAAAAATCGTAATTGGTGGTGGAGTATCTCGAGCGGGAGAAACCCTTCGTTCTTCTGTGGAAGAAGGATATCGTAGATATGCCTTCCATGCCAGTAAAGATACCGAAATTGTTCTTGCACAGCTTGGAAATGATGCAGGAATATACGGTAGTGTTGCGTTAATCATGTTACCTTAATCTGATAAATATCTCTCCTGCCAAAATGAAAATTCCCCTAAATAGCATAATAATTTGCCCTTTTGGCAGGAAGAGATAACATCATATGGTTTCATATTATATAAACATGTGATAGCATGTATAGCTTGTATAATATTGTAAAAAACCATTATTTGATTTATAGTGTATTATCATGAGATAATTAATTACTAATTAAAACTTCCCACACCGAAAAGGTGCGCAGAACCTTGAAAACTCAATAATATAGGCAATTAAAAAGGCATAGACATCTTGCCTATGGTATAATTGAATTGTCCAGAAACAACCACACCTTAGGAGGATTTTCTATGCCG
>JAZOTM010000009.1:0-132944 GCA_045657625.1 Lachnospiraceae bacterium
AAAGAATGTCGCATGCGACATTCTCGCGCCAAGCGCGGTTGCATTTATGCAACATTTACATCTCGCGCGCGTGCGCTTCCATAGCGGAGCGCTTTTTTATATAATAAGAAATTCGAAGGAATTTCTTATTATATAAAAAAACGCCATGGCATTTCGCCATGGCGTTTTATTTATAGGTTGTTTTATAGGTCATTAAAGATCTGATAAATATCGATTTTTAAAGCATCTGTATCGGTCATGCCGATGAAAATACAACCGTATTTGGTTCTGCCATCCGGTAACTTTTCTTGACGTACAATTTCGATTACAGCGTCAATGACTTCTCTCGTCCAAATTTGAATTTTGGTGTCATAGTAAGTACCGATTGCAAGCTCCTGTTCTGCCGTAAAACCAAGACCGGATCTGGAGATGTCTGTCACTTCCACATGAAAATATTTCAAGGTGGTGATACCATCTTGATCCAATCGCTCTAACTGCACAGATACATCTAAGTCTAAACGTTTATGTTTTCTCTTTTCTTCCATATTTTCCTCCCAATTATGCAAAAAGCATCTATCTATTTAACATTATAGCATATTTCCGCTTTTCACAAGGTGGAATCTGGGTTAAAAAAATGAAAAGAGAATAAACTTTTATTTTTCTTTGTTGCAAATAAACATGGCATCTCCGAAACTGAAGAAACGATATTTCATGGAGACAGCTGTTTCATATGCGTGTAATACATGCTCTCTTCCTGCTAAAGCGGAAACTAACATGATTAAAGTGGATTCCGGCAAGTGGAAATTGGTAATCAGTCCATCAATCACCTTGAACTGATATCCCGGATAAATAAAAATATCTGTCCATCCGCTACATGCTTTTAAGTGTCCGTTTTCGTCTGCTGCAGATTCGATGGTTCTGGTGCTTGTGGTACCAACGGAAATAATGCGATTTCCGGTGTCCTTGGCATGATTAATTTTTGCGGCTGCCTCTTCATCAATCATGTAAAACTCAGAATGCATATGATGATCCAAAACATTTTCTACCTTTACAGGACGGAACGTTCCCAGTCCAACATGCAAGGTAACTTCTGCAATGTCCACACCCATGTCGCGAATCTGCTGTAAAAGCTCGGGTGTAAAGTGAAGTCCTGCAGTAGGTGCTGCAGCACTACCATCGTATTTGGCATAAACCGTTTGATAACGATTTTTATCCTGCAACTGATGAGTAATGTAAGGTGGAAGCGGCATTTGTCCAAGCTGATCCAACACCTCTTCAAAAATCCCTTCGTAAGAAAATCGAATCAGACGATTTCCGTCTTCTACAATATCCAATACCTCTCCGATTAAGAGGCCGTCTCCGAAGATGATTTTTGTTCCGGGTTTTGCCTTTTTTCCCGGTTTTACTAAGGTTTCCCAAATGTCATTTTCTCTTCTTTTTAACAAAAGAATTTCGATTTTGGCTTCGGTACCCTCCTTTACACCAAAAAGGCGGGCCGGGATTACCTTTGTATTATTTAAAACCAAACAATCTCCCGGTTTTAAATATTCCACAATGTCTTTGAAAATACGGTGTTCTATTTCTCCAGACTCCTTGTCTAAAACAAGAAGTTTGGAGTTGGAACGATTTTCCAATGGATCTTGTGCAATCAATTCTTCCGGTAAATCATAATAAAAATCTTTTACGTTCATCTTTCTTCCTTTACTACTACTGACGAAGTTCGATACCCATATCTGCTAAATCTTTTAAGATTTTATTCATTGGAGTGGTGACTTCTGATTCTTCCAAAGTCTTGTCTTTTGCACGGAATGTAATGGAATAAGCTACGGACTTAAAGCCTTCTTTGATCTGGCTTCCTTCGTAAATATCAAATAAATGATAGCTTTCCAAGTTCTTTCCACCACGTTTTTCAATGACTTTTTCAATTTCACCAACTAAGATTTCCTTTGGCATAACCATGGAAATATCACGGCTTACAGCTGGGAAATTGGTAATTGGTGTGTATTTATGTACAAAGGATGCTTGCTCTACAACAACCGGCATATCGATGACTGCTACATACAAACGATCTTTGACATCATAATTTGCTGCAACCTGAGGATGTACTTCTCCTAAGTATCCTACAGAGATACCCTTGTATAAGATTTCTGCTTTTCTACCCGGATGTAAATAAGGAGCTGCAATCTGAGGATTGTATTCCAAATGTTTGTCCATGCCACACTTGCTTAAAAATTCTTCTACAACACCCTTTAAGGTAAAGAAATCGCCGTCCCCATACATACCTAAGGTAAACTGCATTCTTTCTTCCGGCAATTCGGTTACCGGCAATGCCTTTGGTAAATAGATATTTCCAAGTTCATAGAGACGTACATTTTTGTTTCTACGGTTATAGTTGGTAGACAAAGACGTCAACATGCCGTTTAAGGAAGTGGTACGCATAATCTTGAAATCTTCTCCCAATGGGTTGGAAATTTCAACAGCGGTACGAAGCGCATCGCCTTCCGGAATTAATAATTTATCAAAGACCTTGGTTCCCTCGAAGGAATAGGTCATCATCTGAGAAAATCCGCAGTATTCTGCCACATTACGAGCCAATTTTTCTAAGGATATTTTATAAGAAATTCCACCGGCAGTTGCTTCTCCACTTGGTAATGTGGTAGGAATCTTGTCATATCCATAGAAACGAGCGACTTCTTCTGCAATATCCGCTTTTGAAAGCAAATCCTGTCTCCAAGATGGGCAAACAACTTCTTCTGTTGTAGCATCATAGGTTAATTCCAAACGGTCAAAATAAGAAAGCATATCTTCCTTGGAAATATCGGTGCCTAAGAATTTATTGATCCAAGCCGGATCGAATGGAATTCTGTGGCCTTCCATTTTCATGGTATATACATCTACCATGCCTCCAACGACTTCCCCGCAACCAAGTTCTTCCATTAACTGGCAAGCACGGTTCATAGCAAGTGCTGCGTTGTTTGGATCTAATCCTTTTTCAAACTTTGAGGATGCATCGGTACGCATACCTACTTTTTTACTGGAAAGACGGATGTTGGTACCGTCGAAACAAGCTGCTTCCAATAATACAGTATCTACTTGGTCTGTAATCATAGAGTTTTCACCACCCATGATACCTGCTAGACCAATGGCTTTTTCTCCGTCGTTAATTAATAAAATATCGCTATTTAAAGTACGTTCTTGACCATCTAGGGTAACAAACTTCTGACCATCTTTTGCACGATTGACAACAATCTTATTTCCTGCAATGGTAGATAAATCATAGGCATGCATTGGCTGACCAAATTCTTCCATAACATAGTTGGTAATATCTACTAAGTTGTTGATTGGACGAATGCCCTGGGCAGCTAATCTTCTCTGCATCCATTCCGGAGAAGGACCAACTTTTACATTTTTTACAACACGCGCTGTATAGCGTGGGCAAAGGTCTGTATCCTGTACTTCTACTTTGATGTAATCATTAACGTCTTCGCTATTTCCGGTTTCTTTTACAACCGGTGGTACGAATTCTTTGCGGAAAGTTGCAGCAGCTTCTCTGGCAATTCCTAAGATGGAGAAGCAATCTACACGATTGGAAGTAATTTCATATTCTACAACCGTGTCATCCAAGCCCAATAAAGAAATGACGTCTGTTCCTACTTCGGTGTCTGCCGGCAAAATGTAAATGCCGTTTTCCGGTGCATCCGGATACATATTGCGATCTGAGCCCAATTCTTCAATGGAGCACATCATACCGCAGGATTCTACGCCACGAAGTTTTCCTTTTTTGATTTTAATGCCTCCCGGAGTCTTACTTCCATCGTGGCCACCGGCAACTCTTCCACCATCCAAGACAACAGGTACCTTGTCTCCTTCGGAAACATTTGGAGCACCGGTAACAATCTGGATAGTTTCTCCATTGCCAATTTCTACCTGGCATACAATTAATTTATCTGCGTCCGGGTGTTTTTCAATTTTCTTAATTTGTCCTACAACGATTTTTTCCAAATCCTCGTCGAATTTTGTATATCCTTCTACTTTAGAACCGGATAAAGTCATGGCATCCATATATTCCTGTGGAGTCACGTCCAAGCCAGGTACTAAATCTTTAATCCACTTTAATGATGTATTCATTCCCTATCTCCTTTTAAAACTGATTCAAAAATCTTTCGTCGTTTTCATACAATAAGCGCATATCATCGATTTCGTATTTTAACAATGCAATACGTTCCAAACCGATACCAAATGCAAAACCGGAATATTCTTCCGGATCGATTCCACTCATTTTCAAAACTTTTGGATGCACCATACCGCAACCTAAAATTTCAATCCAACCTTCTCCTTTACAGAAACGGCATCCCTTGCCGCCGCACTTAAAGCAAGAAACATCCATTTCCGCACTTGGCTCTGTAAATGGGAAATGATGAGGACGGAATTTTACTTTGGTATCCTCTCCAAATAATTTTTTTGCAAAACCTGCTAAAGTTCCTTTCAAATCAGCAAAGGTAATGTTTTTATCGATGACCATACCTTCAATCTGATGGAAAGAAGGGGAATGTGTTGCATCCACTTCATCGGAACGGAAAACTCTTCCCGGTGCAATCATACGGATTGGCAATTTGCCCTTTTCCATGACACGCACCTGTACCGGAGATGTCTGGGTACGAAGAACGATTTTGTCATTGATATAGAAGGTATCCTGTTCGTCCTTTGCCGGATGGTTGGCAGGAATATTTAAGGCCTCGAAATTGTAGTAATCGTATTCTACTTCCGGTCCTTCTACGACTTCATATCCCATTCCAATGAAGATATCTTCTACTTCTTCTAAGGCGATGGTATTTGGATGGCGATGACCAACTTTGTTTTTCTTCGCTGGCAAAGTAACGTCGATGGTTTCTGTCTTTAACTTCAATTCCATTTCAGCTGCTTCTAATTTCTGCTTGGTAGCTTCCATAGATTCTTCGATAAACTGACGTACTTCATTTACCATCTGACCAAAGGCCGGTCTTTCTTCCGGGCTTAAGTCTTTCATACTCTTTAATAAGGCTGTTAATTCCCCTTTTTTTCCGAGATAAGATACACGTACATCATTTAATGCATCCAAATCTCCGCTGGAAGAAATCTTGTTCAAGGCTTCTTCCTTGATCTGCTGTAACTTTTCTTTCATATCTATGCTCCTTTTAAATTATTTACTGAAGTGCATCCCATTTGAACTTTATATATATAAAAAAGCTCCGTCCCACAAAAAGGGACGAAGCATATCTCCGCGGTACCACCCTGATTCCTGTATCACAGGCACTCAGCATACGTAACGTGTATGAACGTCAGAAACTACTGTATTTCATCTCTGCGGCTCTGATGTGAATTTCAATCTTAATCGTACAGAAATCCTTCTCAGCTGCCGGATTCTCTCTGACTGTCGTATTAATCTCTACTGTGCATCTTCATAGCTTTTCTCACATATACGTGAGTTATCTTAACATAGGGATGCAAAATCTGCAAGGGTTTTAGGCAAAAAGAAAAAGGACATTTCTGTCCTTTGTTTTTTATTAAAAAGTCACCCAAGGTGCCGTTTCCTGCGATTTTGACACCTAGCACACGCTAGGTGGGTTACCGCAACTAACACTTCTGCCTTCCATTGCATTGATGGCCTGACATCTATGGAGCAATTTAGGTGACCCTGAAAAATAAATGTAGGATCAAAATTGCAAGATTGTCGAACATCCCAGGCACTACTTTCTATGCACTTAGTATACTATAGGATTCCAAGAACAGCAAGGAAATATTCTGTGAAAAAAATATGAAAAAATGTATGTAAATCCTTGATTTTCCTTGTGTGAACACCACAATATATGGTAAAATTGACCTATTATGTAAGAGGAGGTTTGTAAAAAATGTCAGATAATCCATTCTGCGAAATTACACCGGCAATTTTAGATTTGACAGAGCTTTGTAAGTCAGCATCTTCCATAGATCCGGAACTTTACACAAAACACGATGTAAAACGCGGTCTTCGTGATTTGAACGGAAAAGGTGTCTTAGTTGGACTTACCGAAATTTCCGATGTCTGTGCGACTAAAATTGTAGATGGTAAATCCGTTCCTTGTGACGGTGAATTATATTACCGCGGTTATAATGTAAAAGATTTGGTTGCAGGTATCCCGGCAGACAGCAATTTTGGTTTTGAAGAATGTACCTACTTGTTGTTGACCGGAAAATTACCGAAACAGAACGAATTAAATGACTTTCGTTCTCTTCTTTCCGGATATCGCTCTCTTCCAACCAGTTTTGTAAGAGACATTATTATGAAGGCGCCTAGTCGTGACATGATGAATACTTTGGCAAGATCTGTTTTGACGTTGTATTCTTATGACGACAGAGCTGAAGATATTTCATTACCTAATGTTTTGCGTCAATGTTTACAGTTGATTTCCTTATTCCCGTTGCTTTCGGTTTACGGATATCAGGCTTATAAACATTATCATGATGGAGAAAGCTTGTTTATTCATACTCCATCCAGCAATTATTCTACAGCAGAAACCATTTTGCAATTGCTTCGTCCGGATGAAAAATTCACTCCACTGGAAGCAAAACTTTTAGATATTGCATTGATTCTTCATATGGAACACGGTGGTGGTAATAACTCTACGTTTACCACACATTTGGTTTCCTCTTCCGGTACAGATACCTATAGCTGTATTGCAGCATCCCTTGGTTCCTTAAAAGGACCCAAACATGGTGGTGCCAATATGAAAGTTGTTCGTATGTTTGACGATTTGAAGGAAACTGTCACAGATACCAAAGATGAAGAAGCGGTTGCTGCTTACTTAAAAGGCTTGTTAAATAAAGAACAGTTTGACAAAGCCGGTTTGATTTATGGTATGGGTCATGCGGTTTATTCCCTCTCCGATCCGAGAGCTCGTATCTTCCGCTCCTATGTTGAGAAATTGTCTATTGAAAAAGGACAGCAAGATGAATTTGCTTTATATAGTATGGTAGAAAGACTTGCTCCACAGATCATTGCCGGAGAAAGAAAAATCTACAAAGGCGTTAGCCCGAACATCGATTTCTACAGTGGATTTGTTTATCGTATGCTCGGTCTTCCGGAAGAACTTTATACTCCGATTTTCGCTATTGCAAGAATTGCCGGTTGGAGTGCACATCGTATGGATGAACTTTCCATCAACGGAAAAATCATGCGTCCTGCATACAAATATGTTGGTACACATGTACCTTATATTCCTATGGACGAACGCTAAAAAAATCCCGAAAGGTTTTGCCTTTCGGGATTTTTTAATGCATACACTCATTTTTGGCTTTGCGAAGTTCTGTGGAAAACCAGAATACGGCTACTAAAAATACAAACGTCATGTAAGCCGGAATGTTTCCTAAATCCATCCAAAATTTGCTGATAAAAGTAATGAGTCCGTAGAGGAATGTAAAAACGCCAAATAAACTGGCTTTTGGATACAAACGATTGATAAACTCCTCTTTTTTGAAAATTTTAATAATTTCAGATTCATGAATGAACAAAGTGCTGATATTTCCTGTTTTTTTCATATTTCTGGCGGATAAGAAAATGGAAATACCAAGAACCATTACCACCAGGTAAATTGCTGCTAAAATGTACTTGTTGTCTACCATAACTGCCTCTCACTCTTTTTTTTAATTATAAAAAATACGTGAGGCTATTTCAATCTGAATTCTTTGCAATATTCTTTGCATTTTATAGAAAATATAGTAAAATAATGATATATATCTGATAATTCTAGGAGGAATCAATATGAAACTGGAAGATGCAAAAATACTGATTGGAGATGATTCTGTTCTGGCCCGCAAACAATTGAAGGATACGATTGCTTCTTTTGGCGGGAAAAACTTTATCGAAGCAGCCAATGGGGATGAAGCCGTTCTTCTTTTTAAGGACGAAAATCCGGATATTATTTTCTTAGATTTAGTTATGCCGATCAAAGATGGTATTACTGCAATCAAAGAAATCAAAGAAGTAAATCCGGAAGCCGATATTATTGTTGTTTCCTCAGTGGGCACCCAAAAACAGTTAAAGGCTGCTATTGAAGCCGGTATCAATGATTTTGTACAAAAACCGTTAAATACTGCATTGATTAAAACAATTTTAACAGCAAGATTTGAAGGGAGATAATCTATGTATACCCAATTCTTTGGAAATTTTTTGATTTCTAAAAACATTATTTCAGCGAAAGATTTATTAGATGCATTGGATTTGATTCCTACCTCTACTGCTTCTTTTGGTTTGTTGGCTGTTCATAGTGGACTGATGACTGCCGATGAATTACAAAGCATAGAAGCCATGCAGAAAACGGAAGGAAAAACCTTTGATGAACTCGTGATTTCTACCGGATATATGACACAGGATAGTGTAGCCAGTTTAAAGGCCAAAAATATACCGGATTATTTGGTTCTTAGTCAGATTTTAATTGATAAAGGAAAAATATCCTATTCGGAAATTGAAAATCTGTTATTGGAATATCAAACAGATAATGAAGTGTTTGACATGGAAGGTTCCGCAGAACAGCGGGACGAGATTTTTATGAACATTATGACCTACTGCTCTATGTGTGGAAGTAATTTTTCTTCTAAGAGCATGAATTATTTGTCCTTGTTTTTCAATAATCTGATGCATTATATTTGCGAAGATTTTCATGTGTTAGCAGTCAAGGAATGTCATGATTATCATGTGGATCATTATATTGCGCAAAAAATCACAGGAGGTTTGGAAGTACTCTCCTCTTTTGATATGAATCAAGCAACAGCTGTGAAAATGGCGTCTCTTTATGCAAAAGAAGACTTTGATGATTCGGATATGCCCATTGTACATGCATCTATTGAGGATTATCTGAATCTTCACAACGGTTTATTTATGGTCAATGCCTCCAATGAATCCACTTCGGAATATACATTGCTTCCGCCGGAAACAATTTTGGATCAGGATATTGATTTTGATGAACATACATATGAATTACCAATCGTATTTTCCTTTGGAACCATTCATTTCATCTTCCGAATTACAGATAGTAAATAAAATTGCAAAAAGATTTCCTATCATAAAAAAGGAATGTCCTTATGGACATTCCTTTTTAGTTAACATATTAAACTCCGAGGAAATTCTTCACAATCTGTGGCATTTCTTCTACTTCACAAACCGTATTGTGTACCACTTCTGCAGAACGAATATCTTCGATTGCCTGAGGTACCTTTACATTGGAAAGTTTTTCTAATTCGTCAATTAATGCAAAATCATCAAGACTGCTATATTTTGCATCGATGGCTTCCATAACGCTTCTTGTGAATTTGTATGGACTTGCGGTAGATGCAATTACGGTCTTTGTATCTGCATCGCCGGTAGATTCCTTATATTTTTTGTAAACTTTAGAAGCAACTGCTGTATGTGGATCTAATACATAACCTGTTGCATCGTAAACTGCTTTGATTTCTTCTGCAGTTTCTGCTTCTGTCGCGTAGTTGCCATAAAAATCAGATAACTCTTTTTTCATATCATCTGTAATCTGATAGGTGCCTTCTGTCTTTAAAGATTCCATAAATGCAGCGTTCTTTGCTGTGTCATTTCCTGCAATGCGATAAATCAAACGTTCTAAGTTGCTGGAAACCAAAATATCCATAGATGGAGAGGTTGTTACAAAGAACTCACGATTCTTATCGTAAGAGCCACTTTCAAAGAAATCATATAATACTTTGTTCTGGTTGGAGGCACAGATTAATTTTGCAATCGGTACACCCATATTTTTTGCATAGAATGCAGCCAAAATATTTCCAAAGTTTCCGGTTGGAACGGTAACATTGATGGCTTCGTCTTTGCCAATTACGCCGTTTTTATATAATTTTGCATATGCATAAACATAATAAACAATCTGTGGAACCAAACGTCCAATATTGATGGAGTTTGCAGAAGAAAACTGATATCCTGCATCGGCCAACTGTTGATTTAAAGCTGCATCATGGAACATTTCCTTGACTCCGGTCTGTGCCTGGTCGAAATTGCCATGAATACCAACTACATGAGTATTGGCACCCTTCTGAGTGACCATCTGTTTTTCCTGGATTGGGCTAACACCTTCCTTTGGATAAAAGACAACAATTTTAGTGCCTTCTACATTTGCAAAACCGGCAAGTGCTGCTTTTCCGGTATCTCCGGAAGTCGCTGTTAAAATAACAATATCATTTTTTAAATCATTCTTCTTTGCAGAAGTAATCATTAAATGAGGCAAAATGGAAAGTGCCATATCCTTAAAAGCAATGGTAGAACCATGGAAAAGCTCTAAATAGTAAGCATCACAGGCATTTACAAGTGGTGCGATTTCTTCTGTATCAAATTTTTCATCATATGCATTTTTGATACAGTGTTTTAATTCTTCTTCTGTGAAGTCAGATAAAAAAAGTTTCATAACTTCATATGCAGTTTCCTGATATGTCATATCCTTCAACTGTTCCATGGTGACATCTAATGCCGGGATGTGATCCGGTACAAATAAACCACCATCATCTGCAAGGCCCTTTAAAATTGCTTGAGAAGCAGTGATTTTCTTACTGTTATCTCTGGTACTAGAATATAAAACGTCCATATTTTCCTCTTTTCTACAAGTAATTTCTTCAAAATTTATACTTATCTCATTATAGTTAATGGATTTTTCAGTGTCAACGCAATCAGCCTATGATAAAATGTTTCTAAAGAAAAAATCTTCACACAAGTGTAGAGTCACCAGGAGGTATTATGCTACCCGGCGTATCCAAAGCAACGAAAAAAAACGGCGAAGTTTATTATCGTTCCGGCATCACCTATCACAACAAACATATCAGTTTGGGAAGTTTTCCTTCTGAACAGGAAGCTTATGCCGCATATTTAGAGGCTTCCCGTATCTTTATAGACCCTAAAATCACCATAGACCGTTTGTATAAGTATACCTTTTTGTTATCTTTCGATAAGGTTATTTGTTTATTGAATTTTCGGGATTACAATATGTATTTGACCAATCCCATCTATATGCGCTCAAATTATTTTGAGTACTATTATTCGAAAAATATCGTATTGAAATTTGATATTGACGACTTGTTCTTCTATTCCGGACATAAAATCCAAAAAAGAGGAAATCATCTATTTGTTAGCGAATATGGGATGCAGACTACGATTTTATCCCGTTATGGGGTAAAGCCCTTTGCTGTTCCCGGAAGAGATTTCCTATTTGTCAATGGAGATACCTCGGATTATCGATATTCCAATATCGAAATTATAAATCCGTATTTCGGTGTCACCAAGGAAGAAAAGAATCTTCAAGTTGTATATAAAACACAAATTCATATTTGTGGGAACTACCTGATTGGCAGATATTCTTCCCAAGAGAAGGCCGCAATCGCATATAACAAAGCAGTGGATTTAGCAAAAGATTTTGGTATCAAAAAAGAGTTTAACCAAAATTTTATTGAAAGCCTAAGTGGAAAAGAATATGCCAACCTTTATTCCCAAATCAAAATTTCGAAAAATTACATAAAATACTTACAAGAAGCAAGCACGACACTTACTTCTGATTGATGTAGTTAATCAACCCTTCTGCTTCTATGATTTTTTGCATAAAGGGAGGGAATGCCTGTCCTTGGTATTCTGTCCCTTTTGTTAAATCATAAATCTTTCCGCTGTCAAAATCGATTTCTACCTCATCTCCGCTTTCAATTTCTGCAGCGGCTTCTTTACATTCAATAATCGGCAATCCGATATTAATGGCATTGCGGTAGAAAATGCGGGCAAAGGTTTCGGCAATGACACAACTAATGCCGCTGGCTTTGATGGCAATCGGTGCGTGCTCTCTGGAAGAACCACAGCCGAAATTCTTGTGTGCCACAATAATATCTCCAGCCTGTACCTTTTTTACAAAATCTAAATCAATATCTTCCATACAGTGAGTCGCCAATTCCTTTGGATCGGAAGAATTTAAATAACGAGCCGGAATAATGACGTCTGTATCAATATTATCTCCATATTGAAAAACATGTCCTTTTGCTTTCATACTTACCTCCTAGTAATCCTTTGGATCTGCGATTTTTCCTGCTAAAGCACTGGCTGCAGCAACTGCAGGACTTGCTAAATAGATTTCAGAATCTACATGGCCCATACGTCCCACAAAGTTACGGTTGGTTGTAGAGACACAACGTTCTCCCTGAGCTAATACGCCCATGTGACCGCCAAGACATGGTCCGCAGGTTGGAGTGCTGACAATTGCACCGGCCTCAATAAAGATTTTTAACAAACCTTCTTCCATAGCCTGCAAATAAATCTGCTGTGTGGCAGGAATTACGATGGTACGAACATTTTTCTTTACCTTCTGGCCTTTTAAAATGGCAGCTGCAGTGCGCAAATCTTCCATTCTACCATTGGTACAAGATCCAATGACTACCTGATCAATGGTGATATCCGGGATATCATCAAAGGTATGTGTATTTTCCGGCAAATGCGGGAAAGATACGGTGGATTTCAATTCAGACAAATCAATGACATAGGTTTCATCATATTCTGCATCTTCGTCTGCTTCGTAAATCTTGTAAGGACGTTTGCTATGCTCTTCCATATAAGCAATGGCTAAATCATCCACCGGGAAAATACCATTTTTTGCACCCGCTTCGATTGCCATGTTTGCGATAGTAAAACGATCATCCATACTTAAGTGCTGAATGCCTTCTCCCGTAAATTCTAAGGATTTATACAAAGCACCATCTACGCCAATCATTCCAATAATATGTAAAATCAAATCCTTGCCGGAAATCCATTTGTTTGGTTTTCCTTTTAATTCGAATTTGATTGCGGAAGGTACTTTAAACCAAGCTTTGCCGGTTGCCATACCTGCAGCCATATCGGTACTACCAACACCGGTGGAGAAGGCACCTAATGCGCCATAGGTACAGGTATGTGAATCTGCTCCGATAATCACATCTCCGGCAACGCTCAATCCCTTTTCCGGAACCAAAGCATGCTCGATACCCATTTCTCCAACATCAAAATAATTGGTAATCTCATTTTTACAGGCAAATTCTCTCACACATTTGCAGTGTTCTGCACTCTTAATATCTTTATTTGGTGCAAAGTGATCCATCACCAGCGCAATCTTATCTTTGTGAAAAACCCCATCCACATTCATTTTTTCAATTTCATGAATTGCTACCGGAGAGGTAATGTCATTTCCCAAAACTAAGTCAAGATCAGCTTCAATCAGCTGTCCGGCCACCACCGAATCGAGTCCTGCATGGGCCGCAAGTATTTTTTGGGTCATTGTCATTCCCATACTATTTTTCCTCCTGATTTTATATTTCACGTGGGTAATAATAACTTAAAATTATAACTATATTGATATTCTATCACATATGATGTTATAATCAAAATACATATTAAACATGATTATTATTATTTTAGGTTATGTGAGTAAGGAGTGTGGTTTATGATACAAAGTTTATCTTGTTACCGAATCTTCTACACGGTGGCAAAAACAAAAAACATATCTAAGGCAGCAAAGGAACTTTATATCAGTCAGCCTGCAATTAGTAAGTCCATCCAAAAATTGGAAGACAGTATGAATTGCGAATTATTTCGAAGAAGTTCCAGAGGTGTCAATCTAACAGAAGAAGGAGAACTTCTCTTCTCTCATGTGAAAGTTGCTTTTGAAACCCTGGAACTTGGAGAAGACAAACTTCGTAATTCTATTGAACTTGGGGTTGGACATTTAAAAATTGGTGTAAGTACCACTTTATGTAAATATCTCCTACTCCCCTATTTGCAGGAATTCATTGTAAAATATCCGCATATTAATATTTCTATTACCTGTCAGTCTACCAATGAGACGCTTCGTTTGTTGGAGGAAAACAAGATCGATATTGGTTTGATTGGTAAGCCGGACTCTTTAAAGAGTATTGATTTTTATGAACTGGCTGAAATTGAAGATATTTTCGTCGCAACGAAAAATTATTTGGATAATTTGGAAGCAAGAGGCGTGGAAAAGGATAAGATTTTGCAAAATGCAACACTTATGCTTTTGGATAAGAATAATATGACCCGCCAATACATTGACGATTATTTGCAGGAACAACACATTGTGGTGGATGATTCCATCGATGTTTCTTCTATGGATTTGCTGATTGAATTCGCAAAGATTTCCCTGGGTGTTGCTTGTGTGATTAAAGAATTTGTTCAAGAGGAATTGGCGCAGGAACAATTGATTCAGATTCCTCTAGGATTTCCAATCCATAAGCGCGAAGTCGGTTTTGCGTATAAGAAGAATATGAAACCCTCGAAATCTTTGGAACTGTTCATCGATTTTTATAAGAACAATGAGGTTTAAATAGAGTTATAAAACTAGATAAATTTGAATCTTACATTGAGTTACAAATCTCCTATGCCGCCGTCAGGTGGCATGGGAGATAAACAAGAAGCCCCATACGACAAACTTGTTTGTCAGTAAAGGGCTTTTTGTTTATCCTTTATGCAACGTAGTTGCATAGAGGGATTTGTAACGGAGTTTAAATCCTTGAACGTTATCCATAAATTACATAGAGGAATTTGTAACGGATTTTAAACTTCTACAACATTATCACAAGTTGCATAACGAATTTTCAACGGAGTAAAAAAACCCGGTTGGAACTTCCAACCGGGTTTTTGCTTGAAAACAATATTAGTTATTGATGAACTTATCTTCTTCGTTGTTCCAGCTGTAAAGCTTACGAATTTCTTCACCAACCTTCTCTGAAGGATGCTCAGAAGCAAGCTTTCTCATAGCTTTGAAGTGAACCTGTTTTCCTGCATCAGACATATCAAGTAAGAATTCTTTTGCGAAAGAACCATCCTGGATGTCAGAAAGAACTTTCTTCATAGCCTTCTTGGTGTCTTCTGTGATGATCTTTGGTCCAGTTACATAATCACCGTATTCAGCAGTGTTAGAGATAGAATATCTCATGCCTGCGAAACCTGACTGATAAATCAAGTCTACGATTAATTTCATTTCATGGATACACTCGAAGTAAGCGTTTCTTGGATCATATCCAGCTTCTACAAGTGTTTCGAAACCAGCCTGCATAAGTGCGCAAACACCACCGCAAAGAACTGCTTGCTCACCGAATAAGTCAGTTTCTGTTTCTGTACGGAAGGTTGTCTCTAAGATTCCGGCTCTTGCTCCACCGATACCAGCACCATAAGCTAATGCTTTGTCTAATGCCTGACCAGTTGCATCCTGATATACAGCTACTAAGCAAGGAGTACCCTTTCCTGCCTGATATTCAGAACGTACAGTGTGTCCCGGTGCCTTTGGTGCGATCATAGTTACATCAACATCTGCTGGAGGTGTGATGCATCCGAAATGGATGTTGAAACCATGAGCGAACATTAACATATTTCCAGCCTCTAAGTTTGGCTCGATGTCATTCTTGTATAATTCTGCCTGCTTTTCATCGTTGATTAAGATCATGATGATGTCAGCTTTCTTTGCTGCTTCTGCTGCTGTATAAACAGTGAATCCCTGCTTTTCAGCCTTTGCCCAAGAACGAGAACCTTCATATAAACCGATAATGACGTTGCATCCTGATTCCTTTAAATTTAATGCATGGGCATGACCCTGACTACCGTATCCGATAATCGCAATAGTCTTTCCCTCCAACTTTGTGATATCACAGTCTTCTTGATAAAAAATCTTTGCTGCCATTGTATTGCCTCCTATAAAATTAATCTAAATAAATTACATCGGATGATCCTCTGGATAATCCGGTTAATCCTGTTCTAGCGAGTTCGAGGATATCATATCCCTCCAACAACTCCATAAATGCATCCAACTTGTTCTGATTACCGGTCAATTCAATAATCATGGAATCTTTGGTCACATCTACAACCTTGCCATGGAAAATTTCCGTGACATTGGCAATTGCGAGACGTTGTGTGTCAGATGCCTTAATTTTCACCATAATTAACTCTCTGCAAACGGATGAGCCATATTCTAATTTTTTGATATGTTGTACATCCTCTAATTTTGCTAATTGCTTTTCAATCTGTTCTAAATCCTGATCATCGCCGCTTGCCACAATGGTAATACGGGTGTATTTCGGATCAGCAGTCTCTCCTGCGGAAAAACTGTCAATGTTAAACCCCCTGCGACTAAACAATCCAGAGATATGACTCAGAACACCTGCGGTATTTTCTACCAACAAGGAAAAAACTTGTTTTTTCATAATTTTAAGCCTCTCTTTTGTTACTCACGTTAAAATTAATTCTATCTATACCAATAAATTTTGTCAATAAAAAAATGCTTTAAATTTATAGAAAATTGTTTTTTCATAACTTTGGGTTATGAACCATATATATAAAAAAGAGTTTTGCTGTAAGGTATTACATACAAAACTCTTTCTTTTTATTCTAAGCTATCTAACCAAGCCTGTAATGCGTCTCCCATAGCTTCTACGTAAGCTGTTTGGTTACTGATACAGTTCTTTAAGTCGCTGGAGACAGACATATAACCAAGTTCACAAAGCAAGGTTTCCACTCCTTGGTTGGAATTGCGGTATAAGTTTTCTCCGTAGTACGGATTACGTCCATCAATATAAGCATTGGTCCAAATACCACCCAACTCACGAATCATAAATAAATAATCCGTATCCGTAGTCAGGTTTTCATAAGGTTCAAAGTCATTTTCAATGGCTTTTTGGTCCATGCTGGCGATTTCATCTTCTGTATAAGTTCTGGCATATACACCACTTGCTAACTTATAGGTTTTTTGGTTGGAATAATAGGTATTGGCATCACTTACCAAAGTATCTGCCACTAATTCTGCCAACGTGGTATCTGCTCTTCCGGAACAATAAATTTCAATTCCGCCACTGGTCACTTCTGAATTGCTGTTGAAATGAATACAGAAACAAATCTTTGCATTGCTGGCACATGCCACGTTGACACGACCGTCTTCATCATACATTGTGTATGCCATATCTGCATCCGCACTCTCGGAACCATCGCGGGTAATTAATACCTTATATCCCAAAGACTCTAAATAGGTCTTCAGCTCTTTTCCATAGGACAATGTCAATTCAGATTCTGTGACTCCACTGGATGAAGACGCACCGGTATCTAATCCGCCGTGTCCCGGATCGATAACGATATCATACACATCATCCGGTAATTCGGATACGGTTTCATTAGTAAAGTAGAGATAATTCAAATCCGTATTTCCATCGGTTTGGAAAGAAATCTCTATGTGCTGATTGGTATCATTTTTCGTCAAGGTATAATAATCCACGGCATCACAACTACTACTATCATTTAAGGTGTAATATACCACACTGCCATCTGTCAATTTTACACGTAACAGGGCAACATAACTACCGGTACTGGTGGTTTCTAAAATCATGCCATTGTTGATTTCTTCGTAATTGGCAAAGGAAATAGAACCATCTTCGTTTACCGTAGTGGTAATGCTGTAGAAATTGGACATTAAACCGGAAGACTCTGTCTCAGTCTCTGTTTCTTCTTCGTCATCAGATACCTGGGTATCGTATGCATCTACCAGATACAAATACGCATTTTCCAGACTTTCGCCATCGTTTAATGTAAAAGTACCTTCAATATTGAAGCTGACTCCATAGGTACCGTATTTGGTAACAGAAGCACTTCTGCTATCTGTGACTAAATCCAGACCTATAAAGGTCGCTGATTTTTCGATTTCTTCCACGGTTGCATCTCCGGAAAGTGTCACGTTTCCGGTAAAAAATCTCACAAAAAAAGAGATGACTAATACGAGTAATAAAACAAACAAAATCATTAAGGAAATAATGGCTGCTCGGAGCATACGCATTTTTCGCATCTTCTTTTGCTTTTTTAATTTTTTCCTACGCATAGCTTCTCTTCTTCGACGATCTTCTTCACTCATTGGTTGCTGCTTAGCCGACATGTTACACTCCAAATTTATAATCTAGGGAAACGCTGTAAGCACAGCATTTCCCTTAAATATGTTATCATAAGCAAAATTGGTCAACAATGGTTTTCACAGAAAATTCCCTTAATTTTTGTTAAGAATTCTATCTGCTACATAAACACCACTGGCAGATGCATGAGACAGAGAATGCGTGACTCCACTACCATCGCCAATGACATAAAGACCTTTGTATTTGGTCTCTAAATTTTCATCAATCGCCACTTCCATGTTGTAGAATTTAACTTCCACTCCATAAAGCAAAGTATCTTCGTTGGCAGTACCCGGAGCAATCTTATCCAAGGCATGAATCATTTCGATAATGCCATCTAAAATACGTTTTGGTAAAACCAAACTCAAATCTCCCGGAGTGGCTGCCAAAGTCGGACGAACCGTACCTTCTTCAATACGTTTTTCCGTACTTCTTCTACCTCTTTCCAAATCTCCGAATCGCTGTACAATCACGCCACCACCCAGCATGTTGGAAAGTCTGGCAATACTTTCTCCATAGCCGTTACTATCTTTGAAAGGTTCGGAAAAATGTTTTGCTACCAACAAAGCAAAATTGGTGTTTTCCGTACGCTTGCTTGGATCTTCAAAACTATGGCCGTTTACTGTCACGATACCATTGGTGTTTTCGTTTACCACAATTCCATAAGGGTTCATGCAGAAGGTACGCACGCGATCTTCAAATTTTTCTGTCTGATATACGATTTTGGATTCGTACAATTCGTCTGTCAATTCTGAGAAAATCACCGCCGGCAATTCCACGCGTACTCCAATATCTACACGATTGGATTTTGTGGCGATTTCTAATTCCTGACAGACTTTTTCCATCCATTTACTTCCACTTCGGCCAACGGAAACAATACATTTTTCGCCATCATAAGTTTCATTCTTGGTGTAAACACGGTAATGATTCTCGCCTACGACTTCTAAACGTTCTACCGGAGTATCAAAGAAAAAGTCTACTTTCTCTTTTAATTCCTTATAAATGTTTTCCAAAACAATATAATTGATGTCTGTTCCTAAATGACGAACAGAAGCTTCTAATAAATTTAATTTATTCTGCATACAGACTTTTTTTAGGGATGTTCCGGCGGTGGAATACATTTTTGTGTCTTTTCCACCATAGGCACAATTAATCTCATCCACATATTTCATTAAGTCCATTGCTTTCTTTTTTCCAATGTGCTCATATAAAGTACCGCCAAAATCATTGGTAATATTATATTTCCCATCGGAAAAAGCGCCGGCACCACCGAATCCACTCATAATGGCACAGGTATTACACTTGATACAACTTTTAACTTTATCTCCATCAATCGGACATTTTCGGTTTTCCAAAGAGTGTCCGGTTTCAAATACCGCCACCTTTAAATTCGGATTGCCTTTTATCAATTCATAGGCGGAAAAAATACCACCCGGACCGGCTCCGATAATTAATACATCATACATAAAACTACCTCCAACTTACTTATAAAACCTTGAAATAGCGAGTTCTTTCGCCTATCAATATTTCTTTTTAGAAAAATCAAAGACTATCGCAATGGATAGTCTTTGAAATATAAATCTTTCTTATATATTTTATCATTATTCTTAATGAATCTCAACTTTTCTCACTTGGAAAAAAGAGGTTAACGTATCAATTTAAAAGGTTTCACACCTTTTACTGCTTCTTTGGCATCAATGACCGCGTCCTCATGGTCGATGTCAATTAAGGTGTATCGATCATTTCCCATGCCCAATTCTTTCATATAGGATAACTGACGCAATCCATGTCTGGTTTCGATACGTTCTACCAAGGCCTTATGATCCTTTTCTGTCATAGCATAAATCAAATCGATGGATGCCTGATCATTGGCTAAAATATCGAGGGAAGCCACAATTCCAACATTCGGTGTAACAACCGGTTCTGCGGCTACGCCTTCGCAGTCACAGGAAACAGACATGTTCCGCATGACGTTGATAAAACAAATGTGATCCTTGAAATAATCTACCGTTGCTTTGGTAGACTCGGAAATGCGTTCCATCAATTCTTCTTCTGCAATGCTCCACAAATCATCGGATCCTTCTTTGGTATGAATCATGCCTTTTCCAATGCGGCCGTCGGCACAACCGATTCCTAGGTTTTTATTGGAACCACCAAAACCACCCATAGTGTGGCCTTTAAAATGTGTCATGGTAATCAATGAATCATAATTGGTCATATGGCTACCAACGGTCATATGATCAAACCATTTTCCGTTTTCCACCGGCAAATCTGTGGTGCCCTCTTCGTCCATAATATCCACCGGACAGAAATCCCATCCATTGACCTTTAAGGTTTCTCTATGAAGCTCCGTTGTATAACGATCTCCTTCGTAATAGGTGTTGGTTTCTACAATCGTGGCATCCGGAGTTTCGGATTTCATAAATTCCTGAATCCATGCGCTGGGAATAATATTCGGGCCGTTTTTTTCTCCGGTATGCAGTTTGATAGCTACTTTTCCGGTAATTCCTTGATTTACTCTCTCATAAATCTTCTTTAAGCCTTCCGGGGATAAATCTCTGGTAAAATAAACCACAGATTCTGCTCCGGTGCGCTCTTCAAAAGGTACGTACTTATTTCCGTTTGTTCCGGCTTTCTTGTCCATGGAAAAACCTCCTGTATTCTTTTGGGTTAAAATAATGTTTTCAATAATAACTATAATATATTTATCACATTTGGTAAATCTGAGATATCATCTATTTTTTGCTGATAATTTTTTACCACTTTTCCATAACCATAGGTTGCCCAAATAAAAGGCACATTGGCTATTTCGCAGGCGATTTGATCCCCTTGGATATCGCCAATGTAAACCGGGGATAGCATGTTATGTTTTTTTACCATAAATGCAATATTGGCAGCCTTTCCTTTTCCGTTATCTCCATAGCAAATAAAATCAGTAAAATAGTCCTGAAGTCCACTTCTATGCAAAAAAGTTTCGATATAGCCGGATTGACAATTACTCACGATATACAAAGGTACCTTTTGGCTTAACTTTTTGATGACGGTTGCCAGCCCGGGATAAGTGGTATCTATGTCGCTATTTTCCAAATCTTGCATTTCATAGATTTCGCAATCTTTTAAAGTGGTGTATCTCTTTTCTGCGTCATCATCCGGAATGCATGCATCTGCGATATCTGTCATGGTTTTTCCAAATAATCCCATGAGCTTTTCCGGGGTAAAAGTGACGTCATAGCCATGATCTTTAGCAGCGCGCTCCCAGCTCGGAGCAAATACAACCGTGTTATCCCATATAGTTCCATCCATATCAAAAATAATTCCATCTGTATCTAAACGTTCCATATCTGTTTCCTTTAAATTTATTTTTCAACACCCACATTATTTACGGTACCAATCGAAATATAATGGTCTACGAGTGCACGAAAATCCGTTTCCGGTTCTGCATCTTCTCCATATTCGCCAACGATACGGTAGCGAACACCGCCGTTTTCCAATGGCTCCTTAGGTTTGTAAAAATCCTTATAAAACATACCGACGGATACCTTACGATCTCTTAAAATCCCTTGGAATTCTTCTAAGGTACATCCCGGGAAATTGACATTGTGAATATACCCCGGGGATAAAGGTGTGTCCAAAAGTTCTTTTAATACTTGAGACAAGTAAGCATCCGTCACTTCATGGCAATCGCCTGCATTTTCTGACAAAGCAATGGAATGAAACCCTTGAAAAGCCCCCTCAAACGCAGCGCCACAGGTGGCGGAATACTGAATGTCCGATGCACTATTGTATCCATAATTAATGCCGGACAAAACCACATCCGGTTTTTCCGGCATTACCCCTAAGCCGCCTACACGCACGCAATCTCCGGGGGTACCACTGCAGGAAAAGGCTTTTACACCTTCCACCGGAAAATCCGGTGCCGGATATACATCCAAATCTTTATGTAAAGTAATGGCATGACTCAAACAACTTCTTTGGCTTTCCGGTGCAATCACATACACTTCTCCAAATTCTTTTGCTGCTTCTGCCAGACGAATAATCCCATCTGTTTTGATACCATCATCATTTGTAATTAAAATTCGCATACTTTGCTCTCCTCATATGAAATCCTCTATGGGCTTGTCAATACAAAACAGTATAACATAAAAGGCACTGCTTCTGCAGTGCCTAATTGCTTTAGACTTCTATTCTTCGCGTCAAAGAGTCGATTAAAGAATAACCATCCCAAATGAGTTGGAAATCCATGCTTTTTCCCATAGGAACAACTCGGTCGATTCCTTTTATTCCGGATTCCAGCAAAGGAAAAAGCGTTTCTTTTTTTCCGAAATACACACAGGTTTGGCAACGTTTATCATTGCAAAATTCCTTTAGTTCCAGCAAATCTTGACAATGATATTCGTAAAAGAACCCACTATTTTCTAATGGATAAATACTATCCGCGGTTACGTGATTTAATTCTATACGATAAATAAAATTATCTCCCTGGGTGCGAACCTTTACATCCGGCTCTCGTACTGCTGCCAAAGAGGCAGAAGTCAGCTTGTTTACCCCCTGTATCTCTTGAAATTGATATTTCTTTTTGACAAGCGTATGCAAATGATTCCAAAAAAGTGCCTTTGCTGCTTCTATTTGCGTACCGGTCCAGACAACGAGTCTTGGACTTGTACAAGCGTTTTGATCCGAATAAAAAGTGTCATTATAAAAATCCAGTGCAACTTGTTCCTTGTCATTCTGTGCGAGATAATAATCCGAATCAATCACGGCAAAAGAATAACGATCCGCGAATAAAACTTCACCGGATCTGGGAGGTAACGGCGATTTACGAATCTCTGCTATGGTTTGATCTCCACCCCAAATCACGCGTACATCCGCTAAGGAACTAAACAAATCATTTATCTCTCGATTTCTATCATATCGAAGACAAACAATATAGGATTTTAATTCCGGATAAGATAGCAATACTTGGTTGATTGCATTCGTAATGATTGTTACTTGCGGAAACTCTTTGGAGGAAACACGAACGATATTGGCATTTCCTGCTAAAAGTCCCGTCACCAAACTATATGCAAAATTAACCGGTACGTTGGATGGTGCTATGTGAAATAGAACACCTTTCCCATAGACAAAGGGCTTTGCAATTTGATACGTTTCCTTCATTTTTAATAACGATGATTTTCGAATCCAAAATGCAAAGGTCATCACATCGCCATATTTTTTTGCATCTTCTTCCTGGCGCAATACTTTCGATAATTCTTCCAAAAAAGAAAGCAATTGCGTAGCAAAAGGTCGTTGTGCAGGCATATCTGTGATTTCTCTTACAGTATCTTGATCTCCAACTAAAAATTGCACGTTTTGTAAACACTCAAAATTTTGCTCCATAGGTATCGCTGCACCCCCTGATTTCCGCATTTTTCAGACGCCCAAAGATACGAAAATATTTTCCTTTTCTGCCACAAGGACAATCATCAATTCCTAAGATTTCTCCTTCATCCTCCGTGAGTAAACTATGTCCCGGATAAGATTCCGGAATCGTAGAAACAACTTGTATAATTCCTTTTTCTCCGATTCCTACCGGAGAAAAATCAAGAGGATTTCGCACAATCACATCAGAAAAGATACTGGAATGCAAATGACCGCATTCGCATTCCATATAAATGCACCCTGTTTGTTCTACCATTCCATAATAATCATGGATTTTTGCTAGGCCACATGCATCCTGAAGCTTCGCATGGAAAACATCTCGACTTACGGCCTCGTTGATTAATTTTTTCCAACCACCGCCATGGATTAAAATGCCGTTGGAAAGATCAAACGTGATGCCTGCTTCTTTTAATCGAATCAATTCCTTGTAAAAATGTTGCCAAATCATAAACGTAAAACCAAAAAGCAAAATCGGTTTGCCTTTATGTGCTTCAAGAAACTGCGACAATCCTTCCACATCTAAATGCATCTCTTCGTCCAAAGCGTAGATTTTTTTGGACCCAAAAATGGAAAATCCCAAGATTCCAGCGCCGCGTGCACTAAACATATTTCGGTCTTTTATTACATTGGGCGAATCAATAATAATCATGGGCATTCTGGAGGAACCTGTAAAATCAGAAACGATTTTAACCATGGCTTTTTGTTGGTTTGAAGCCGTTTCTTTATTCAGATAAATGCGACTTACCGCTTGCCCGGTGGTCCCGGATGATGTCATGGTCTTTACAATTTCATGATCCTCAATGGATTTTAATTGTAATTCTTTAAATAAGCGAACCGGAAGAAACGGAATATCGGTATAGGCGTGTGTGCCTTCCGGGTGGAAGTCTACGGCCTCGAGCATCCTTCTGTACGCTTCGCAATGTGCAACATGATATTGCGTAAGATCAGAAAGACGTTGGTTTAATAATTCTTCTTTTTCGTTTTGCGTAACTCCGAAGGGAGTAAGTTTTAAAATATCTTCAAATAACATATGTTCACCTAAGAGAGATAGTTATTTATTGTGTCATTTATAATGTTTGCAATTTCCTCTGGATATTCGTTGATAAAAAAATGATTGGATCCAAAGCGATAGAAATCACTTTTTCCATCAAATAATTCGTTCCATTTTTTTACATCAATAAGCTGTGTATCCGATTCATTGTAAAAATAAGTTGTATTCATATGGATTTTTTTGTTGTATTCCTCGCAAAAACGATAAGCAAAAAAATGTGCAAAATCTGAAATCATGGGTTTTAAAAAGATTTGCTTAAATCGTTCATCATTTAACATGCATTCATTTAGACCACCTAATTCTTTGGCCCTTTTTAAAATCGAGGATTCCGTGATTTCTTTTTCTTGTCGTAATTCTAAGGCACGAATATGAGGTGCAACTTCTGCTGCAATAAACGTATGTGTGGGCAAATCTTTTTCGTTTTTCTTCTTTAAAAATTCATACGTTAATAACGCGCCCATGCTATATCCCATAATCGCATACGGGATAGATGCATCTCTATTTTTTAAAATATAGGCTTCTGAATCTTCTAACATTTCTTGAAAAGAATTTGCCAGCGGTTCTTTGATGCGCTTTCCATGACCACTATATTCAATCGTGTAAGGTATAATTGCATGATCCAAATGCATAACCATATTGCGAAAGGAACTTGCGTTGCCTCCGGCATATGGAAAAATGAATAATTGCATTTCTTTAGCTTTCATAGTATTTTTCCAATTCTTTATAAAGCGTTTTTCCAGCGTCATTTTTAGGGATTTCGGATATGGTAATTGTTTGAAATGCTGCAGGATTTAATTTCGTGACTTCAACCAAGTATTCTTTTACAGGAGTGGCATATTTGTCTTCCAAAACAAACAAATACATGTGATCATCTACGCCTGTACTTGCAAATTCAATTCCAAATTTTTCTTTTACCAATCGATCAATTTCATCGAGATTTACACGATTTCCATATATTTTCAAAAAACGTTTTTTTCGTCCTACAATATAATAAAACCCATCCGCATCCTTTTGTGCCATATCGCCTGTTTCTAATCGTCCATGGCGTTCATCTCCTTTGATTAAGTCCTCTCCGCATTCGGCATAACCTAAGGTGACGTTTTTCCCTTCATAAACCAATTCTCCGGTAGTAAAAACTTCCGTTTCTTCCGTTCCATCTGCCCGTGTTAAGATAAATTTACCTCCGGGAATTGCAATTCCCATGGAACCTTTTTTCTCCAAGGACTTTTGCCATGGTAAATATCCCATACGCGCGGTTGCTTCGCATTGACCATACATGACTATAAATTTTTTCCCGTTTTCGCCGGCATATTTTGCAAATTTTTCATGTAAATCCGGAACCAATTTGCCACCTGCTTGTGTCATAGTCTTTAAGGAAGGAAGTTTCATGGTATAAAAACGCAATTTATCCAACATTTCATAGGTATATGGAACGCCTCCAAATGAAGTCGCTTCTTTTGCTCTAAAAAATTCCCAAAACTCTTTTTGCATAAGTCCTTTTTCTGTCAAAAGTAGCGTTGCACCTACCATGAAATGAGAGTTTATAATCGATAAACCATAGGTGTAATTCATAGGTAACGTAGTGATTGGTCTTTCATTTTCATCTAATTCCAAATAATTAGCAATTGCATTTGCATTATTTTTTACATTTTCATAGGATTGACGTACAAACTTTGGGGACCCGGTTGATCCGGAAGTTGTTAACAGTAATCCCAAGTCATCGTAAAGCGCATATGATTTTGAAAAATTCGTTTTTAATAAAGAATAGGAATTGTAAGTATATACTTCTTCATATTCTTGAAAATCCGAGATTTTTTCTGCTGGAATCCATAAATACTCCGGTAAATACACTTGAATTAAATTGAATAAGAGATCGAGATTTTGATGACTGTTTAGCAATAAAGGAACCATACCGTTATTTATGAATGCAGCATATCCCACAACGGATTCTATTACGTTTTGACATAATACAAAAATAAGACTTCGATGATTGGTTTTATTTATTAATATCTTGGAAATGTTTTCAAGTTCTTCATATGTCACTTCATTACCGTTATCATCAATCATGGCTATATGATTTCCAAATTTTTCTAAATTCCAAATTTTATTCATATACCTGCTCCCTAACCTTATTTAAATTCCACTTTTTTGTTGAACTTCACAGCTCTATTTTTATAAGTAATTTTTGGGTACCCTAATGCAAAACAATTTAAGACACATTCGTTTCGTTTCATTTCCAGCAATTGTCTCAATTCATCCAACTGATTAATGGCCAACAACATATCTCCGCGATATCCTGTAGCTAACCCTAAGTATTCTGCTTCTAATTGCATTCTTTCTGCAGCTAAAATGGCGTCTGTTGTTTGATTCGCGGAACCACATAAAAGGACCAAATACTCTGCATTCCACAGAATCACTTCCCTATGCGCATCTAATTGCAAGGTAGATTGATATAAAGGGTGAATGGTACCTACTTTTTTTACTTCTTTTACAAGATAATCTATGGATTTATTGTATATTTCCGGTAAAAGTTCTTTTACAAATAGAATTCTTGCAGATTTTCGATTCCGATCTGTTGGTGCCGTTTGCGCAGCATATATTAACTTATTTAAGTCTTTTTGAGAAATTGTTTTACTGGCATCATATTGTCGTACCGTTCTTTTTTTTGCAAACAATTCCAGCATAACATCAAAATCTTGAAAAGAATCTTCCCATTTGCCGCCAATGATTGCATTACAAGGACACACTGCATTACAGTGTCCGCATTCAATACACCAACTTCTTTCTTTAAAACACGCCTTGGTACCGGAATCGGTATCTTGTAAAAAAATATTTTGATTAATACAATCTGTTACACAAGAACCACATCCAATACATAAATCCGTACAAATTTTTCTCTTCATCTGATTACAACCATTTGCGAAGGCACCACATCTACGATATCTAATTCCATGATTGGGGTTTCATTTTCATTTTTATAAGCATAGATATGTCCTTTTGCAATTCCTCTTCGATAAGAATTTAGGATTGCCTGAATCTTTACTGTATCCCCTGGGACACAACTTTCTTTTAGTCTCATTTCACTGATTGATGAAATAACGGGAATTTCGTTTTGAGGAATCGCAAATACATTATTTCCTAAAAAAGTCGCAGAAAAAGTTTGTGTCATACTTTCTAATAGCAAGGAAAGCGGTAAAATCGGATTCCCCGGATAATGACAAGCAAAAAACCACTGCTCTTCTTTTAAATGTATTTCTGCAATTGCCTGGTTATCCTTTAGTTCCAGAAAGTCTAAAATCATTAAAGGATATCTGTTTGGAATTATTTTGTAGATTTCTTCACCAATATATTTCAAATATACGCCTCACAGTTATTCGATTTCGATATCGTAGTTTTTGAGAAGTTCTATTCCCTTTTCAAATGAATTAAATTCAATAATATCATCGGTTTCAAATTGGATGTCAAAAGCATCTTCAATCGCAGCAATCAACCCCATGTGGCCAACAGAATCCCAAGAAGGTACGCCCTGATATTCCAATCCTTTTAATTGGTCTTCTGTCACGTCTAAAGATTCCACAAATGCTTCTACATATTTTTCTTTATTACTCATGATAAATCCTCCAATACATCACTTATTTTTTTATAAATACCCTCTTTATCTAATTGATTTACCTCCAGAAGTTTTTCGTGGCTTGCACCATGTGGAAAGACATCCGGAAAACCCATTCGATAAATTGGAATTTTATACTTCTTATCTGCGTAATACTCTGCAACAGCACTTCCGAGTCCACCCACCATATAATGCTCTTCAATAGTCAAAATGGCGGAAAACTTATTGGGCAATTCCTTTAATAAATCGGTGTCTAAAGGTTTTATAGTGTGCATATCAAAAACAGCTATTTTTTGATTGGTGTCTTCAAAATATTTCTTTGCGGCTTCCAAACTTTGATACACCATGGGCCCGTTTGCCAGGATTGCTATTTCCCCTTCTTCTATAAGAGGCGTCGCTTTGTCTATTTCAAATGGATAATCTTCAAGATAGACTTTTGGAACATTGGTTTTATCCATAAGTCTGATATACACAGATGAATTGTAGTGAATGGCTGCTTCCACTGCTTTCGCAACTTCCATACAATCTGCCGGAACCACAATAGATATATTGGGTATCGAACGTAAAACAGCCACATCTTCTAAAGAACAGTGTGTACATCCTAATTCGCCATAGGCTACTCCGCTTGCCAAGCCAACCATAATCACTTTTTGGTTCATATATCCTTGATTTACACGAATCTGTTCTAAGCATCTCATAGCCTGAAAAGGTGCAAAAGTAGTTGTAAACACGGTATAACCTTCGCTAGATAAACCGGTGGCAATCCCCATCATATTCTGTTCTGCAATGCCGATATTTATAACTTGATCAGGCAATTCTTTTTGCATGTTTCCAAGTCCCGCAGAATTTGTAACATCTGCAACAAGGGCAATAATATTGTTATCGTTTTTTGCTGCTTCAAATAGTGTTAGGCCAAAGGTAGGTCTTTCCCCTATAGCTGACCATCTCATAGCACTTTTTTTGTTGTATTCCATCTACTTATCTCCCGTAACTATTTCGTAACCGAGTTCCTTTAAACCTTGTTCATAAATTTTTTGTGTTACGATTGCATGATGCCAACTATTATCATTTTCGGAAAAAGAAAATCCTTTTCCTTTTATTGTTTCTAAAATCAATGCCGTTGGAGCATTGTTTTGTTCGGAAATGTCCAAGGCATTACATAATTCCGGAATGTTATGTCCGTTTACTTTTTTTGTATTCCATCCAAAAGCTTGTAAATTTTTTTCCATCTGTCCCAAATTCATAACATCTTTTGTTGAACCACTAAGTTGAAAATTATTACAATCGATAATTGCAACAAGATTATTTAATTGATAGTGACCGACTGCCATAAATGCTTCCCAAACAGAACCTTCATTGCATTCTCCATCACCTAAAATAACAAAGATTCTATTTGATAAGTTCTTTTTTTGACAAGCAAGAGCAACACCGATTCCAATGGACAAGCCCATACCAAGAGAACCATTTGTAAATTCAATACCTAGTTCTCTATTTTGTACAGGATGGCCCAATAATTCACTAAAATCATCCTCAAAGGTATCTTTTTTTCCCTCAGGCATAATTCCTGCTTCCATGAGTGAAGCATAGAGTGCTAAAGAAGCATGTCCCTTGCTTAATATACACCGATCACGTTCCGGATGATCCATACCTAGTTGCATGGTATTCATTACACCAAAATACAAAACAGACATTACATCAGCAATGGATAATGCTCCGCCCATATGTGCTGCGTGGTTTCCGGCATGTTTTCCCATATCAAGAATTAATTTTCTTATATTATTTGCATGACGCTCTATTTCTGAATAGTTCACTGTCATTTGTTTCCTCCGGGAATAAATTCTTGCATAATATCAGGCAATGCAATTTTTAAATCTGCAGATAACGCAAATTCGCCATTTACAGTTGCTTCCACATGTCCCTGCGCCACGCCTCTACGAAAACTTTTTAAAAAGCCTTCGATAATCATGGTGTCTCCGGGAACTATCTTTTTACGCATCCTTAAATTATCTACATTAAGAAATGCTGTCTTTTTCCCTTTATGCTCCGGAATGGTTAAAAAAGTCATAATAAATGTTTGTGCCAGAATTTCCATTTGTATAAAACCGGGCACATTAGGTTCATCTGCAAAGTGCGCAGGAAAAAACCATTCATCATAGGTAAAATTCTTTTTTGCTCTTACATATTTTCCCGGAGTCACTTCTTCTACTACATCTAAAAAGAATAAAGGATATCGATTTTGCTGATATTGTTGGATTTCGTATGCTCCAATGTTATAAATCGTCTCGTAAGTCTGTTCCATTTTGATTCCTCCTCATGTGTTAATAAAATGGATTTTCGGAAGGATAATAATTTGTTTGTTCCTTGTTATAGAAAATCGATTCATAAGGTATTCCTATATACTTCATAATTTCAAACAGGTACTTTCCGTTCAACCCATATAAAATTGCTGCGTGATGCGGAAAGTGGTGTTCTATTAATACATGTCTATAAAATCGATTCATATCCTTGATAGCAAAAACACCACAATTCCCAAAGCTTCTAGATTTAACCGGCAATATTTCTCCTTGTGCCATATATGTTTTTAATTCTGAATCGCTTGTACCTTGTAATCGAAATATGGTAACTTCCCCCGGAATTAAATCTCCTTCAATGGTTCCTTTTGTTAAATCATCCGGAAGTGAACGAGACATAATGTGCTGATTACACATTTTACAATCCGAAAGTTTACATATAGATGTATTTCCGCAATGAAAGCCCATAAACAAATCTTTTTCTGTATAGTTATTTAATAGAAAAGGTTTATTTTGAATATGTTCCAAAAACATATCATGGGGAATGGTATTATTCATATCCAAAATCGTTACGGCATCTTGTGTAATACAAGTACCAATATATTCAGATAATGCACCATAAACATCCACTTCGCATGCTACTGGGAACCCTTTTGCGGTCAAACGACTATTTACATAACACGGCACAAATTGAAATTGGGTTTGAAAGGCGGGCCAACATTTTGTTGTTAACACGACATATTTTCGACTCCCTTTATGTGTTCGAATCCAATCGAGCAAAGTTAATTCATATTGTGCCAGTTTTGGTAAAATCTCTGGTATGGTATTTCCTACGCCTAACTCAGCTGTCATTTCATCAACAAGGGCTGAAATACGTGCATCATTTTCATGTTTTTGAAAAGCCTCAAATAAGTCAAGTTCAGAGTTTTCTTCAATTTCAATTTTTAAGTCATACAATGGTTGTATTGGCGCATTGCATGCCATAAAATTACTGGGTCTTGGGCCAAAAGAAATAATTTTTAAATTGTTAAGACCGAGAATCGTTCTGGCAATTGGCATGAAATCATGAATCATATCTGCGCAAGCTTCTGCGCTACCCACCGGATTTTCCGGAATATGTGCTTTTACTTTTCTCAAATGCAAATTATAACTAGCATTTAATAGTCCACAATAGGCATCACCTCGTCCATCAATCAAATCTTCTTGGCTTTCCTCTGCGGCCGCACAGAACATAACAGGACCTTGGAATTTTTCTGCAAGAATTGTTTCTGCAATCTCAGGGCCGAAATTTCCCAAGTACACGCATAAGGCATTACAGCCTTCTTTCTCAATGTTTTTTAGGGCTCGTTCCATATGTAATTCGCTTTCAATAATACATATAGGACATTCATAAATATCAGTAGCAGAATATTTTGCAGAATATGCTTCTACTAATTTTTGGCGTCGTGTGATTGCCAATTCTTCCGGAAAACAATTCCTGCTGACAGCAACGATACCTAGTTTCACAATCGGGATATTTTTCATAAAATGCCTCCGGTTTCGTAAATGGGATGATTCGGGCGATCTTGATCACCATCTGCTTTAAATAAAACGATTTTGGTTTTTGTTTGATAATAATTTTTTATATTCTTTTGTAAAAAAGGTTCGAAATAAGAAGGAATAATCAATTCTGCATCAAAATCCAGTGTATGAAAACCTGCTTTATCTAAATTCCAATCAGATAAATTTGAAGCCACCAAATCAATGTATTCATAATTTTTTTCCTGTATTAATTGAAGCAATGCTTTCCCCAAAAATTGTAAATGATGCAGCTCACCTCTATAGTCAACAAAGCGTAGTATTTTCGCATCGTTAATTTCGATTTCACGACCAAATAGCACACCTACCTGTTCTTTGTTCCCGTCGTAAACAATCCATTTTTTATAAATATAATAAGGATGGTCAAAATATCTTTTCTTTAAAAACTCCTCCGATTTTAATGGTAACTCTGCATACACTTCTTGTATTTTGAAGGAATCTTGTAGTTCCTGAAAAGTCATGATTTCTGCTAATTCATAGGCATGTATTTCATAGTCGCTTTTTATATTTTTATGCGGAACAACTGCAATTTTATATGCTTCTACCTCAGGGTTAAGAATAAAATATTGTTGCATGATGCCCGTATAGTAATGAAAGATTCGTTCATACAAGGGAAGGATGGTGTTTTTGTTTGTGCCACTTGCAAAATGATACTCTTCGTTTATCATTTGCATTTGTCGTTTCATAAATTCCAATCCGCTTAGGGGTGTGGTTACTTTTTTTGAAACCATGGTCATTGCAGGCGAAATGCATTTATTATTCTCATCATAAGCGATAAACCCAATGATGCCTAAAATACAATCAGCCTTATCCGTCATCAAAATAAAATTGATGGATTCCTCATCTCCGTATTCGCTTCTCCCGTATTGCCAAAGAAATAATTTTTTGTCATAAGCTAAAATATGATTTTCTCCCCATTCGTCATGAATAAAGGTCATAATCTTATCTACATCTTGGATGGTTGCAAAACGAAAATTATATAATTCATCATACTTATTAGACATAAACAGCAATCCTCTTCTCACATATATAATTATTGTAGCAAATCCCCTATTTCAACCTATTAAAATTCTATTAGAAATTCAAAAATAAATATAAATAGAAAAAAGAACCCCAAACACGATTGTGTTGGGGGTTCCCATAATATACGTTCTGTAATTCTTAGAATTTACCAGCGTTGTGAGCTTCTTCGATAGAAACGGCAACTGCTACAGTAGCACCTACCATTGGGTTGTTACCCATACCGATTAATCCCATCATTTCAACGTGAGCCGGTACAGAAGAAGATCCAGCGAACTGTGCATCACTGTGCATACGTCCTAAAGTATCTGTCATACCATAGGAAGCAGGACCAGCTGCCATGTTGTCTGGGTGAAGTGTACGTCCTGTACCACCGCCGGAAGCTACTGAGAAGTATTTCTTGCCCTGTTCGATACATTCTTTCTTGTATGTACCTGCTACAGGATGCTGGAAACGAGTTGGGTTTGTAGAGTTACCGGTGATGGAAACACCCACCTTCTCGTGATGCATGATAGCAACACCTTCCTGAACATCATCTGCACCGTAGCATTTTACAGTAGCACGAAGTCCATCAGAGTAAGCTTTTTCATATTCTACATTTAATGTAGCTGTCTTATAATCATACTTTGTTTCAACAAATGTAAATCCGTTGATACGGGAAATGATCTGTGCAGCATCTTTTCCCAAACCATTTAAGATAACACGAAGTGGTTTTTTACGAACTTTGTTTGCCTTTTCAGCAATACCGATAGCACCTTCTGCAGCTGCAAAAGATTCATGTCCTGCTAAGAAGCAGAAGCATTCGGTTTCTTCTTCCAAAAGCATCTTTCCTAAGTTACCATGTCCCAAACCTACTTTTCTGTGGTCAGCAACAGAACCTGGGATACAGAATGCCTGAAGTCCCTCACCGATTGCTGCAGCAGCGTCAGCTGCTCTTGTACATCCCTTCTTGATTGCAATTGCTGCACCTACAGTGTATGCCCAGCAAGCATTCTCGAAGCAGATTGGCTGAATGCCTTTTACGAGATTGTATACGTCTAAACCAGCATCCTTTGTGATTTTCTCAGCTTCTTCAATAGAGCTGATACCATAGCTGTTTAATACAGCATTGATCTGGTCAATTCTTCTTTCATATGATTCAAATAAAGCCATTTTCGTTCTCCTTTCTTATTCCTGTCTTGGATCGATAATCTTAGCAGCGTCAGCAACACGACCATACTGTCCTTTTGCCTTTTCCCAAGCTGTGTTAGGATCATCACCCTTTTTGATAAAGTCAGTCATTTTTCCAAGAGAAACGAACTGATAACCGATTACTTCGTCATTTTCATCCAAAGCAATACCAGTTACATAGCCTTCTGCCATTTCAAGATAACGAACACCCTTCTCTTTTGTTGCGTACATAGTACCAACCTGAGAACGAAGTCCCTTTCCTAAATCTTCAAGACCTGCACCGATTGCAAGACCGTCATCAGAGAAAGCACTCTGTGTACGACCGTAAACGATCTGTAAGAATAATTCTCTCATAGCAGTATTGATAGCATCACATACAAGGTCTGTATTTAATGCTTCAAGAATGGTCTTTCCCTGAAGAATTTCAGCAGCCATAGCTGCAGAGTGAGTCATACCGGAACATCCGATAGTCTCAACTAAAGCTTCCTCAATAATACCGTTCTTAACATTTAATGATAATTTACAGGCACCCTGCTGAGGAGCACACCAGCCTACACCATGTGTGAATCCGGAAATATCGCTAATTTCCTTTGAGTGTACCCATTTTCCTTCTTCCGGAATTGGAGCTGGTTCATGTTTTGCGCCTTTTGCAACAGGACACATGTTTTCAACTTCCTTCGTGTAAATCATTATAAGACTCCTTTCGATATGAAATTATGATTAGATGACCGCAAAACGGGGGCAATCACCTAATGTAATTTTAATAAAATAACAATAAAAAATATTGTTATTCATTTAACACACTGCATAGTTATTTTCGCATATTTTTTCTCATTAGTAAAGAGGATTTCTAGTTCTTTTCCACAATTTCGTTTCTGTTTTTATAGATGGAATTTGCAGGCACAACTCCTCGTACCATCGATAATGGATATACATTTGTATGAGGTCCTACAACAGTTCCCGGATTTAATACAGAATTGCATCCAACTTCCACAAAATCACCAAGCATAGCGCCGAATTTCTTTAATCCGGTAGGAATCTCTTCTGCCCCTTTTACAACTACCAAAGTTTTGTCGGATTTGACATTAGATGTAATGGAACCCGCACCCATATGAGACTTGAATCCAAGGACAGAATCTCCTACATAATTGTAATGAGGCACCTGAACAGAGTTAAAAATAACAACATTTTTTAATTCTGTGGAATTTCCTACGACAGAACCCTTTCCAACGATGGCATTGCCACGGATAAAAGCGCAATGACGAATTTCTGCATCTTCATCAATGATTAATGGACCGTTTAAGCAAGCAGTAGGTGCTACCTTTGCGCTCTTTGCCACCCAAACATTTTCCCCACGCTGTTCAAAACGATCTGCCGGCAAAGTAGGACCTAATTTTAAAATAAAATCCTTGATTTCTCCCAACACTTCCCATGGATATGTTTTTCCGGTAAATAAATTCTTCGCAATGGTTTCGTCCAGGTTATACATGTTTTCAATTGTAATTTCTTTCATTTCTTTATCCTTCACTTTCTATGAAAAATCAAATTTTACTACTCCATCTTCTAAAATAAGATTGGCGGAAAAAGCCTTTCCTTTCTTGGAAATAAAGCCTTTTACATTTTCTAATTTGCCGGTAGTCAATAAAGTCGTGACCTGATTCTCAGACAACCGTTTTCCGGCAATTTTTCCTATGGCAAATTTACAACCGCTACCATCTTTTTTATAGTTCTTGCAACCATATCCAAAAGGTACCGTTTGCATTTGTCCACCACATACCGGGCATTTAACCTCTAAATCATGGAAATCTCCACTTCCGATGTTTTCAAAGTCGGTACCCTCTGCAAAATGGCTGATACGCTCTTTGATATGATCGGATAAATCATTTCCTTTGATGTTATTAATATGTTTATCTACATAACGATCCAAAATTTGTTTGTAATTTTCGGAAGTAGTTTCGCCCTGCTCTACCTGGGATAACCCTTTTTCCCAACTGGCTGTCATTTCCGGATTTAACATATTTGGAATCGTTAAAAAAACGACTTCATAAATCATTTCCCCCAATTTACTCGGAGTTAAAATCTGTGTTTTCTTATTTAAATTCAAATAATGAATCTTCACCAATTTATCAATAATTCCGGCTCTGGTTGCGGAGGTCCCAATACCGGCACCTTTGATTTGTGCACGTAATTCTTCGTCTTCAATTAACTGTCCGGCATTTTCCATTGCTAAAACCATGGAACCGGATGTATATCGTTTTGGCGGAGAAGTCTTGCCTTCTTTGATCTGATAGTCCCCGATTTCTACCGCATCCCCCTTTTTGAAGTTTTCAATTGCTTCTAAAAGAGCTTGGTTGTCTACCGGCTGATTCTCATTGTTTTCTCCGTTTTCTTGATTTTCATCGGATTCATCCGGCTCATCTGCCGCTTTTCCTTGCACTTTTTTTGGATTTTGTACGAGGAAAAATCCCGGTTCCTTCAAGACCTTTACATTGGTAAAAAACTTTTCGCTACCTACCAAAATGGTTATAGATGCTTTTCGGTAAACGGCAGCAGGCATGAAAATACTCACAAAACGTCTAACAATTAAGTCATATACCTTCTTTTCCAATTCCGGCAGATTATTATAGCCGGGCATTTGACCGGTAGGAATAATGGCATAATGATCGGTAACCTTTTTGTCATCCGTATATCTGGTTTTCTCCAACTTTTCATATGCCTTTTTCTCTAAAATATCTTGTACAAAAGAAGCCGTTGGCTCGTAATGCACAAGACCTTGTAAATTTTTATGAATTTCCTTTGCAATTGCGGTTGTTAAAACACGGGCATCCGTTCTGGGATAAGTCGTGAACTTCTTTTCATATAAGTTCTGGGCTACCTGTAACGTCTGCTCCGGAGAAATCTTGAATTGTTTTGAGCACTGCGCCTGCAATTCTGCAAGGTTAAACAGCAACGGTGGATTTTTTGTTTCTTTTCCTTTTTCAATTTGGAAAATTTCTCCGTTGGACTGTTCTTTGCATAACGCAATACAAGTTTCTGCATCTTCTTTTTTCCGGAATCCCGTTTCTTTATATAATTTGGGCGACTCAAAATAGGTAGTACCCTCTACGGCTTTCCATTCGCCTTGAAAGTTCTGCCCATTCGTTAAAAAATCACCTAAAATACGATAAAAGGGAGTTTCTTTAAAGTCGCGGATTTCCCGCTCTCTACGAACGACCATTCCCAACACGCAAGTCATTACCCTGCCAATGGCAATGGCTGTATAAGATTTTGTACCGGCCGCAGCATTTACCATTCGGCCGTACTTTACAGAAAGTGCTCTGGAAAAATTGATACCCATGGCATAATCTTCGATGCCTCGCATAATGCCGGCGGCGGCTAAGTTGTCATAGGCGGAAATTGGTTTTGCTTCCCGAATGCCTCGATTGATTTCTTCTTCCGTACAAGAATCAATCCAAATACGTTTCTCTTCCATGCCCTCACGAACACCACCGAAGTTACGGATTAACTCGATGATAACCTCACCTTCTCGTCCCGAGTCTCCTGCATAAAGAATGGTAGAAATGTCCGGACTTTGCATAAATCCATGCACTACTTCATACTGACTTTTCACATTGGAAATCACATCATATTTATAAGTAGTGGGCAAAAATGGAAGATCTTCCATCTTCCATTTTTTGTATTTCATATCATATTTTTCGGGATAACACATTTCAATCAAATGACCTACGCACCAAGTGATGACGTAAGCATCATTTTCTATATACCCTCGTCTGCTATCTTGACTTTGCTGCGGTACTTTCAGAATCGAAGCATATTCCCTGGCAACAGAGGGTTTTTCAGTAATAATCAGCGTTTTGCCCATAAATATTCCTCATTATAATTCATTCATATCAATCAAAATGTACTTGGAATCGTCCTTTGCCAAATCCACCAAGGATTGTTCAAATCCTTTTGCAGAAAATAAATAGTAATAGTTGGACTGCACCTTTGCTAATTTCATGTTTGCAAATAATTCTTCGCAATTATTCAAAGACAATTCTGCTTTGGACCAATTACAAATACCTACAATACTATTTCTGGCTGTATCCTGTGCCAAAATGTCGATGGTGCCTTGTTTTCCAACCCAAGTACCCATGCGATGTACCGTAATAGGAAGCTTTCCGATCTGATTTAACAATCCTAAGTATTCTCTACAAACATCAATGAAATAGCGATTCAGATATTCCTCTAAGTCTCTGGCTATATACGTAGCATAAAACTCTGCCGGACGCATCATATACAAATCCGACAAATGGGGATAAATAAAGTGGAACCAAAAATGAATATAGGTTTTCTTGATTTGGTACACTCCTTTTTTGGCGTTATCCCATCCGCCGGTTTCAAAGGAAACCACTTTTTCAATTACACCGAACTCCATTAAGTTCTTCATATAAACACTGATTTTTGCTCTGGAAAAACCGGTGTCTTCATACAAATCATTTAATTTTTGATGTCCGGATGCAATGGAAGCTAAAATAGTATTGTAAACTGATAATTCACGCAATTCTGATGCCAAATAATCTTCAGCGGCGTGAAATAAATATCCATCTTGTGACAAAATCAAATCGCAGATATTTTCGCGTATTGTTTTTTTACCATCCCATTGCTTGACAAAGGCCGGCACACCACCAATAATTCCATATACCTGAACCGATTGGCTTGTGGTATATTTTGGAAATTGACGCACCACATCCAAAAAGCTCATGTCATGGATTTCTAACATGCCATCCACACGCCCGATAAACTCCGGATGTAAATCTTTTAAATCCGTTTTGGAAAAAACCAACGAAGAAGTAGCCAGGACGATCAAAAGTGGCCCCGGATAGTACTTTCTCTTTTTCAATTTGATGATGTGATCCAAAAAGGTAACATCTTTCTTTGCAATAAATTGGAATTCATCAATAATAAGAACCAGTTTCGATGCATCTTTGGAACGAATACGGTTAAATATCTCCTCGTAGGAATCGTTTTTTAAGGATATGTGATAAACACTCTCCACACGATTCTTTAACATTTGTTTTTGCTGTTCCACAGACGCATTCCCTGCACGATAATAAAAAGCATTTTTATTTTGAGAAAATGATTGTAAAAGAGTTTCCTTATCAGCCCCCAACTGTCCGGAAAGTACAACCAATTGATTGCCGGATGCTTCGTAATATTTTTCTAGTGCTAACAAATCCGCTTGTCTGCTTATCATACTCTTCCCTCCGCTTGTCGAATCATCTCCGACAATAGTGTTTCTAAAAAATAATAGCATAATTTAATTTCTCATACAACAAAAAAAGAAGGCATTTTTTTGCCTTCTTTTTAAGAATTTTCTATTTATTTATTACCACTTTTTGATTACTTCTTTGTGATGTAACCTTTTGCTTTTAACATTTCTGCACAAAGGACAGCTCCACCGGCTGCTCCACGTACAGTATTGTGAGATAAACCAACAAATTTGAAGTCATAAACAGAATCTTCACGAATTCTTCCGATGCTAACACCCATGCCGTTTTCGTAGTTTACATCCAACTGCACCTGTGGTCTATTGTCATCTTCCAAATACTGGATAAACTGCTTTGGAGCACTTGGTAATTCAAGTTCTTGCGGTTCACCCTTGAAGGTTCTTAACTTTTCAATCAACTGTTCCTTTGTAACCTTCTTGCGGAATTTTACAAAAGCAGCTGCGGTATGTCCGTTTAAGATCGGTACACGAATGCACTGGCAAGTAATCTTAGGTTCGCTTGCAGGAACGATTTCTCCGTTCTCTACCTTACCCCAAATACGAAGCGGTTCTTTCTCACTCTTCTCTTCTTCACCGCTGATGAATGGAATGATATTTCCTTCCATTTCCGGCCAATCCTTAAATGTTTTTCCTGCTCCGGAAATTGCCTGGTAAGTTGTAGCAACAACTTCGTATGGCTCAAATTCCATCCAAGCAGTAAGTGCCGGTGCATAACTCTGAATAGAGCAGTTTGGCTTTACTGCAATAAATCCTCTGGTTGTTCCAAGTCTCTTCTTCTGTGCTTCGATGACTTCGAAATGCTGTGTATTGATTTCCGGAACTACCATTGGAACATCCTTTGTCCAACGATGTGCACTGTTATTTGAAACAACAGGTGTTTCCGTCTTTGCATAAGCTTCTTCAATCGCTTTGATTTCTTCTTTTGACATATCAACTGCACTAAAAACGAAATCCACTTCTGCAGCAACTTTTTCTACTTCATTTACGTTCATAACAACGATATTTTTAACTGCCTCAGGCATTGGAGTATCCATTTTCCATCTTCCCCCAACGGCTTCCTCGTATGTTTTTCCCGCACTTCTTGGACTGGCAGCAATTGTAGTAACCTCAAACCATGGATGGTTTTCCAACAAAGAGATAAATCTCTGTCCTACCATACCTGTTCCACCAAGAATTCCAACCTTTAATTTCTCGCTCATGAGTTCCTCCTAGATGTAATGTATTTTATGCAAATACATTTTAATATTTTGTCCGCGTCAGACATACATTTGTCTTTACTAAGCAATATAGTACCCAAAATAAGCAGAAAATGCAATTCATAAAACTATAAAATTTAAAAAATGTTTAAACATTTTCTTGTATATTTTTTACAAAAAGTACTTAGATTGTTTCTTTTACACGCTGTTTATTCAAAGCAATTGCCTCTTCCATCGATTTTCTGGAAGGCGCACCGGTAGTTAACCTTGTGTTTACACAAGTCTCCATAGAAATTGCTTCATAAACATCCTCTTGGAATACAGGAGAGAATTTTTGTAATTCTTCGATGCTTAAGTCATCGATGGAACAATTCTTTTCCAAACAATGCAAAACAATCTGACCAATAATTCCATGGGCATCACGGAATGGAACGCCATGTTTCACCAAATAATCCGCAGCATCTGTAGCGTTGGTAAAGCCCATATTCGCACTCTTACGCATCACATCTTTGCGGAATTTCATGGTAGAAAGCATACCGTCAAATAAGGAGATACATCCCTTAACCGTATCCATAGCATCAAATGCCAATTCCTTATCCTCCTGCATATCTTTGTTGTAAGCCAACGGAATTCCCTTCATGGTTGTAAGAAGAGACATTAACGCGCCATAGACACGTCCGGTTTTTCCACGTACCAATTCGGCAATATCCGGATTTTTCTTTTGTGGCATAATGGAACTTCCTGTGCTATACGCATCATCAATTTCCACAAACTGATATTCATTGGAATTCCAAATAATGACTTCTTCGGAAAAACGACTTAAATGCATCATAATAGTAGACAATGCACTTAAAAACTCAATCAAATAATCACGATCCGATACACCGTCCATGCTGTTGGCAGAAGGCGCATCAAACCCTAAAAGTTCAGCTGTATAGGCACGATCCAAAGGATAAGTGGTACCTGCTAAAGCACCGGAACCCAATGGACAAATGTTCATACGCTTATGAATGTCATGAAGACGCTTTCTATCACGATAGAACATTTCAAAATAGGCACCCAAATGATGGCTCAAAGTGATTGGCTGCGCTTTTTGTAAATGTGTAAAGCCCGGCATAATGGTATCCAAATGTTCTTCCATCAAGGACAAAATGGTTTCCAGGAAATGCTGTAACAATCGATCTGTCTCTTCCACTTCGTTTCTGGTAAACAAGCGCATATCTAAGGCAACCTGATCATTTCTACTTCTTCCGGTATGTAGTTTCTTTCCTGCATCCCCAATACGATCAATTAAGTTTGCCTCTACGAAGCTGTGAATATCTTCGTATTTTTCAGAAATTTCAAGATTACCGTTTTCGATATCCTGCAAAATTCCTTCTAATCCCTGCAAAATCTGCGCACCTTCCGCTTCGGTCAAAATGCCCTGCTTGGTCAGCATTTTTACATGTGCTTTGCTGCCTTCGATATCCTGTTTGTAAAATTTTTGATCAAATCCAATGGAAGCATTAAAACGATAAACCAACTCATCTGTTTCTTTTGTGAATCTTCCGCCCCATAACTGTGCCATAACTATTTCTCACTTTCTAATAATTTATTTTGTTTTTGTTCTTGTCTTTCTTTATAGGAAAAAACACATCCACAATAATCCTGTCGATACATGCCATACTCCGCAGATATTTCACAGGAACGTTTGTATCCGTTTTTCTTTTTAAAATCACTAAACAAATAAGGAATTCCTAATTCTTCGCTGACTTTTCCGCCGATTTCATTGAGCTTCTGCGCATTTTTCATTGGACTGATGGAAAGTGTGGTGGTAAAAAAGTCAAACCCTTCTTTTTTAGCGTATTGGCCGGCCTCCCGTAGTCGCAATTCATAACAGGCAAAACAGCGCTCGCCGCCTTCCTGAATATGCTCCAATCCCTTCACGGTATCATAAAATTCTTTGGGATCAAAACGCCCTTCGCAAAAAGAAATCGGATACTTGCTTTGAAAACATTCAATAAAACGTTGTTGTTCCTTCGCACGCATATGGTATTCTTCTTCCGGATAAATATTGGGATTATAATAGAAAACGGTAATATAGAAGTATTGGGATAAATATTCCAATACATAACTACTGCATGGTGCACAACAACTATGCAACAACAACCTGGGAACCTGTGCTTGTTCCACCAATGCTTTTAACTTTTTTTCCAATTCAACTTGATAGTTCATAAAAGTGTTTCCTTAAAACAATAGCCGCGAGATTCGCGGCTATTATCTTCTATTTGTAATTCAAAAAACTAAGTACTACTACAGCAGAAAAATAAATTGCTGCTGATAAAATCATAAAGATAACCTTGCCTGCAAAAATACCAAGAGCAATCTGCGCACAAACTACTAAGATATGCAACCAAAGTGGAACCTTATGTAAACATACCGCAAGTCCGCATTCAATAATGAGGACCAAACCGGCTGCAATCACCGGAATCTTTAAAGCAAAAATATCTGCCACTAAGATAACCACTGCCAAAATAACAAATAAAACAAGGGCCGTTAAGGGCTCGTTTTCTTTTAAATTATCCATACGCTTTCTTGGTGCGTGTGTAAATTTTTGTGATTTTGAATTTTCTTTCATAAAAACCCCTTACCTTATCTTTTTTTCGCTAACCATTGCATTATAACAATAACTGAAAAAAACCTCAACAAAATTCCGTGTTTTCCAAAGAAAAAATTTTATTTTTATGCGAAAAATATCTTGCAAATCAAGAAATCCTTTACTATAATAAATAAGCACGATTTTTGCCAATATGGCTCAGTTGGTAGAGCAACGCATTCGTAATGCGTGGGTCAGGGGTTCGAGTCCCCTTATTGGCTTTCTTATTTATTGCAGCTCTTAAGTGCAACGATTCTTATATGCATAGGTTCCTATGCATATTTTCACAGCGGAAAATTGAATACAAAGGAGATTTTTATGGAATACCAAGAATTTAAAGACTTGGTTTTTTTGCATATTTCCAATGAATTGCCGAAAAACACAAGTGTACAGTTTCAGCAAGTTAGAAAAACCAATGATGTGGTATTGGATGGCCTCACTTTTCGAGAAAACTCAAGAAACATTTGTCCCACCATCTACCTCAACTCCTACTATGAAGATTATTGTTCCGGAAAAGACATTTCCACCATTGTCCAGCATATTCTTCACACCTACGAGTTGACAAAGCCCAAGGAAAATATTGATCTGCAATTCTTTACGGATTATGAGCAGGTAAAACCGCACATTGTATTCCGGTTAATTAATTATGAAAAAAATCAACAACTCTTAAAGGAAGTTCCTTTTATTGGTTATTTGGATTTAGCCATTGTCTTCTATTATCTTATGGACAATTCTGAAAATGGATATGCCACAATTCTGATTCGACAGAGCCATTTGGACTACTGGCAAGTTTCCATTCATGAACTCTACCAACAAGCAAAAAAGAATACACCACTCCTCCTCTCCTGTGAAGTGGAGAATCTATTTACCTTTACCAAGCAGGCCCTTGAGCAAAAGGGAATTCTGGATATACCGGACTTATCAGACACCCCTCCTCTTTTTGTGCTCAGCAATAAAAATCATTTGTTTGGTGCAGGTTGCATTTTGTACACAAGCATATTAGAAGACTTTGGCAATAAAATTAAATCGAACTTTTATATTTTACCAAGCAGTGTGCATGAGGTAATTCTCTATCCAAGCCAAAAAAATGATCAATATTTTAACCTCAGTCAAATGGTACAAGACATCAACCGTACCCAGGTAGCTGAGGAGGAAGTTCTCTCGGATCATGTTTATTTTTACAATCGTTCCGAAAGACAAATCTGCATGTAAAATAAAAAATACACCCAACTTGGGTGTATTTTTTTATATCATAGGAAATTCCATTCCTATGATATAAAAAAGCGCTCCGCTATGGAAGCGCACGCGCGCGAGATGTAAATGTTGCATAAATGCAACCGCGCTTGGCGCGAGAATGTCGCATGCGACATTCTTTCTTGTCATCTTCTTATAGCACTTGCATATATAAATGTTCATATTCAATAGCGGAATGATTCCAGGACAAATCCTTTTCCATACAACGAACCACTAAATCATCCCACTGTTCTCTGTGGTTGTCATATACATTCTTCGCATAGCGAATGGTTTGATACATTTCGTGGGCATTGTAATTGGAAAAAGAGAATCCCGTACCCGTACTTTCGAATTCGTTGTAAGCCTCTACCGTATCTTTTAATCCACCGGTTTCACGTACAATCGGTACCGTTCCGTAGCGCATACTTATAATTTGACTGAGTCCACAGGGCTCAAACAAAGATGGCATCAAAAAGGCATCACAGCCTGCATATACCATATGCGCCAAATCTTCTGCATAACGAATATTGGCTGAGACCTTATCCGGAAAACGTCTCTGAAAATCCAAAAAAGTGTTTTGAAACTTTTCTTCTCCGGTACCCACAATAATTAATTGCAAATTATATTTTTCCAGCATTTCTTGTAAGATATAGGATACCAAGTCCAACCCTTTTTGTGTTGTTAAACGAGAAATGATTCCAATGGTAAATACCTTTTCGTTTACCGGGAGTCCCAATTTCTTTTGCATGTTCTTTTTTAATACCGGTTTTTTCTTTTTTACGGTCTTTGCATTATACGATGGAATCCCATAAGGATCCTTTTCCGGAGAAAACTCCGTATAATCAATTCCGTTTACAATTCCAACGAAGGAATTTCCCTTCATACGGAACAGACCATCCAAGCCTTCTCCGCCTTCCACGGTTTTCATTTCATAAGCATAGGTAGGGCTTACTGTAGCAACTGCATCTGCACAGACCACACCACCCTTTAAAAGATTTCCTTCTCCATAGGATTCCAGGTAATTTGGTGTAAACAAGTAGTCCGGTAAGCCGGTAACATCCTGAATTCCTTTCAAATTCCATCGACCTTGAAATTTCAAGTTGTGAATAGAGTATATTGTCTTGATTTTATTGTAATACGGATTAAAATTATATTCTGATTTAAGAAAAACAGGTATTAATCCCGTCTGCCAATCATGGCAATGAATTAAATCCGGCTCAAAATCCAAATATGGAATCGCCTCTAAAACTGCTTTTGAAAAGAATGCAAATTTTTCGACATCTTCATGAATGGCGTTATATGGTTTCGGTCCATTAAAATAATATTCATTGTCTAGGAAATAATATATAACGCCTTCCCACTCCGTCATAAAAATACCAACGTATTGCTTACGCCAGCTTAATTGTAAATAAAAATGTCCAATAAAATGCATCTGTTCCTTCCATTTTTCTTCGATGCACATATACTTTGGAAGAATCACTCGGACATCAAAACCAGCCTTCGGAAAATACTTCGGCAAAGATCCGCAAACGTCTGCCAATCCCCCTGTTTTAATAAATGGCACTGCCTCAGAAGCAGCAAATAAAACTCGTACCATTTTCTCTTACCCCTTACTTTGTGTTGCCAATTCTTTCATTTCTTTTGCAGACTCTAATACCGTGTCTGTAATCTTTATACCGCCCAACATTCTAGCGATTTCTTTAATTATTTCATCATCATTTAATTTTTTAATCTGTGAAATCGTTTGATTATCTTCCACATTTTTTTCAATCAAATAATGTTGATCTGCCATGGCGGCAATCTGTGGCAAATGTGTGATACAAATGACCTGATGATTCTTTGCCACAACGTTTAACTTCTCCGAAACAGCCTGTGCTGTTCTTCCACTAATCCCGGTATCAATCTCATCAAAAATCAAAGATTCGATTTCATCGGAATCTGCCTGAATGGTTTTTAACGCCAACATAATACGAGACAATTCCCCACCGGATGCTATTTTAGATAAAGACCGCAATGGTTCGCCCGGATTTAAGGAAATCAAAAATTCTCCGTCTTCCAATCCCTTTGCGCCGGGTTCCACCAATGTATGAAACTCCATTTCAAAGCTTACATTTAAGAAATTCAAATCCTCTAAAGCAATGCAAATTTTCTTTTGCAATTCCTTTGCGGATTTTTTTCGAATTTCTGTGATTTTTTCGCCAATGGTATATAACGCTTGATAACAATGCTCCATTTGTTTTTTGAGCGTTACTTTATGTTCTTCCATATGGTTCAAAAAGTCCAAACGCTCTTCTTTTTCCTCAAGAGATTCCAACAAGCGGGAAATATCCATTCCATACTTGGTTTTCAAATGATTTAATTCATTGTACCGATTTTCTACTTCAAAAAAAGTTTCTTCATCAAAATCTTCGCTATCCAAATAGCGCCGCAAATCTCTGGATACATCTGTAAGAAGTTGATCGATATCTGATAATTGTGTCGTTACATCAGATAAGGAATCATCGTAAACAGAGATATGTTCCAATTCTTTATATGCCCTGGAAACGAAATCCGCTGCGTTTTCTTGATCTCCGCTTAGTAATTCTGCAGCAAGACCTACAGATTTTAAAATTTCCTTGCCATTGGACATTTTTTTATAGGATGCTTCCAATTCTTCGTCTTCGCCCGGCTTCAAGTTGGCATTTTGTAATTCTTGCACTTCAAATTCCAACAGCGCAATCTCTTTTTTTCGGCTTTCTTCATCCATAGAAGCTTCTTCCAATGCTTTTTTTGCATCTTTATAAGATTGATAAGCTTCTTTATAAGAGTTCATGACTTTATTCAACTTTTCTCCGGCGAAGGTATCCAAGATTTCCAGATGACGCTTTTTCTGAAGCAAAGACTGATGTTCATGCTGTCCGTGAATGTCAATTAAAAATGCAGAGATTTCTCGCAATTTCATGGCCGTTACGGTTTCTCCGTTTACCTTGCAGGTATTGTGACCATTTTGCACGCGACGTTGCAATAAGATTTGATTATCATCAATGGGAATATCAAAAGAAGAAAGGTAGGAAACCGTGTCATCGCGCAGGTCAAACAGCGCTTCCACCAAGGCTTCATCCTCTCTTCTACGAATCATTTCTTTTTGTAATTTTCCCCCAAGGGCAAAATTTAAAGAATCAATCAAAATGGATTTACCGGCACCGGTTTCTCCACTTAATATATTGAGACCATCCTCAAAATAGATTTCCGATTCTTCGATTAACGCCAAATTTTTCACATGTAAATATTGTAACATTGCTGCTCCTTCTTCTCCCTCTCAAGCAACTTACTTTTGATCTTTTAAAAGCTTATTTAATTTTCGCATTAATTTTTCAGTGTCATCTACCGTGCGGATTGCACTCATAATGGTATCATCCCCGGCTATAGAACCTACAATTTCACTGTAATTCATGGCATCCAATGCTGCCGCAACAGCCATAGCCATTCCGGAAACAGTTTTAATCACCAAGATATTCTGTGCCATATCCATAGATAAAAATCCTTCACGGAAAATACGGACATATTTTTCCATCAAATCTTCATCCATCTCGTAAAGTGTAATATATTTCTTCTTTCCGCTGGCTGTGGCCACTTTGGTTAATTTGAGTTCGCGAATATCTCTGGAAATGGTGGCTTGGGTTACATGAAGCCCTTCTCTCTCCAAATATTCTACCAACTCATCCTGGGTTTCGATTTCGTATTTATTAATGATTTCAATAATTTTGGTCTGACGTCCCGGTTTCATAGCTCCTCCTTATCGATAAATAGACATTTTCTTTCTTAAAATTTCTAAGTAACTGATTTTACTGAGTTTCACAATTTTTGTAACATTTTTGGACTTTTTAATACTTACCACATCTCCGGTCGATAATGGAATCGCTGTGGCACCGTCAAAACTTACTTCCACCTGTACTTCATTTTCCTTGCCTCTGGAAAAGGTGCGAATTTTGATTTTGTCCTTTTGATCCAGCACAATACTGGTAGAATTCATCATATGTGAATTAATCGGAGTCAACAACATCAAACTTGCCTTCGGGTCTACAATGGGACCTCCGGCAGACAAGTTGTAGGCGGTGGATCCGGTCGGGGTGGCTAGAATCATGCCGTCTGCCTGATAACTATTTAAATATTCCCCATTTACTGACACATCAAAAGGAACCACATGCAAAGAACCGGTACGATGTAAAACAATATCATTTAAAGCAGATTCTTGGAAAACATCCCCATTTTCTTTGATGATTTTTCCTTCCAACATCATACGATTTTCAATTACAAAATCCCCGTCAAACAGACGATCAATGGCTGACCAAATATTGTCCCCTTCCAGTTCGCATAAATAACCAAGGTTTCCCATGTTGATACCAATCAACGGAATATCCAGAGAAAACGTATCTCTGGCAGCCTTAATCAAGGTGCCATCTCCACCCACCACAATAATGCATTCGCATTCCGGCGGAATTGCTTCTAACACCATTTTGGCGTAGAGGGGATCTGTGCCATCTCGTTCAATAAAGGAGCAAGTGCCTCCTTTTTCTAAAATGTAGTTTTGAATTTTGTTTGTAAATTGAAAATTCTCGTCTTTTGCAAGGTTTGTTATTAAGAAAAAGTTTTTCATTTGTCCAACATGCTATGCGCTGCTTCTACCACTGTAGAGGCAGACACATTCTCTTCCAGCTTTGTCTCCTCGGATTTTTTTAAATGTACCAAATACTCTATATTTCCTTCCGGTCCTTTAATCGGAGAAAATTCTAAATTTAATACGGAAAAGCCATTTTCCAGAGCAAAATTGATGATTTTTTCAATAACCTCCAGATGAACGGCCGGGTCCCGAACGACCCCTTTCTTTCCCACCTTATCTTTTCCCGCTTCAAATTGCGGTTTAATCAAGCAAACCATTTCGCCATCTGCCTTTAAAAGATCTCTGGCCGGTGGCAACACCTTTGTCAAAGAAATAAACGAAACATCCACGGATGCAAAATCCAAAGGTTCTCCAATCTGATCCGGTGTCACGTAACGAATATTGGTTTTTTCCATACAAACAACTCGTTCGTCCTGGCGCAATTTCCAAGCAAATTGTCCATAGCCAACGTCTACAGAAAATACTTTTCTCGCGCCATTTTGCAGCATACAGTCCGTGAACCCACCGGTAGAAGCCCCAATATCCATACAAACGGTGTCTTCCAAAGAAATGGTAAAGTGCTCCATGGCTTTTTCCAACTTCAACCCACCACGGCTTACGTATTTTAAGGTGTTTCCTTTTATTTCAATTGCTACAGTTTCATCAAAATTGGTGCCGGCCTTGTCCTCACGTTCTCCGGCCACAAAGACATTGCCTTCCATAATCATGGCTTTGGCCTTTTCTCTGGAAGGAGCAAGCCCTTTTTCCACCAACAATATATCTAATCTTTTTTTCATGCTTTTTCCAATCTGTTCATTTTCTGTTTTATGCGATGCACAATCGAATCTGCATCAATTCCGGTTTCCTTGTAAAGTACTTCCACGTTGCCGTGTTCCACATATTCATTCGGAATCCCGACGGTAAGCGTTCGCATAGGAAGTGCCTCTTCCTCCACAAAATGAACCACCGCTTCTCCCAGACCACCGGAAATAACATTTTCTTCCATGGTCACTAATAAGCTGTGATCTTTCGCCAATTTTTTAATGCAAGCCTCATCAAAAGGCTTTGCAAAACGCGCATTGATAAGGGAACAAGAAAAACCAGCCTGTTTTAACTGGTCACGCACCACTTCTGCAGTTTTTACCATGCTTCCATAGGCGAATAAAGCAATCTCCTTTTCTTGATAAATCACTTCCGCATCGCCCCACTGAATCTTTTCACGATATTCCTGAAGTCCTGTATAAGCAGTTCCTCTTGGATAACGGATGGCAATCGGTCCGTGATAATGCAAAGCAAATTTCAACATATCAGAAAGTTCCCATTTGTTTTTGGGAGCCATCATGGTCATATTCGGAATCGTCATCAAATAAGAAATATCAAAAATTCCTTGATGCGTTTCTCCATCGCTTCCTACCAAACCTGCCCGGTCAATGGCAAATACCACCGGCAAATCCTGAATACAGACATCGTGTAAAATCTGATCATATCCTCTTTGCAAAAAAGAGGAATAAATGGCAACCACCGGTTTCAATCCAGCCGCAGCAAGTCCAGCAGCAAAAGTGACTGCATGTTCTTCTGCAATGCCCACATCAAAAAATCGATTGGGGAACATATTCCGGAAGCGTTTTAATCCGACACCGTCTGCCATAGCTGCCGTAATGGCTACAACTCGTTCATCACGATCACCCATTTTACGCATCACGGTAGAAAAAATATCAGTGTAGTTTGCCATGGTTTTGTTTCGCTTTGCCAAACCGGTTTCAATGTCAAAAGGTTCTGTACCATGGAAACGAGCGGGATGTCTTTCCGCCGGGCCATAACCTTTTCCTTTTTTGGTCACCACATGTACAAGCACCGGACCATTCACCTTTTTGGCTTCCTTCAAAATGCGAACCAAGGAATCTACATTGTGACCATCCACCGGTCCCAAGTAGATAATTCCCATATTTTCAAAATACATGCCCGGAATGAGCATTTGTTTAATCTTGTTTTTCTTTTTTGAAATACTCTCGATAATTCGGTCCCCATAGTTTGGAATGCTACTAAGGGAATCTTTTACATTTGATTTTAAATTGGTATAACTGTCTGCAGTTCGAATACCACTTAAGTAAGCAGACATCCCACCAACATTTTCGTTGATCGACATTTCATTGTCATTTAATAGAATAATGAAATTTTTATCTACTTTCGAGGCATTATTCATAGCTTCATAAGCCATGCCTCCGGTTAAAGCGCCATCTCCAATCACTGAAACCACGGAATAATCTTCCCCGGTCACTTGTCTTGCCATGGCATATCCCAAACCGGCTGAAATGGAAGTGGAACTGTGCCCAGTATCAAAGGAATCGCAATTGCTCTCCTTTCGTTTGGGAAAGCCACTAATTCCTCCATATTTTCGAAGTTCATCGAATGCATCTTTTCGTCCGGTTAGGATTTTATGGGTGTATGCCTGGTGCCCTACATCCCATATAATTTTATCTTTCGGTAAATCAAACACCAGGTGCATAGCGACGGTCAATTCTACAACCCCTAAATTAGACGCCAAATGTCCTCCGGTGACAGAAATCTTTTCAATTAAAAATTGACGGATTTCATCACAAAGAGTCTCAATTTCATCCGGTTCTAATTTTTTAATATCATTCACCTGATTGATTTTTTCTAAAGCCAACGTTTTCACCTCTAATTTTTGCGATTTACAAGGGAAAGCAATAATTCCTCTAAAAAGGCGGAATCCTTTTGTAAACCACGTAATGCAAGAATTGCTTCATCCGTATGAGCAATCACATCCTGCTTTGCTTGCTCTAATCCTTCGTAGGTCACGTAGGTCGCTTTTTTATTCTTCTCATCGCTTCCTACCGGCTTGCCTAATTCTTCAAAGCTACCCACGATATCCAAAATATCATCTTGGATTTGGAATGCCAAGCCAATTTCTTTTCCGATTTTTTGAAGAGTATCGACCTCTTCTTCGGTTGCTCCTGCAAGAATTCCTCCCAGCATAAAAGAAGCTTCCAATAATGCACCGGTTTTCAAATCATAAATAAAATCAATTTTTTCTTTCGTGATTTCACCGGTTTTATCCGTCTGTACATCCACCACTTGGCCTCCAAGCATGCCATACATCCCGGATTTTTTATATAAAGTCTGCAATCCCAAAATCACAGATTCCTTGGTTTCAAATTGAAATGCTTGCAGCGCCGTTTCCATAGAATAATTCAACAACACATCCCCTGCCAAAATAGCAATATCTTCGCCATAAGCTTTGTGTGTCGTAGGTTTTCCTCTACGAAAATCGTCGTTGTCTAAGGCAGGCAAATCATCATGAATTAAGGAATGTGTATGAATCATCTCCATGGCAGTCAAAAACGGTTCTACAGTCTTCTTTTCGCCACCAAAAAGACGATATACTTCCAACATAATGAGCGGGCGAAGTCTTTTGCCTCCAGCCTGCATGCTGTAATTCACAGCTTCCATCACCACTTTTTGTTCGCCTTCTTCCTTTGGAAGATAGGTTGTGATGATTTGTTCTACTTCTTGTGTCTTCTGTTTTAGTTGCTCTTCGAAATTCACGAAAACTCCTCCAACTCATTGGATGCATTTAAAACCATCATTTTCTTTTCTACCATGTCCATGGTTTTTTGGCATTCCTGAATGGTTTTTACCCCTTTTTCATATAATTGAAAAGATTCCTCCAAGGAAATCCCATCTTTTTCCATATTTTCGATAATTCCATCTAATTCTGAAAATAAGTCTTCAATCTTAGCAGTTTTTTCTGTAGCCATATTATGATCTCCTTGATTCCTCCACCTTTGTAACCTTTGCTTCCATCCATCCGTTCGTCAATGTCACACGGATGTCATCTCCTTCTTGTACTTCATGAACATCCTTTACCATTTCTCCATGGGATGTCACAAACCCATATCCGGAGGCAAGCTTACGCATGGGAGACAAACCTTCTAAACGCTCTGCATACAGTTGCAACTGATGCTTGCTTGCTTCATATTTCTTTTGATACAAGAATTGCAAGCGCACTTGTAATTCCTGCAACACTTTCTTTTGATTGGCAAGTTTTACTTCCGGCGACAACATTTTCACCTTTTGTTGCAACAAGGTCAGTTTATGCTGCTTTTCGGAAAAAATACGCTGCCATTCTTTCTTTAATTGTGCTTCGTAGCCCATCAAGTCCTGAAGAACATCGCGATAATCATACACGGCGATTTCTGCCGCGGCAGATGGAGTCGGCGCTCTACGATCCGCAGCATAATCGCATAAAGTCGTATCCACTTCATGCCCCACTGCTGAAATAACAGGCGTTTCACACTCAAACACGGCGCGAACCACCGGTTCTTCATTGAATGCCCACAAATCTTCGATGGAACCTCCGCCACGTCCTACGATTAGCACGTCAAGTCCCATGGCATCCAACGTACGAATGCCTTCCACAATGCTCTCTGCAGCCCCTTCCCCCTGCACCAACGCAGGATATAAAAGAATCTGCACATAGGGATTGCGACGAGATGTAATATTCCGAATATCTTGAATTGCAGCGCCGGTTTTGGCCGTCACCACACCCACAGTTTTTACATAACGCGGGATCGGCTTTTTATATTCATCCGCAAACATTCCCATCTCTTCCAGACGGGTCTTCAACTCTTCGTATTTGTGATATAAATCTCCTTCCCCCTGCAAATCTACTTTTCTGGCATATAACTGGTAGGTGCCACCTTTTTCATAAACAGACACACTTCCGGCTACTTCTACCTGATCTCCGTCCTTCATTTGAAAAGAAAGACCAGAACGATTCCCTGCAAACATAATTGCTTTCAAGGTACTATTCTGATCCTTTAAAGTAAAATAAATATGTCCGGAGGAATGATATGTGCAATTGGAAACTTCCCCTTTTACACAAATATTTTGCAAAAAATAATCTGCAGAAAAAGCATTCTTGATATATCGATTTATTTGTTCTACGGTATAGATATTTTTATTTTTATTTTGCAAAGTTTGCTAACACTCCGTTTACGAAGGAAGGTGAATCATCCGTTCCGTATTTTTTTGCTAATTCTACAGCTTCATTAATGGCCACTCCATTCGGCACATTCTCATCATAAAGAATTTCAAAAACACCCAAGCGGATAATTGTCAAATCAACCTTACCCATACGGCTTGTTTTCCAACCGGTTGTATTGGCATTAATCTGTTCATCAATGCTTTCGATTTTTTCCACCGCGTTGCGGAATCGCTCTTCTAATTCCGTTTTTTCTTTTTCCTCGGTGATTTCATTTTCATCCAAAAAATGTTTTTCCTGTTCCTTTAAATCTTCGGAATCATGAAACTCATATCGAAACAACATTTTAAATAAATGTTCTCTTAATTCTCTTCTTGTCATGGTACTCTCACTTTCTATTTCCTTTGTAAAAAATCAGTGAATCTGATAGGCAAGGAAGTTCCCATCAGATAAAAAAAGGATGTCTAAAAAGACACCCTTAATTATACATCATTTATGCATATTTAAAAAGCATTATTTCTCAGTGCTCATATCAACTGTAGCGATTTTTACATTCACTTGATTTACAGTCAATCCGGTCATGTTTTCTACGGTTGTTTTTACCTTCTCCTGAACCTTAGCGCTCACTTCCGGAATGTTAAATCCATATGCAATATTCAAAGACAATGCAATATTCAAAGAGTTCTCTTCTAATTCCACACGAACACCTTTGGATAAATTCTTTGCACCTAATTTACTGATGATTTCGTTTGTAATATTTCCAGCCATGGAGCTAACACCTTCCACTTCTGTGGCAGCAAGGCCAGCACAGATAGCAATCACTTCGTCAGCTACACGAATCTGACCGCTGTTGTCCTCCTTAATCATGACTGATTTTCTATCTTCTGCCATATTAGCATCCTCCCGATTTCTATGATTTTTTATTATAACAGATTGCCTACTCTGTTTCAAGAATTCAGCATTTCAAGCAAATCCGCTTCAGAAAGCACCGGAATTCCCAGACTTTTTGCCTTATCCAGTTTGGATCCCGCAGCTTCGCCGGCCACAAGGTAGCTGGTTTTTTTGCTGACGGAACCGGTACATTTTCCACCATTTTTCTCAATAAGCTCAGCCACTTCTTTTCTACCCAAGGTTGGCAAGGTACCGGTTACCACAATGGTAAGCCCCGCAAGTTTGTCGGAAGCACCCTCCTCCTGCACTGCAGTCAAGTTGACACCTTCCTCCTGTAAACCTTGCAAAAGTTCTTTTGTAGCAGCATCTTGAAAAAATGCATAAATGGATTTTGCGGTAATTTCGCCTACGTCCGGAATCTGCTGCAAGGTTTCCTCAGAAGCCTCTGCCAAGGTAAAAATATCCGGGAAATGTTTCATGATTTCTTTTGCGGAAGTCTTACCGACATTACGAATCGCAAGTCCTGTCAAAAGTTTTGCAACATCATTTTCCTTGGAATTCTCAATGGCTTCTAAAATTTTGTCTGTGTTCTTTTCGCGTCCCATAACACCTTGCGCAATCAATTCTGCACGATGATTTTTCAAACGATAAATATCTACACAATTTTTCAAATAGCCAAGATCCACCAAATCCTCAATATAAGTTTCACCGAAAGCCTTAATATCCATGGCGTCACGTCCTGCAAAATAAGACAAGGTACGTTTTAACTGCGCCGGACAAGAAGGATTTTCACAATAAATATCGCAGGATTCTTCTTCAAACGTCAATGGATGACCACATTTCGGGCACTCTGTCGGAGGCTCGTAAATGCTATCTAATTTTTTCGTAACTGCAATAATTGCAGGGATAATTTCACCCTGTTTTCTGCAAATAGCGGTGCAGCCTTCTTGAATCCCCATATTTCGAATAAAATCAATATTGTGTAAAGTTGCTCGCTGTACATTTGTACCGCACAACCGAACCGGTGTCTTAAATTTCGCACGGAATGTCAATTTCCCGGTTCTTCCTACGTCTACTTCCACCTTTTCAATTTCGACTTCTTTTTCCTCCGGCGGATATTTGTATGCAATATGACCTGCGGAATATTTGCTGCCTGCCGGGAAATCATTTCGATATGCATTTTGATTGATTTTTACAACTGCCCCATCTAAATCGTGAGCCAAGTCTCCACGCGATTCTCCGATACGATCGATTTCTTCTAAAATGTCATCAATGGAGGTACAGACCTTATGATGTACCACAGGAAGCTTCATGTCTGCTATGAGATCTAAGGCTTTTCCGTGTTCTGTGGTCAAATCCAAATCACAGTCTCTGGTTTCCTGTACATTAAAGACAAAGAAACGAAGTCCACGCTCTTTGGTGACCTTTGAATCCAGCTGACGCAAAGTACCGGCAGCTAAGTTTCTAGGGTTTGCAGCCAATTTTTTTCCGGCAATTTCCTGTTTTTCATTGTAAGCATCAAAGGCTTCATGCGACATATATACTTCTCCGCGAAGTTCCACATATCCCTTTGCAGGAATGGTTGGGCAAACATCCGGTATCACGCGAGCATTCAAAGTAACATCCTCACCCACAAATCCATCGCCTCGTGTTTCAGCCAATGTCAATTGACCGTCCTGATAGCGAAGAGACATGGATAAGCCGTCAATTTTTTCCTCTACAGAAAAAGTAGCATCCGGATGCATCGCTTGCACCTGTTTTACCCAGGCTTCTACCTCTTCCTTGGTAAATACATCTTGAATACTCAGCATTGGATTGTTGTGACTGACCGCCACCGCGCTGTCACGTTTGGTGACACCTCCGACCTTCTGTGTGGGGGAATCCGCTGTAATCCAATCCGGATGATTTTTTTCCATGTTCTTCAATTGCAACATGGCCATATCGTATTCATAATCAGAAATTTCCGGTTCGTCCTCGTTGTAATAACGATTCATATGGTAATTTAAAAAAGAAATCAGTTCCTCATATTTTTTTCTATCTTCCATGATTGTACCCTTCGTTTACCGAATCACCCAACAAACGATTCAGTTCCTCCCGTTCTTTTTTGGTTACTTCCCGGTATTCTCCGGGTTTTAAATCTCCCAATGTTAAATTCATCACACGGACGCGTTTTAAAGCCACTACGCGATAATCAAAGTATTCACACATACGACGAATCTGGCGATTCAATCCTTGGGTCAAAATAATGGAAAATTGTTTTTTCCCAAGTCTTTTCACCTCGCAAGGCAACGTCGCCCGGCCCAGTTCCACCAAAGGAACTCCGTTCGCCATGCCGTGTAAAAAAGAATCTGTTACAGGTTTATTTACCGTTACAATATATTCCTTTTGATGATTGTTTCTAGCGCGATTGATTTTATTCACCAAGTCGCCTTCATTGGTAAGTAGTAACAATCCTTCGGATTCCCGGTCCAAACGACCGATATAAGTCACACGTACCGGATAAGAAAAATGATTGTATAAATTATCCTTTTCTCTTTCTTCCTCTGTACATACCACACCTACCGGCTTGTTATAAATAAGCAAGATCTTTTGCTCTTCCTTTGAAATGACTTTGCCCATATAGCGCACTTCATCTCCGGGCAAAACACGATCTCCGCTTTTTGCCGTCACGCCATTGATTAAGACTTTGCCATCTTCGATTTCCTGATCTGCTTTTCTTCTGGAACAAATTCCAGCTTCACTCAAAAATTTATTAATACGTATTCCGTCCATAATCTCTCCAGTTAGAATTTCTCATACTGCAAAATAGCGGAGACATTTGTCTCCGCTATAAATACCTTTATGGTAATAAGTCACTTCGAATATATCCGGTTGTACCATTCCAGGTAACCTTTGTCCATCCTTCTGCATAAGCCTCAACGATGGTAACTGTCTCACCGGCGTAAGCAGTTCCTAAGCTGCTGGAATCAGCACTCATAGAAGAACGTACTTTACAAGCCTGTGTCAAAGTTACGGTTTCACCGCTTGTTGCTGTGGTGGTTGTCGTCGTGGTAGATACTGATGAAGAATCACTTGTTAAATACTCGCTTAAGATGTAAGCATTGGTACCATTGTAAGTAACGTTATACCAACCATTTCCCATATCGGAAACTAAAGTCACTTCTGTTCCTGCATCAACCGTTGCGATCAAGTTGCCGCTTGCATCCGCTGCATCACGTACATTTACACGAGTGGTTGTGTAAAGAGTGGTCGGCACATCCGATTCTTCTGTTGTTTCTGCGGTTGTGGTCTCTTCTGTAGTTTCGGTAGTGGTCTCTGTTTCGGCTTCTGCTGTTGCCTCAGTAGATTCTTCGGTATAAGCAGCTGCCCAAGCTGTATAAGCATCATAAATAGTGGTATTAATCATAGTTGCTAATGCTTCATCAGATTCGATGGCAGCTTCGTATTCTGCCTGAACCGCTGTCTGAAGAGCAATTACATCGTCCTGATTTTCAAAGGTCTCAATCAACGCTTCGATTTCAGAATCTGTTTCCTGTTCCTGGTTCAAAGTATTGAACTGGCTGTATAAGTTGTTGATAATGTAAGTTCCATCGTCCTGCATTTCCACATAGAAGAAATCAAGACCCGGTGCTAAAGTATCCACATCTACAAACTTGATATCTAAATCAACAGAAACAAGATAAGAGTTTTCTGTCAATCCGCTCTTGGTGTATACCACCAAGTTCTGGTAACTTTCAATGTACTCAGAATACATAGAAATGTACGATTTTTCTTTGTCAGAAAGTGGAGTCGCGATGGTCGCTAAGGAATCCACATCTCCTTCTGCATAGTAGGTATAGTAGTTGGAAATCAACGTGTTGATTTCATCATTCACATCTACAGAGTATAATTCAGATTCTGTGGAATCTGCCACCAACTTGCTTGTGGAAGAATCTCCGTTACCGGTAAAGCGAAGCACTACAATCAGCAGTATGATAAATAAGGCTCCTGCTCCAATATATCTTTTATATGTAAATAAGAACTTCTTGATTCCGTTTAATTTCATGGATTTTAACTTTTCTAATATTTTATTCATTTGTAAACAATTTCCTCCTCGTTTCTAATTAACCACTATCAATGCACCCGGCGGGAATCGAACCCGCATTGCAGGAGTCGGAGTCCTGTGTTCTATCCATTAGACTACGGTTGCCAAGTGCCCAAAAAAGCACTTGTATATAATACCAAAGTTGGTTTTAAAAAGCAAGGAAAAAGCCCGTTAATTCTAACAGGCTCGTTCCAAAAATCTTATTCGTATCTCAATGCTTCGATTGGATTTAATTTTGCAGCTTTATTCGCCGGATAGTATCCAAAGAATACACCGATAAAAATAGAAAAGGCAACTGAGAAAATAATACTTGCAACAGATGCTGCCGCATCATATCCCATAAAGTTCGCTGCCACTGCTCCAAGAACAAGTCCAAGTACGATTCCGATAAATCCACCGATCAAGCAAATTACGATTGATTCCGTAATAAATTGAAGTCGTATGGAACCATTGGTTGCTCCAAGAGCCTTTCTGGTACCGATTTCTCTGGTACGTTCTGTAATGGAAACCAACATAATGTTCATAACACCAATACCACCAACCAACAAAGAAATACCTGCAATCAAGGCAATGGCCAGGGAAATGGTAGAAAGCATACTGGTCATGCTCTCAATCATACTTTCCATACTGGTTACACTGATTTCATAATCTTCGTTTGTGGAATAATAGGTATTGTTAAACCAATCTTCCAAGGTAGTCATAAATGTGGTGTTATCTGTATCAGTTGTTGTCTCAACCGTTACAGATGTATATCCTGTATCGGTATGATTCTGATTTCTTGCTGTCTGAAGTGGCATATAAATGTCCGTAGACACATCAGAAGAAGAATCTTCTGAATAAGTAGAATCATCATCATAGTAATAAACACCAACAATGGTGTAGGTGTAATAAGTATTGTTAATACTTACATCAATGGTACTTTCCAAAGCAGCCTGATAATCTCCGTCAAAAATCGTATCGACCAAATTGTCGGATACCAACACTACTTTTTTCGCATTTTCCTGGTCTGTATCAGACAAGGTTCTACCGGTAATCATGGTCAATTCATTCAATTCCAAATAACCTTCATTTACACCGGTTACATTGACGTTTACCGAATCACTGCCGGAAGTTACGGTACCACTTCCTACGCTTTCGCTTAAAGAATAGGTCTCGATATTATCCGGAAACGCTTCCATCATTGCTTCCAACATTTCATCGGAAATATAATCTTCGTCTGACATGGATCTGGTACTACCGGAGCCAAAATGCATACCACTGCTGGTAACCTCTTCTTCATCTTCTGTTGCACTAACGCCAACGGTTAAGTTGTTGGCACCCATAGACTGCATAGAGGTGGTGACAGATGTATTCAAAGAATTACCAACTGTCATAATAGCGATTACGGATGCAATACCAATAATGATACCTAGCATCGTTAAAGCAGCTCTCATTTTATTGGATTTCAATCCGGATAACGCCAGGAGGATATTTTCAGCAACTAACATGCATCTTTCCTCCTTTCACCAATGATTTCCCCATCACGAATGGTTACAATTCGACCGGTTTCTTCGGACAATTCCGGAGAGTGAGTAATGAGGACAATGGTTTTTCCTTCTTCTTCGTGAAGCTTATGGAAAATATCCATAATCAATCGACCGGTTTTAGAATCCAAAGCACCGGTGGGCTCGTCGGCCAAAATCAGGGATGGATTGTTTGCCATGGCTCTTGCAATGGCTACACGCTGTTTTTGACCACCGGAAAGTTCATCCGGATTGTGATACATACGCTGTTCCATGCCCACCATTTTCAATAATTCTTTGGCACGCTCTTCTCTTTCTTTTTTGCGAACTCCTGCATACATCATAGGCAATTCTACGTTTTTCAAGGCAGAAGTTCTTGCAATCAGATTATACGTCTGAAAAACGAAACCGATTTTTCGATTTCGAATTCCGGACAATTCATTATCTTTGGCTCTAGCCACGTCCACACCATCCAGGAAATATTCTCCTTCGGTAGGTCTGTCTAAAATACCGATAATGTTCATAAAGGTGGTTTTTCCGGAACCGGATTGTCCCACAATGGAAACGAACTCACCTTTTTTTACTTCCAAGTTTAAACCATGTAAAATTTCAAGTTCATTGGGAGTTCCGACATAATAACTTTTGCGGATCTCCTTAAGGGACAACATGGCGTTTTCATGTAATTCAGCCATAGCACACCTCCGGTTTACATTCCACCCGGAGCGCCGCCACCGCCGCCTCCCATGTCGCCGCCGCCTCCGCCGCCACCGCCGGAGTTACCACCGCTAGTAAGGCCGCTTAAGAGACTGGATGAATCTTCATCGTCGGAACTGTCGGATTCTACATTTGTGACGTCAGTAGAAACGGTAGAAACAACTTTCATACCTTCTTCCAAATCATCGCCGGAAATTTCTACATAGTAATCACTTTCTAAACCTGTAGTTACATAAATCTTTTCGGTTTCACCCGTAGATTCGTCTGTTAAAACAGTAATATAACTGTTTCCTTCTTCATCTGTTTGGATTGCATCATAAGCTACCGCAAATACATCTGTGGCAGACTCTAAAATGATACTTCCTTTTGCCGTCATTCCGATTCTAAAATCGTCACTGGTTTCGGACAAGGTAATTTCGATGGAATATCCGGAAGATGTGGATGTTCCTGAACTGCTGCTGGAAGAAGCCGGTGCAGTTGCTACATAAGTAACGGTTCCGGAGAACTCTTCATCGTCTGTAGCGTCTGTTTTAATAACTGCTTCCAAACCTTCAGAAATACTTGCAATATCATATTCATCAACCGTTGCAGAAACAATTAAGTTTTCTGTATCCTGGATTACAACAATGGTATCACCACCGGTATATTCCTCACCAACGGTTACACCAACGCTTGTTACATAACCGCTAATTGGTGCATAAATAACAGCATTGCTCAAGTTTTCTTCTGCATCATCTACGGAGCTGGAAGAGCTATCGCCTGCGACCTGAAGTTGTACAACCTCTAAGTTGTATTTTGCAGTTTCAATGGCATCAGCCAATTCTTCTGTCTTATCTTCCTGATTTTCAAGTGCTTCTGCATAAGCTGCATATGCGCTGTCTGCAGCACTTTGATATTTAGATAATTCATCAGAAGTAATCGCACCGGCACTGTAGTTTGCCTGTGCAGTAATTAAATCTGCATGTGCAGATTCCCAAGCAGCAAGTGCACTATCTACAGCTTCCTGTAAATCTTCAATTCCTTCTGTATACGCTTCTTCTGCTTCAGTAACAGCATCCTGTGCTTCACTTAAGCTGTGACTGTTCTGTAAAGAAGTTAATGCTTCAGAATTTTCTGCACTTTCTAATGCTTCCTGCAAATCTTCTGTATCGAAGGAACAAATGACGTCTCCTTCGTTTACATAATCGCCTTCAGAAACATTGACTTCTGTGATGGTTACTCCGTTTAAAGTAGAAGTAACGGTCTCACTACTTGCAGAAGCAATGGTTCCTGTCACACTGATGGATGTGGATAAATCCATCTTCGTTAATTCCGTATAGCTGGTTCTTTGGGTCATTTCACCTTCCGTGTTATTAGCTGCCAATACATTTGGTACAATGGCTACTGCACTTACAGCGCCTACCAAAACCACCGCAACTACGGCCGAAATGATTTTGTGACCCTTAACAAATACCTTTCCTTTCCCAATTCCTTTTAGAATTGTCTGAAATAACTGCTTTATCTTAGACATAAAGATACCTCCTAATGATAAACATTCTAGGAGGTAATTGTGTTTGAAATGAAATTTCTTTGTGTATATTTTTTTATAAAAATGTGAAAAAAATATGTTTAAAACTTACGGAGCTGGTCTGTGCCGTCATCAATGGTGTTGATGATTTCACGAATTTCCACATAATAGGAATAGGAATCGTTCACCTTCACCAGAACGCGGTCTCCCACCTTGTGTCCCAATAAGGCCTTTCCCATTGGGGACTCATTGGTAATAAGTCCCTTTAAAGAATTCCCACGTACCGTGGTAACAATCCGATACGTCTCTTCGCAATCATCTTCTTCTATATAAACGCGTACCGTATTGTTCAAGCCCACTTCATCCTCTTTGGATTCATCGGTAATGATTTCTGCCGTTTTGATCATTCTTTCCAAATAGCGAATTCGACTTTCATTTCGGTTCTTATCCTGCTTTGCTGCGTGATATTCAAAATTTTCACTTAAGTCTCCCTGGGCTCTCGCTTCTTTCACCGCCGCAATTGCTTCCTTTCGCACCGTAAGTTTGCGATATTCGATTTCTTCTTCCATTCTTTTAATATCTTGTTCTGTTAATTTATCATGCATATTTGTTCCTTCTTGCTTCTCTTTTTATTTCCATTTATACTGAAGTCGTTGGAAAAAATTTCCATATCGTTTGAATAACGTTCAGCATAAAGGAGTAGATTATGATTCAACGTGTTGATTTATACCATACCGATTTTTATAAAAAATCAGACTTCACCGGGAGTTTAAAAGGCATGCGATACACCATCGCACGAAAGCAACCGGAAGAACAGGATCCTTATTTTTTAGTCACCATATTCCCGGGTCCTTACAACGAAGAGCACACCGCCGATGAATTAAAGGTAAAAAAGGAATATCCTTTTTCCAATGAAGCCATCGATGAAATCTGTACTTATCTCAACGAATACTATCAAGAACACGCAGAAGAATTTGAAAAAGGACGCATTATTTATTAAGTAATGCCACAATTTCCGATGCGATTTCTTCTGCCGATTTTCCATCGGTTTTTACAGAAAAGTCTGCTACTTTTTCGTAGCGGGCTTTTCTTTCTTCCATCATTTTCGCTATATAATCCACTTCCATATGATCCTTCAACAACGGACGATCTTTTCCGTTTTTTACACGCTCTAATACTGTTTCCGGTTCTGCGGTAAGCCAAACAACTTTCCCTGATTTTTTCATCAACCGTTGATTTTCTTCCCGGATGGACAATCCTCCGCCACAAGAAACCAAAAGCGCTTCACCCTCTGAAATCTTTTTCAACAAACGGGTTTCCAAGTCTCGAAAATATTGTTCGCCATAAGCACGAAAGATTTGATTGATGCTCATGCCTTTTTCTTCTTCAATTTTTTTGTCCGTATCCAGTTCTTCTATTTGAAGCAATTCCGAAAGAGCCTTTGACACCGTGCTCTTTCCAACGCCCATAAATCCCACCAAATAAATCATATTATGCTCCAACATAGCTGTTTAACTCCTCATCGATTTCCTGTAAAATCAAAGCCAATCTCTTATAATGCAATTGTCCCGGTGCGGAAGACTCCGAGAACGCCGCAAAGGTCACCGCACTTCGCGTAAAGGCGCCCATGATACGACTCATCATACCAAGTTGCTTCATCGACATAGAAATAATTTTGGTATCGTACTTTGTTGTAAACTTTTCCGTCACCTCCGCCAAGTCATACACGTCCGACATGTTTTGCGGCATAACTGCAAGTTTTACAAAATCCGGCTTCGCTTTTTCCATATCCTCTAAAATAGAAAACATTTCCGCTTTAGGCGGCGTAACCATAAAATTATGGTGAGATAAAATAACACCAACCTTCTCTTTTAATAAGGATGTGAGTGATACATAATCCTGTATTTGTTTGTATTCCATATCCACGTAATCACAGGCTTTTTCTTCTGCCAATTTCAAAAGTAAGGCCTTATAAGCTTCCTCTGAAATTTCCAACTCTCCGCCCTCGGTTTTTGTACGGAACGTCACCAACAATTTTTTCTCGCAAAGTGTCTGCTTGATTTGTTTTGCCAAAGAACTTACTTTTTTGCTATCATAAGCGTCTTCATAATAGTCCACACGCCATTCCACCCAATCAATTTCCGGCTGATTCATGGCCTTGGCTTCCTCTAAAATTTCAGAACTACGCTGTTTTACAAGTGGTACACAAATATAGGGTTTTTGAAATTCTTTACTCATAACATCCTGCCTTTCATTTTAACAAGTATAATCCTTCGAAATCTCCGTGGCAAGTCATTGACACATCTTTACTTTTCTTATATGATAATTTCAATAAATAGAAGAAAGAACTAATATAACATGAGGTAATACTTATGATAAAAGAAATAACAGGGCACACAAAGCTTCTTTGCCTACTCGGAAGCCCGGTTTCTCACAGCATCTCTCCACAAATGCACAACAAAGCTTGTGAGCTTTTAGGATTGGATTACTGCTATCTGGCTTTTGACGTGACACCGGAGACCTTACCGGCTGCTTACGAAGGCTTGAAGACCATGGATGTACAAGGCTTTAACTTGACTATGCCTTTAAAGGAATCCATCATTCCACTTTTAGATGGTTTAACAGAAGCCGCTACTTTAGCCCATTCCGTAAACACCGTATTCAAAGACGGGGATTCCTATATCGGACACACCACTGACGGCGTCGGTTATATGCGTTCCATCGAAGAAGCCGGTTTCTCTGCCAAGGGAAAAACCATGACATTACTGGGTGCCGGTGGTGCTGCTTCTTCCATTATGGTACAGGCTGCTTTAGACGGCATGGAAGAGATTTTTGTTTTTAAACGGAAAAATGCCACCTTTGACAAGGCAAAAGCATTTTGTGACAACATTTCTGCACATACTTCCTGCAAATTGACTTTGCTGGATTTAAACGACAAAGAACTGTTGGCTTCCTGTATAAAGAAAAGTCAGATTTTGACCAATGCTACCAATGTGGGCATGGGCAATTTAGAAGGACAAAGTTTGGTGGACCCGGAACTCTTTCATCCGGACTTATTTGTTTCGGATGTGATCTATCACCCGGAAGAAACCTTGCTATTACAGCAAGCGCGAGAATATGGATTAAAAACCCAAAATGGTTTATATATGTTGTTGTACCAAGGGGCAGCTGCTTTTGAAACCTGGACCAAGCAGGATATGCCTACAGAAGCAATCAAAGAATTATATTTTCACTAGGAGTTAAAATACTATGAGTTTCAAATTTTTAAGAGAATTACCTACTCCGGAGGAATTGAAAACGGATTTACCGCTTTCTCCGGCTATGCAAGCTGCAAAAGCAGAAAGGGATCGGGAAATCCGCGCCATTATGACCGGAGAAGATTCCCGCTTTTTAGTGGTTGTAGGACCATGTTCTGCAGACAGCGAAGACCCGGTCTGTGAATACGTTTCCAGACTTGCACCTATTCAGGAAAAAATCAAAGACAAAGTTCTTATCGTGCCTCGTATTTATACCAACAAGCCACGTACGACAGGCGAAGGATACAAAGGCATTGCTACCCAGCCGGATCCGGAAGGCGATCCAAATATGGTAGCCGGATTGATTGCCATGAGAAAAATGCAGATTCGCGCCATTTCCGAAAGTGGTTTAACCCCGGCAGACGAAATGCTTTACCCGGACAACTGGGATTATGTAGACGATCTTCTCTCCTACGTAGCCATTGGTGCCCGTTCTGTGGAAGATCAACAGCATCGTTTAACAGTCAGTGGTTTTGATGTACCAAGTGGCATGAAAAACCCTACCAGTGGAGATTTATCCGTAATGTTCAACTCCGTTTATGCAGCACAGCATCCGCATCATTTCGTTCATAGAGGCGTAGAAGTAGAAACCCCTGGAAACGATTTGACTCACGTCATTCTTCGTGGTGCTGTCAGCAAACATGGAAATTGCAACCCGAACTATCACTATGAAGATTTGATTCGTGTCATCGACATGTACAAAAAGATGGAATTATTAAATCCGGCAGCCATCATCGATGCCAACCATGCAAATTCCAACAAGAAATACAAGGAACAGATTCGTATCGTAAAAGAAGTACTTCACAACCGTACGCTTTCCAACGACATCCGCAAAATGGTAAAAGGTGTCATGATCGAAAGCTACTTAGAACCGGGTGCTCAAAAGATCGGCGAACACATCTATGGAAAATCCATTACCGATCCTTGTCTTGGTTGGAAAGAAACAGAAAAATTGTTATACGATATTGCAGATCGTATCTAACCCGTATTTGATAGAAACGTTCTGAATACAAGCTTTTATATAACATTTAAATAACATCAAACAAAAACCCGATTTCCTTCGCAATCGGGTTTTTGTATAATCTTCTATACGAACATTTATTTTCTACATGTTTATGCCGAAATACAAACATTTACTTTCTGCATGTTTATACCAAAACTCGAACATTTACTTTCTACATGCATATGCAAGAATTCCGGACACCGTCTTGGCATCTTGAATTTTACCGGCATAAATCATGGACAACACTTCCTCTAAATCATACAACTCCACCGCAATATCTTCCCCTTCGTCCAAATCCATCGTACCTTCGGACAACTCTCTTGCTAAAAATACATCGATTTGTTCATCGCAAAAAGCAACGGTGCTCTTTAAAGAAAGCAACTGCTCCATATAGCCTGCCTTATATCCTGTTTCTTCTTCCAATTCGCGCTTTGCTGCAATTGCCATATCTTCTTCCGGTGTATTTCTACAACCAGCAGGCAATTCCAAAGTCTCTCTTTCCAAAGCATTTCGATACTGTCGCACCAGAACAATTTTATTCTCTTTTGTAACCGCAACAACACAAGCAGCTCCCATACGATGCGCCACAAAGTCCCAGTCCTCTTCATGTCCGTTTTCCCATACCATATGGTCCTTGTATATATCTAAAATACTACCCTCATATACCAAGTCTCTAGATTCACGATAAAATTGTCTTTTCATATTCTTCCTCCCTATGCTATATAGTTATAGTCCCGAATAGTAAAAAAGAGACTCGCAAACGCGAGTCTCTTTCGTGGTTATTTTGCATAATCTGTAACGCGCGCTTCGCGAATTACATTGACTTTTATCTGTCCAGGATATTCCAATTCAGATTCAATTCTCTTTGAAATATCATGTGCTAAAAGCACCATGTCAGCATCACTAACCTGTTCAGGAACTACCATAACTCGAATCTCTCTACCCGCTTGAATAGCAAAAGATTTCTCAATACCCTTGAATTCATTTGCAATATCTTCTAACTGTTTTAATCTGTTTGAATATGTTTCGATGGTCTCTCTACGCGCACCGGGTCTAGCGGCACTGATTGTGTCAGCTGCCTGAACCAAACAAGCAATAAAGCTTTCCGGCTCTACGTCCCCATGGTGAGCCTCTACGGCGTTGATCACAAGGTCTGATTCCTTGTACTTGCGACATAAGTCAACACCCAATTGTATATGAGATCCCTCCATCTCATGATCCACTGCTTTACCAATATCATGTAATAAACCTGCGCGTTTTGCAAGTCTTACATCTTCTCCAACTTCCGCTGCCAACAGACCACAAATCTGAGCAACTTCAATGGAGTGTTTCAATGCATTCTGTCCATAACTGGTTCTGTACTTCATTTTACCAAGCAAACGTACAAGTTCCGGATGGATTCCATGTACGCCCACTTCCAATACAGCCTGTTCACCCTCTTCACGAATAATGGTCTCCACTTCTTTCTGAGCTTTTTCAACCATTTCTTCGATTCTTGCAGGATGAATACGTCCATCTACAATTAATTTCTCTAATGCAATTCTGGCAATTTCTCTTCGAACCGGATCAAATCCTGATAAAATGACAGCTTCCGGAGTGTCATCGATGATCAAATCCACACCAGTCATGGTCTCTAAAGTACGAATATTACGTCCTTCTCTACCAATGATACGTCCTTTCATTTCATCATTTGGCAACTGTACAACAGAAATGGTAGCTTCAGAAACATGATCTGCAGCAAATTTTTGAATTGCTGTAACTACATATTCTTTTGCTTTCTTTCCTGCTTCTTCTTTTGCCTGTGTGTCCAGTTCCTTAATTAATTTCGCTTTGTCAATTTTGACATCTTCTTCAACAGTTTTTAAAAGATACTCTTTTGCTTGTTCGGAGGTAAGTCCTGAGATTCTTTCGAGTTCCCGTACACGCTCTTCGTTAAGCTTTGCAACTTCAGCCTTTTCTTTTTCAAGGCTCTGCTCCTTTGCTGTACAACTAGCTTCGCGTCTCTCAACGGCGTCAAGTTTCTTGTCGATAGAAGCCTCTTTTTGTTCGATTCTTCTTTCGCTGCGCTGAACTTCTGCGCGTCGATCTTTCAGTTCTTTTTCCAATTCGTTACGAGTACGAATGGTCTCTTCCTGAACTTCGATGAGAGATTCACGTTTCTTTGTCTCAGCATTTACGACTGCATCGTCAATAATCTGTCTTGCTTTTGCTTCTGCTGTCTGGATTTTAGAGCCTGCAGACTTTTCATAACGAACGGAAGCCACTACAGCAGTAACAACCACAGCAACAACAATCGCAATCAACACGACGATGATACATGCAACGATCGGCATTTGTACAGAAACACCTCCTTATTTAATTTTCATTGTACATATAACAAAAAATACTAATTACTGTCATAAATAACAACAATTAAATTTTACCTATTCTGAATGGTCATGTCAAGTATTCGCTGCATTTCATAACCCTTAAAATATCGGCACTTTGAAAGCCTTTTCGGATTAAAAATCCATAGATTTTTTGCTTTTCTTTTTGGTCGCTTTCCTCATAAGAAAAGTTCTTTTTCTGCAGCCACATTTTAATATAGGCATCTTCATCTCCCACATATTCTTCTTCCATGGCTGCCTCTATAATCTCTTTGGAAACGCCTTTCTCCATCAATTTCAGACGAAGCTTTCCCTTACTCTCTTTGGCACAATGATAGCGAATATAGTTTTCTGCATAGCGCCTATCGTCCAAGAAATGCCTTTCTTTCAAATAAAAAACAGCCTCATCAATCATTTCCTCAGGATAGCTATTTTCTTTTAATTTTCGGCGTATCTGTGCCTCTGTACGATCTTGCTTCTCTAACAAAAAAACCGCACGCTTTTTTACACGGATTTGTAGTTTTTTTGCAAGAGCTTCATATTCCGTTTCAGAGAGCTCCAACCCCTCTTCCGGGAAGAGGGGTTTTAATTCTCCTTTGTAAAAAACCATACGGTTTCCATTATCAAACGTCAGGGCAACTTTGCCTTTTTCTAATTGTTCGACTTTATCGATTCTCATTTTTATACTTCTTCAGTTTTCTTTTTTGAAACAGTCTCTTTTTTCTCTGCTTCCGGTTCTACCACATCATCACCAATCTCATAGTGTGCACGTACAATCTTCTCAATATCTGCGCAAATCTGTGGGTTGTCACGCAAAAACTGCTTTGCATTTTCACGTCCCTGGCCAATCTTGTCTCCATTGTACGCAAACCAAGCACCGGATTTCTGAATCACATCAATATCCACAGCAAGATCCAGCAAATCTCCTTCTTTGGAAATACCCTTTCCAAACATAATATCAAATTCTGCTTCCTTGAATGGAGGTGCAATCTTATTCTTTACAACCTTAACTCTGGTACGGTTACCGATAATCTCTCCACCCTGCTTCAAAGACTCAATACGACGAATATCCATACGTACGGAAGAATAGAACTTCAATGCTCGACCACCTGTCGTTGTCTCAGGGTTACCGAACATAACACCAATCTTTTCACGTAACTGATTGATAAAGATAACCACACAATCCGTTTTACTAATCACAGCAGTCAATTTACGAAGCGCCTGAGACATCAAACGAGCCTGTAATCCCATATGAGAATCACCCATGTCTCCGTCGATTTCTGCCTTTGGCACAAGCGCAGCAACAGAGTCTACAATCACGATATCAACAGCACCGGAACGCACCATTGTCTCACAGATTTCCAAAGCCTGTTCCCCACTATCCGGCTGAGAAATATATAAGTTGTCGATATCAACACCAATATTCTTTGCATATACCGGATCGAGCGCATGCTCTGCATCAATAAATCCTGCAATACCGCCTCTCTTCTGTACTTCTGCAACTGCGTGCAAAGCAACAGTTGTCTTACCACTGGATTCCGGTCCATACATCTCGATAATACGTCCCTTTGGAAGTCCTCCAAGTCCAAGAGCTATGTCCAAACTAATAGAACCTGTAGGAACAGTCTCTACATTCATATTTACAGTTGGATCACCTAATTTCATAACAGATCCTTTACCATACTGTTTTTCAATCTGTGAAATAGCGGCATCCAACGCTTTTAACTTTTCTTCTTTTGCTACATCATTCTTTGTATCTCTTGCCATAACGTTCTCCTTTTCCGAACTAATGTTCGTGTTCTTTAATTATAGTATATTACTTTATTTTGGATGTCAATAAAAATGTGGTACATGAAGTGGTATTTTTTTTGGCTATTATCAATATTTGAATTCTCTTAGCCGGCTTTGGACATTTACAGTCACCGGGCAGGAAATTTGGCGAAGATTTCCCCCCAACAAAATAGACCTGCTTAAAAGCAGGTCTATCGTAACACACTTTATCTCTCCCCTCCTAATAAAAAAAGTGGAAACTTTTTCGCATTTTTCTAGGCTTGGCAGAGAAAATTTTATATTTTTTAATATTTAGTTCTTGCTGAATTCGGTTAACTGCAAGTTTTCGTTGCGGTCCAAAGTCATGCCAACGCTCCAAGCGTTTACAAAGAGCAACAATGGATTGCCCTTCATGTCCACAACCTTCTTCATATCGGATGTACCCTGAATCTTTTCTACATCCACTTCTTCCTTGTTTGCAATCCAACGAATGTGTTCGTATGGAAGGTTTTCCAGACGAATTTCTACGTTGTATTCGTTTTCCAAACGGAATTTCAAAACATCAAACTGTAAGACACCGACAACACCGACGATGATTTCCTCCATACCAGACTGGAATTCCTGGAAAATCTGAATTGCACCTTCCTGAGCAATCTGGGTCACGCCCTTTACAAACTGCTTACGCTTCATGGTATCCAGCTGGCGCACTCTTGCAAAATGCTCCGGTGCAAACGTCGGAATTCCTTCAAATTCGATGTTTTCTTTTGCAGTGGTAATGGTGTCACCAATAGAGAAAATACCCGGATCAAAAACACCGATAATATCCCCCGCATAGGCCTCTTCTACGATTTTACGGTCATCTGCCATCATCTGCTGAGGCTGAGATAATTTCATGGTTTTATTGCCCTGAATATGCTTTACTTCCATGCCGGCTTCGAATTTACCGGAACAGATACGCATAAAGGCAATACGGTCACGATGATTTTTATTCATATTCGCCTGAATTTTAAACACAAAGGCAGAAAAATCAGGAGAAAATGGATCTACTTCCCCAATGCTGGACATACGAGGCAATGGAGAATAAGTCATCTTTAAGAAGTGTTTCAAAAAGGTTTCTACACCAAAGTTTGTCAAAGCAGAACCAAAGAATACCGGAGACAATTCACCCTTAGAAACAAGGTCCATATCAAATTCTGCACTGGCACCGTCTAAGAGCTCGATTTCATCCATTAACGTTTGCTTAAAGGATGCACCGATTTCTTCTTCACACATTGGGTCATCAATGTCATATTCTTTTCCAACACCTTCCTTGGTACCCTTCAAGGTATCTTGGAACGTCATGACTTTCTTGGTGTTTCGATCATAAACACCCTTAAAATTCTTTCCGGAACCAATTGGCCAATTGATTGGGCAAGTTGCAATTCCAAGTTCTTTTTCAATTTCATCCAACAATTCAAACGTATCGTTGGCATCACGATCCATTTTGTTGATAAAGGTAAAAATCGGAATATGTCTCATGACACAAACCTTAAAAAGCTTTCTGGTCTGTGCCTCGACACCCTTGCTTCCGTCAATGACCATTACCGCAGAATCCGCAGCCATCAAAGTACGATAGGTATCTTCCGAGAAGTCCTGATGTCCCGGTGTATCCAAAATATTGATGCAATAACCATCATAGTTAAACTGAAGTACCGAGGATGTTACAGAAATACCTCTCTGCTTTTCAATTTCCATCCAGTCAGAAACTGTGTGTCTTGCAGTTGCCTTTCCTTTTACAGAACCGGCTAAATTAATAGCTCCACCATAAAGCAAAAACTTTTCTGTTAAAGTCGTTTTTCCGGCATCCGGATGGGAAATAATGGCGAAGGTTCTTCTTTTTTCTATTTCTTTCTTTAAATCTGCCACAGCGGCCTCCTCATAATTTGTTTTCTATCTTAAATGCAACTCTGTATTTTTTATAATAAGTCATGCAATGGTTTTTTATGTCATAGGGATGAAATTCCCCATCACATAAAAAGAGCATGTCCGCAGACATGCTCTCCAATACTAATTGTATTTTCTTTTTCTAGCTGCTTCAGACTTCTTCTTACGTCTTACGCTTGGCTTTTCGTAATGTTCTCTTTTACGAATCTCCTGCTGGATTCCAGCCTTTGCGCAATTTCTCTTGAATCTACGTAATGCGCTATCTAAAGTCTCGTTTTCTTTTACAGTAACACTAGACATAATTCACACCTAACCTCCCTCCAGTTGTTTACTTGTGCATATTCAACTGATTGGGTATATTCTTTGCACTAGAAAATATTTTATCATACATTCCGGTTCTGTCAAGTGATTTATCAAAATTTTTCTTAAGAAATCATTCCTGCCAAAACGTCCTGTGTAGCGGCAATTGCTTCCGGAATGCCTTCCGGTTTCTTACCTCCGGCCTGTGCCATATTTGGACGGCCACCGCCGCCTCCGCCTACAAGAGCTGCAATACCCTTTATCAAGTTACCGGCATGTGCGCCTTTTTCCATAGCGCCATCTGTAGCCATAGCAATTAAGTTTACCTTTCCGTCTACGCCGGAAGCTAAAACTACGACACCTTCGCCGATTTTTGCCTTTAATTGATCGCCTAAATCGCGAAGACCATTCATATCTACGCCATCTACCTGTGCAGCCAAGAGTTTCACACCCTTTACTTCCACAAGACGATCCATAACATCGCCCAATGCATCCTTTGCGGCCTTGCTCTTCAAAGATTCTAATTCAGAATTCAATTCTTTGATTTCAGCCTGCATATGCATGATACGATCTGTTAAGTTTGCAGGTGTGGTCTTTGCTGCTTTTGCAGCTTCTGCCAAATCCTGTTCCAACTTCTTGTAATAGTTCAAAACATTGTCGCCGGTAAGGGCTTCAATTCTACGAACACCCGCTGCAACACCACTTTCAGATAAAATCTTGAAGGTAGTGATTTCAGATGTATTTGCTACGTGAGTACCACCACAGAATTCTTTCGAGTAGTCTCCCATGGAAACGACACGTACCTTTTCATCGTACTTCTCGCCAAACAAAGCCATAGCACCGGTCTTCTTTGCTTCTTCAATGCTCATCACGTCTGTCTGAACCGGAATTGCCTCTGCGATTTTTTCATTAACAGCCTTTTCTACTGCTTCGATTTCCTCTGCAGTCATAGCCTGGAAATGACTAAAGTCAAAACGGGTTCTTTCGCTATCCTGATAAGAACCGGCCTGCTCTACGTGTGTACCTAAGACATCACGAAGTGCCTTCTGCAATAAGTGTGTTGCAGAATGATTGCGGCAAGTTTTCTTACGCAAATCAGCGTCTACTTTCAAAGTAACGGTATCAGAAAGTTTTAACATACCGGAAACCATCTTTCCAATATGACCAACCTTTCCACCCATTAATTTTACAGTATCTTCTACAAGGAATTCGCCATCCTTTGAAACGATCACACCCTTGTCCCCCTGCTGACCACCCATGGTAGCATAAAATACTGTTTCGCCGGTAATAATGGTACCAACCTGACCTTCTGTCAACGCATCTACCACTTCATCTTCTGTAGTAAGCGCTAAAATAGAAGATTCGTTTTCTAATTTATCATAACCAACAAACTGAGAAGTGATTGCCGGATTCAAAGATTCGTATACCGTCACATCTGCTCCCATGTAGTTGGTCACTTTACGAGCTTTACGAGCCTTATTTCTCTGCTCTTCCATGCAAGCCTTAAAGCCAGCTTCGTCATAAGAGAAGCCCTTTTCTTCTAAGATTTCTGCTGTTAAATCAACAGGGAAACCATAGGTATCATATAACTTGAAGGTGTTTTCTCCGGAAAGAACTTTTTCTCCATTTGCTTCCATGGTGCTTTCCATTTCTTCCAAAATAGCAAGACCCTGATCCAATGTTTTGCTGAATTTATCTTCTTCCTGTGTCAAAACATTCAAAATGAAGGTTTTCTTTTCTTCTAATTCCGGATATCCATCTTTGCTTTCATTGATCACTGTCTGTGCCAATTCTGCAAGGAAAGCCCCTTCAATGCCAAGAATCTTTCCGTGTCTTGCGGCACGACGAATAATACGACGGAGTACATATCCTCTTCCCTCGTTTGAAGGCATGATACCGTCGGAAACCATAAAAGTAGAAGAACGAATATGATCTGTAATCAAACGAATAGAAACATCATCCAGCGCATCTACCTGATAAGTCTTCTTGGACAATTCACAGACCTTATCACGAATTGCTTTCATGGTGTCTACGTCAAATACAGAATCCACATCCTGCATAACAACTGCAAGACGTTCCAATCCCATACCGGTATCGATGTTTTTTTGTATCAATTCGGTATAATTGCCTTTTCCGTCATTTTCAAACTGGGTAAAGACATTATTCCATACTTCCATGTAACGATCACAATCGCAGCCTACTTTACAATCTGCTTTGCCGCAGCCATATTTTTCTCCGCGATCGTAATAAATTTCAGAACAAGGACCGCATGGACCGGCACCATGTTCCCAGAAGTTATCGCATTCACCGGTTTCCGGGTCACGATAAAAACGAGTGATTTTATCTGCCGGCACGCCGATTTCCTTTGTCCATATTTCAAACGCTTCTTCGTCTTCTCCGTAAATAGATGGATATAATCTTTCCGGATCCAATTCCAAAACCTTTGTCAAAAATTCCCAAGACCAGGCAATGGCCTCATGTTTAAAGTAATCGCCAAAGGAGAAGTTTCCGAGCATCTCAAAAAAAGTAAGATGTCTGGCTGTCTTACCTACATTTTCAATATCACCTGTACGAATACATTTCTGGCAGGTGGTTACTCTTCTCTTTGGTGGAATCTCCTGGCCGGTAAAATATGGCTTCAAAGGTGCCATGCCGGCATTAATCAATAACAAACTGTTATCATTGTGTGGTACCAATGAAAAACTGTTCATTCTAAGATGTTCCTTGCTTTCAAAAAATTCAAGGTACATCCTTCTCAAATCATTTACTCCGTATTGCTTCACAACTAACCTCCAAGACTTGCAAAAAAGCTCTAGTTCTCAGCTTTTTCCTCATTTTCGGACGCGGCTGCAGCAGCCAAATCCTTTGCGTCCTTATTCGCACGCAATTTCTTGCCGGCAAATACACCGCAAACGGCGATTGCCATCAAAATAATCATAATAATGAAATACTGCAAAAAACTCGCTAAAAATGCCATGGTAAAATCCTCCTTTTGATAGTGCCATAACTTGTTTATTATAAAATAGTTCACACTACTTTTCAATATTGTTCTTGGCGAATTCCCACTTCTGCAGGGGGACAAAGTTCCACATAACTGGTGACTTTCCCGTCCTCGAATTCAAACACCTGATTTTCATCGGTGATTTCCATCACGCGCTCTGCAAAAGCTGCATTGTCACATCGCTCTTTCCATCTTTGTATATTGGAATAATCTCGCCACATATGCATAGGAAACACATAGGGACAAGAAGTATTCTTCATAAAGTAATCAAACCCTTGAAAAGCAAATTCTTTTTGACGCGGGTCCATTACAACAAAGGCTGCATGGATGGGTTTCTCCTTCAAATAGGAAACCTGTCTTTTGTATTCTCTTCGACTCTTCCCGTTAATCAAATCTCCGGCCCCTTCCATGGACCAATCATTCAAATCTCCGGAGTGGTAAAAACATTTCCCCTCTGCCTGCACATAATAGGCAACACCCGCATCGGTAGAACGTAAGGTGTGAATCTTCACATCTTCTATTTCGTAATCCTTACTATCCGTCACATAGCAAAGGTGTTCTTTTAAACGCTCTACGTCAAAGCCATGTTTTCGTAAAAAATTCGGAGATGCTTTTGCATCCTTAGATACCACAAAGGTCACATTCGGATAACGATCCAGCAACCGATAATTATCCAAATCAAAATGATCCCGATGCTTGTGTGAGGCGAAAAAAAGAATCTTTTTCTCTAACGAAAGCTCCGGTAAAAAACCTTGAAATCCCACTTCTGAAACCTGGTTTTTGTCGAAATAATCAAATACCAAGATATGTTCTTCTAATTCAATGATGAAACTACTATGATGTATAAATATAATTTTCATACCTTTTATTTTATCACATTTCTTTCATTATGAAAAAGAATTTCCTCTCACATGGCGTTTTTCCTATCGCAAAATTCTCTACGATAGAAAAGAAAGAGTCGCTTTCCAATCTGTTTGAAAGCGACTCCCCAAATTATTTCTTTTTCTTTGTGCTCTTCTTTGCCGGTTTTTTCGGCTCCGTCAAAGGATTGAAACGTGCATAAATTTTCATATTCTCGCAAACTTTTTTTGCAAGGGTCTTATTGTAAGTGCCCTTCTTTGCACGCCATTTCCAGTTGGTTCCCAAAGTAGAAGGAATATTCATACGTGCTTCTGAGCCAAGACCAAGCAAATCCTGCATGGTGACAATGGTCAAATCCGCAACACTGGCCCATGCGCCCTTCATCATGCCCCAATTGTATCCTTCTTCCTCTGTCAAACGTAAATATTCTTTTGCAAATTTTACGCTTTCCTTTGGAGCGGTATCAAACCAGCCCATAATAGTATCGTTGTCATGGGTTCCGGTATAAACGACACAATTCTTGATGTAATTGTGTGGCAAATAGTCACCGTCTTCTCTGGAATCAAAAGCAAACTGTGTTACCTTCATGCCCGGGAATCCGGAATCCTGTACCAGTTTAATGACCGATGGAGTCAAGAATCCCAAATCTTCTACAATGATATCCAATTTGCCTAAATTCTTCTCTAATGTGCGGAATAAAGACATTCCCGGTCCTTTTTTCCACTTTCCGTTCTTTGCGGTCTTGTCCTTTGCAGGGATTGCATAATAAGAATCAAATCCACGGAAATGATCGATACGAATCACATCATAAAGTTCAGACATTGCTTTCATACGTCTGGTCCAGAACTGGAATCCATCCTTTTTCATCACATTCCAGCGGAACAAAGGATTGCCCCAAAGCTGTCCGTCTTCGCTAAATGCATCCGGTGGGCATCCAGCCACCTCTATCATTTGTAAGTTTTTATCTAAATAGAACTGATCTGGATTTGCCCACACATCAGAACTATCTCCCGCAACATAAATCGGCACATCGCCAATAATGGAAATTCCGTTTTCATGCGCATATTTTTTTAACGCATCCCACTGTTTGTAGAACCAATACTGTAAGGTCTGGTAAAAATCCATATCGGCTTGCAACTCTGTCTTTGCCTGTTTCATGGCTTTTTCTTCACGGAAACGAAGCTCGTCTTCCCATTCCATCCAAGAAATTCCGCCCTTGGAATCCTTGATTGCCATAAACAAACTATAATCTTCCAACCAATCTTTATTCTTCTTGCAAAAACTTGCATAATCCTTTGGTGCGTTCTTGCTGAACTTCTCATGTGCTTTTCTTAATACACGAAATCTGCTTTCATAAAGGACACCATAATCCACATACTCCTCGTTGTCTCCCCAGTTCTCGGATGTAATGTCTTTCTTCGTCAAGTAGCCTTCTTCTACCAATGTATCCAAATCTATGAAATAAGGATTTCCTGCAAAGCTGGAAAAGGATTGATAAGGAGAATCTCCATAACTTGTCGGGCATACCGGCAGCATCTGCCAATATGTCTGTCCACTCTCTCTTAAAAAATCCACAAATTTTCTTGCCTCTTCTCCCATGGTACCAATACCATACGGTGATGCCAAAGAAGAAATATGCATTAATATTCCACTCTTTCTCATGATGTCCTCCTCATACTCTCTATGTATCCCATTATCATAGATTTCTTTGGAAACCGCAATATTACACGGTTTTTTCCACTTTCTGACTAATTTTCCCTTCCGGTTTTTGTCTATTTTTTAACCAAAGCACTTCTTTTTTTTCGAAAAAAATTTCGTAAATTTTCGGAATAGAATTCGTGTATAATATTTTCTAGGTTTTTTGAACCTTTTTACTTTTTTTTACGAGGAATTGTTTATGGATAAAGAATATGTCAAACACAAATTAAAACACAACGGCGAGCGTCTGTTTATCGTGCTAAAATGGGTGATTTTTTCCATTTTATCCGGCATCTTAATCGGCATCATCGGTGCCGTCTTCTCTCTTTTACTAAAAGATGTGACCAATTTGCGAGGTGCACATCCGCAAATTGTATTCGCCCTACCCTTAGGTGGTCTGGTCATTGTCTTTTGTTACAAGCTTTTTCATAATGAAAAAGACTCCGGCACCAACCTGATTTTATCCGCGATTCATTCCGGGGATCATGTGCCTCTTCGCATGGCACCTTCCATTTTTATTTCCACCATCTTGACCCATTTGTTTGGTGGTTCTGCCGGACGCGAAGGCGCAGCCCTTCAGCTTGGCGGAAGTATTGGTGGTTCCTTAGGGAAAGTTTTTCGTTTAAATGAAAAAGACCAACATATCATGATGATGTGCGGTATGAGTGCCGCCTTCTCTACACTTTTTGGAACTCCATTGGCCGCTGCTATTTTTTCGATGGAAGTAGTCAGTGTCGGCATTATGCATTATTCTGCGTTGGTGCCTTGCGTCATTGCTTCCTTGGTTGCACGGGAAGTAGCAAATCTCTTTGGTGTCTCCGGAGATCAATTTTTGCTTAGCACCATTCCAACCTTCCAATTAAAAAGTGCAGCCATGATCGCACTTCTTGCCATCTTAGCTGCACTGGTAAGTATTTTATTTTGTGTGGCTTTGCATACGTCCGCGCACTTTTTTCAAAAAATCAAAAATCCCTATTTCCGGATTTTTCTTGGCGGTGCCTTAGTCCTTTTCCTCACCCTTCTTGTAGGTGACCAGACTTACAATGGTGCCGGATTAAATGTCATTGAGCAATGTTTTAGCGGCAACGTATTTCCGCTGGCCTTCTTACTAAAAATCATATTTACAGCAGTCACCATCGGTTCCGGATATAAAGGGGGCGAAATTGTTCCCACCTTCTTTATTGGAGCCTCCTTTGGCGCACTGTTTGCCATGATTAGCGGTATGGATACCGGACTTTGTACAGCCGTAGGCATGACTGCCGTCTTCTGCGGTGTTACCAATTGCCCCATTACTTCGCTGCTCATTAGTTTTGAGTTGTTTGGGTTCCAAGGCCGCGCATACTTCTTACTGGCCGTAGCCATCAGTTACGCTTTATCCGGCTATTTCGGACTCTACAGTAGCCAGAAAATTGTTTATAGCAAATACAAAACAAACTTTATCAACAAGCATACACATTAAAAAAATTCTGTAGCATCGCAGTTCCATGCGGAGTCAAAATGGATTCCGGGTGGAATTGCATGCCAAATATAGGGTATTCTTTGTGTTTTACCGCCATGATTTCTCCGTCCTCTGCAATTGCAAGGACTTCTAAAGAATCCGGCACAGAATCTGCCGCACATACCAAAGAATGATAACGCGCCACTTTCACAGGATCCGCAATGCCTTCAAACAACGCACAGCCTTCCTTCGTAGCAATCACAGATTGCTTCCCATGCATCATTTCCTTTGCATAAGTGATTTTCCCACCAAACACTTCACAAATTGCCTGGTGCCCAAGGCACACCCCAAGAATCGGAATTTTCCCTGCAAATTGTCGAATGACTTCTTCACAGATTCCTGCATCCTTGGGCTTTCCCGGTCCCGGGGAAAGGACGATGTGCGTCGGCTTTTTCTCAGCGATTTCTTCCAAAGTTATGGCGTCATTTCTTACCACTTCTACCTCCGGCATGATCTCGCCGATTTTTTGGTACAAATTATAGGAAAAACTATCGTAATTGTCGATTAATAAAATCATTCCAGCCCTCCATTTGCGGCTTCCACTGCTTTTACCACAGCCTTTGCCTTGTTGATACATTCCTGGGCTTCCTTTTCCGGCACAGAATCTGCTACGATTCCCGCTCCGGAGCGAATCCATACCCGGTCGTTTTCCTTATACGCTAGGCGGATTGCAATGCAAACATCTGCATTTCCGGTGAAATCCAAATAACCCAAAGCTCCTCCATAAAGACCACGTTTGCTGCCTTCCAATTCTTCAATAATCTCACAAGCCCTTATTTTCGGTGCGCCGGAAAGCGTGCCTGCAGGAAGTACCGCATTGATTGCATCAATGGCATCCAAGCCTTCCTGCAAATCCGCCTGTACCTCTGAGCCGATGTGCATCACATGGGAAAAACGTTCTATTTCCATATACTTCACCACTTCCACAGATCCGATTTTTCCAATGCGTCCCAAATCATTTCGGCCCAAATCCACCAGCATATTGTGCTCTGCCCGCTCTTTTTCATCCTGCAAAAGTTCTTGTTCCAGAGCAAAATCTTCTTTCAAATCCTTGCCTCTTGGTCTGGTGCCTGCCAAAGGATAGGTATGTACCCGCCCGTTTTGCACGCTTACCAGCGTCTCCGGGGATGCTCCCGCAATTTCCATGGTATTTCCGGAAAAATAAAGCATATAAGGAGAAGGATTTTCGCTACGCAAGTACCGATAGGTATCAAACAAACTGCCCTCCGCCTTTGCGCACATGGGATTGGATAAAACCACCTGGAAAATATCTCCTTCGCGAATGTATTCCTTCGCCTTTTTTACCATATCTCCGTAAGCTTCTTCTGAAAACTTCGGCTTCAATTCCGATTGTAACGTAAGTGGCGGAAATGCAAATTTTCGGTTGCTACGCAATAGTTTCTTTAACACAAGCAATTTCTTTTCCGCCTGTTGATAAGCCGTAAAACAAGCTTTTTCAAAGGCTTCTTCCGAATCTGCATTCTCCGGCAACATCACGCCGGTAATCAAATAGATTTTCTGTTTAAAATGATCAAATGCAATGACATCCTGGAACAACATAAAATCCAAATCGGCGCTGTCCCCTTCCGCCATACAAGCTTCTAACACCGGTTCATTGTATTTGATGTAATCATAGGAAAAAAATCCCACTAAGCCACCGGTAAAAGGCGGTAATTCCGAAAGTTTCGGGGTCTTGTAATCCGCCAAAATCTTTCGAAGCACCTCTGCCGGATGCGCAACACGCGTTTCTTCCACCACACGCAGGGTATCTCCCACCGTTTCTTTGATGGTCATCACATGGTTTTTACAAGTGATTTCATATTCCGGCTGAAATCCCAAAAAAGAATAACGACCCCAGTTTTCCGATTGGCATGCGCTTTCCAACACAAAGCACTGTAAACTCACACTTTTCAGTGTGCGCATGACTTCAATCGGCGTAAAGGAATCTGCCAGCATTTCTACTGCCACGGGAATACGCTTATATTCTCTTTTTTTTGCAAAAGCAAGTACTTCCTCAAAACTAGGATGCATAATAAGCCTCTTTCATTTCCTTCACAAATTTGCCCACTTCATCCGGGGCATCTTTTCCATATTTTTCAATTACACGTACAATAGCAGATCCCACAATGGCGCCATCGGAAATATTTGCCATTTCTGCAGCCTGCTCCGGTGTAGAAATCCCAAATCCCACTGCACAAGGGACATCGGTGACTTTACGAACACGTTCCACTGTGGTTTTTAAATCTCCGGTGATTTTACTTCTTTCCCCGGTCACCCCAAGGCTGGAAACCAAATACAAGAATCCTTTTGCTTCCTTCGCAATCATTTCCACACGGCCTTCGGAAGTCGGTGCAATCATAGAAACAAATTCAACTTCATAGCGTGATGCCACACTTTCAAATTCTTCCTTTTCTTCATAAGGTACATCCGGCAAAATAATTCCGGAAATACCACTTTCCTTGCATTTCTTGAAAAATCCGTCGTTGCCATAGGAATAAACCACATTGGCGTAAGTCATAAATACAAGCGGTACCTCCACTTCACTGCTGACTTCCTTCACCATAGCAAAGACATCATCTGTAGTAATGCCGTTGGAAAGAGCTCTTAAATTGGCCTGCATAATCACAGGTCCTTCAGCCGTTGGATCTGAGAACGGAATTCCCAGTTCAATCAAGTCTGCTCCATTTTCCGCCAATGCATGGATGATTTTCTTTGTGGTTTCCAAATCCGGATCCCCACAAGTAATGAATGGAATAAATGCTTTTTTATTTTCAAATGCCTGTCTGATTTTATTCATGAATATCTTCTCCTCTGTAACGTGCCATCGCTGCACAATCTTTGTCTCCTCTACCGGATACGGTTACTAAAATAATCTGGTCTTTACGCATGGTTGGTGCCAACTTCTTTGCATAAGCAATGGCATGGGATGATTCAATGGCTGCGATAATTCCCTCTGTCTTTGCAATGTATTCGAAGGCATCTACGGCTTCTTCGTCTGTAATCGGTACATATTCCGCTCTACCAATGTCATGTAAATATGCATGTTCCGGTCCAACACCCGGATAATCCAAACCTGCAGAAATAGAGTAAACCGGTGCAATCTGACCATATTTATCCTGGCAGAAATAAGATTTCATACCATGGAAAATACCGATTTTTCCGGTATTTACCGTAGCAGCGGTTTCAAAAGTATCAATGCCTCTACCTGCAGCTTCACAGCCAATCAAGCGTACATTTTCATCCTCAATATAGTGATAAAAACTTCCGATGGCATTACTTCCACCACCAACGCAAGCCAACACAGCATCCGGAAGACGACCTTCCTTTTCCAAAATCTGCTGTTTGGACTCTCTGGAAATCACAGCCTGGAAATCACGTACGATGGTTGGGAACGGATGAGGACCCATTACAGATCCCAAACAATAATGGGTATCTTCAATACGATTGGTCCATTCTCTCATAGCCTCCGAAACCGCATCCTTTAGAGTTGCAGTTCCGCTGGTAACCGGGATGACTTCTGCCCCAAGCAAACGCATACGATAAACGTTTAATGCCTGTCGATCCGTATCCTCTTTTCCCATAAATACTACACACTCCATACCAAGCAATGCTGCCGCAGTCGCTGTTGCGACTCCATGCTGTCCGGCGCCTGTTTCTGCAATTAATCTGGTCTTTCCCATTTTCTTTGCAAGAAGGGCCTGTCCTAACACATTGTTGATTTTGTGAGAACCGGTATGATTCAAATCTTCTCTCTTTAAATAAATCTTGGCTCCGCCCAAATCTTTGGTCATTTTCTCTGCGTAATAAAGCAAACTTGGACGTCCTGCATACTCATCCAACAACGTCTTTAATTCTCGATTGAACTCCGGATCATCCTTGTAATGATTGTAAGCTTCGTTCAACTCATTTACCGCATTCATCAAGGTTTCCGGAATGTACTGTCCGCCGTGTACCCCGAAACGACCGGTATCATCTTTTTTCTCTCTGACTGTATTTACAAACTCTGTCATTTTCTTCGCATCCTTTACATGATTCGTTTCAATACCGGAACTTACATCGACACCAAAAGGATTTACCTTTTCGATGGCACTTTTTACATTGGCATTGTCCAAACCGCCGGCCAAGATAAACGGACGGCTACTGTTAGAAAGCAAGTTCCAATCGAAGGTTTCTCCGGTTCCTTTTCCGGTATCAAAAAGCAACATGTCCGCGCTGGACTGTTCTGCCTTTTCCAAATCGCTTTCCACCGTCAAATGGAAGGTTTTGATAACCGGAATCTGTTTTTCCTGCAATTCTTTGATATAGCTTTCGCTTTCGTTTCCATGAAGCTGCGCCACATCAATGATTTGTTCCTCATACAGTTCCTCGATTTCTTCCTTGTCCGCATCCACAAAAACACCTACGCTTTTAATCTCGGGACGAAGCAACGCTTTCAATTCCTTGGCTCTGGATTTGGTTACATTTCTTTTGCTTTTTTCATAGAAAACAAAACCCACATATTCCGGCTTTAATTCATTTGCTTTTTGAATATCTTCTTCTCTTGTTAATCCACATAACTTAATACTTGTCATTTCTATACTCCTTTCAACTTGGCCAATGCCTCTTTCTTATTCTCTTGTTTCATCATATATTCCCCAATCAAGCAGGCATTCACCCCTTGTTCCTTTAAAGGAGCCACATCTCCTTCTCCGGAAATTCCGCTTTCCGATACAAAAATCACATCGGAAGGAATGAGATTTCTCAATTGTAACGTGGTCTTTGTGTCCACGGTAAAATCCTTTAAATTGCGATTATTTACACCAATCATACGAGCCCCGGCCCGCAATGCCATTTGAATTTCTTCTGCATCATGCGCTTCTACCAAAGCACTGAGTCCCAAGTCCTCACAAATCTGCAAGGAACGCGCCAGTTCCTTTTCCGTTAAAATACTGCAAATCAAAAGCACTGCCGAAGCCCCTAAAATCTTTGCCTCATAAATCATATAGGGATCCACCACAAAGTCCTTACGGATACAAGGGATACTGACGATTTCTGCAATTTCTTGCAAATACTGATCTTTTCCCAAAAACCATCGTGGTTCGGTCAAAACGGAAATGCAATCCGCTCCGGCCTTTTCGTATTCCTTGGCGATTTGCAAATAAGGAAATTCCTTTGCAATCAGCCCTTTGGAAGGCGATGCTTTCTTGCATTCACAGATAAAAGATAATTCTTCTCCCTGCAAAGCCTTTTCAAAGGAAAAATATCCCTTTGGCATTACCTCGGCCCGTTCCTTCATCTCCTCATAGGAAAGAAGTTTCTTTTTTTCCTGCACGCGAAATCTTGCGTAATTTGCTAGTTGCTCTAATATGTTTGTTGCCAAAAATCTATACTCCTTCGTTGCTCAATGTAATAAAGTCTTCCAGGGTCTTATAAGCTTTTCCGGAATCAATCAATTCCGCCGCCAATTGCACCCCTTCCTCCATGGAGTTTGCTTTGCCTCCGATATAAAGGGAAGCTCCGGCATTCAAAAGTACTGCCTCTCGTTTCGCACCTTTTTCTTCGCCCTTTAAAATGGCTCTGGTAATGGATGCGTTTTCTTCCGGTGTGCCGCCCTTCAATTCCTCTTTGGTGCAAGTATGTAATCCAAACTGCTCCGGTGTAATGGTATAAGTTTTGTACCATCCATCCTTGATTTCGCAGATTTTGGTAGGAGCACTCATGGAAATCTCATCCAGCTTGTCCATGCCGTACACCACCATACCGCGTTTGACACCGATTTGAATCAATACCTGCGCCAATGACTCAACCAAATATTCATCATATACGCCCAACAATTGCATCTGTGGCCTTGCCGGATTGGTTAAGGGTCCTAAAATATTAAATACAGTTCGGAATCCCAATTCCTTTCGAATGGCACCCACATATTTCATAGAGGTGTGATACTTCTGTGCGAAGAAGAAACACATACCTACTTTTTCCAAAAGTTCTATGCACTTTTCCGGATCCTGCGCTATTTGTACCCCCAGCGCTTCCAAACAATCTGCCGTTCCGCAAAGGGAAGAAGCTGCACGATTTCCATGCTTTGCCACTTTCATACCACCGGCTGCCGCCACAAGGGCTGATGTGGTGGAAATATTAAAACTCTGTGCATGATCTCCACCGGTACCAACAATTTCAAAAATGTCCATGTTGGTATCCACCTTCACTGCATGCTCTCTCATGGCTGTGGCACAACCTGCGATTTCATCTCTGGTTTCTGCCTTTGCACTTTTTGTCGAAAGTGCAGATAAAAATGCAGCGTTCTGCGTCGGTGTGCTTTCGCCGTTCATAATTTCATTCATAACGGCATACGCCTCGTCGTAGGTTAAATCTCCTTTGTTTACGATTTTTTCAATTGCTTCTTTAATCATTTGAATCCCCTTTCCTGTATGGAGATTTTGATTTGAGTCAAGGACCATGGTATTTTTTAGATCATAGGAAAGAAATTCTCTAGGATATAAAAAAAGTCCCTGATAAAAGCTACTTCGCTTCTATCAAGGACGAATCTCTCCGTGGTGCCACCTTGTTTCGTTTTGATGAATAAAAAAAAAGATATTTCCAAAATCGGAAATATCTGCCACCCATTTCAAAACCTCTTAGATACATATCAATATCGCACCCCTATAACGTGAGGATCACGGCTCCGCTACTAAACTTTCACTTTGCATCTCAGCAAACCCATTCCTGTAATCTAGCTTTATCGGATTTCACCGCCCCGACTCTCTGTGAAAACATCAAATACAGTACTCTTTTTGCTTCATCGATTTTTACTATAGTGTTACTTTACCATGGAAAAGTACCCATGTCAACATATCCTTTTTCTATGTCACAAATAACTTGAGTTCATATCAAAACATTCACATTTTAGAAAAATTTAAGACTTTTTGGGGTTAATTTTTCTGACACTTCTTGTCTTTTTCTGACATTTTGTGTATAATGACAGTTACTAAAACTATGTGATTTTGCCTTTCCGGCATAGAATTCACACACACATTCAAACAATTTCAGAAAGGAGTGACGAAAATGTCAGATATTTCAAACATCACTACGACAGCTCCGTCTCCTACTCCTTCTACTCATACTACGACAGCCGCACAAAGTTCCAAAGAACCGGTGGTTACTACCAAACAGGAAGTAAAGCAGGATAACACCGAGGAAATTTTAGAAAAGGCATCCGAGTTAACCAATGTAGTATCCGTATCCAAGGATGGAGACACGGTTCAAGTCAGCCCGGAAGGAAACGAAACCTTCGCCGATGAAAACAGCATGTCCGTGACACCACGTATGGTGGACACCACGCCGGTGGTCATGGAAGAAGAAACGGTAAACTTTGAAGTGGAGGCTCCTGCAGAAGAGGACGCTCCTACGCCCAACATCGAGATTACTTCCTATGCAGGGATTACCAACCAACAGTTAGAACAATTATATCTGGATGGCATCATCTCTCGTTACGATTACGAGACAGAGTTATCCGATCGAGAAGCCATTTTAGAAGCAGCCAGCGGCAATGATAAGGCTCATTTGGAAAAAATGATGGGTTACGAATCTTCTCTTAACAAGACAGAGAATACCGCCCAGGCCATCTCCACTGCATACAGCACCGAGAAGACTTCCTACAAGCCACAGACTGCAGAAAATGTTTTACAAGCAATGGAAAATATCACCTTCTAAATAAAACAATCAATCAGAAAAAAGCCGCGATGTGAATTTCACAACGCGACTTTTTTCTTGTATGTTTCCCTTATACTTCTTCTGTATTGGTTTCTTCTGTATTGGTTTCTTCTGCATCCATCTCTTCTACTTTTTCCATAAAATAAATGCGAGAGCCAAAATCCGGTAAGTAACGCACATCGTCATTATATCCGGTTCCGGCAAATCCCATAGAGAGTTTGATGCCGGCTTCCATCAATAAATCACCGTTGCATACAGCGTCTTCTGTTTCTCCATTTAATTTCACGAATTTTGCAACCAAATCCTGAATCAAAGAATCCTGCTTAATATGAATTGGAGACTGGGTATTGATCAAATCTCCAAATGCCTTGATGCTATGCTTCAAATCTCTGTTGAAGAAATGATAAGCATATTCCGGTGCTAAGCCCTTTGCAAAATACTGTAGAAACGGAGTATGTGGCTGTACCAATTCCTGCATCAGGAATCCAACCGCCTGCTCTTGATCCGGAGAAACCACGGTCCATTCATGAATGTTGCCGTTTCTTCCACGATAGAAATCACCATACTGCATGGTTTTTCTCCAAGTCTTATAAATAGAAACCTGATTTGCGATTTCCATCTGATCTTCCTTGGACATATCGCAAAGATTGCATTCGTAACCAGCTACGCCAAAGGCAGATACATGGAATCTGGTTTCCAACGGTGTGGTACGCAAGGTCTGGTGGTTCGGGCACGCGGAAACGTGAGCAGAAACCGTAGACATTGGGTAACCATAGCTGTAATTGGTCATGGCATTCACACGATACAACGCATCGGTGTCATCACTTGCCCAAATCTGTGGGAAGTAAGACAAAATACCAAGGTCGAAACGATTGCCACCTGCAGCACATCCTTCAAATAAGATGTGTGGGAACTTCTCGGTCAATGTCTTCATAATGTGATACAACGCCATCATATAACGATGGAATACTTCTCCCTGCTGTTCCGGAGGTAATATCTTGGAATACACATCGGAGAAAATACGGTTCATATCCCATTTCACATAAGCAACGCCAGGTGTTTCAAATACCTTAGACATGGCATCAATGATGTAATCTTGAACATCCGGGTTTACCAAATCCAAAATTCTCTGGAAACGGCCTTCGGCATGTTCCTTTCCAGGAATATCCACAGCCCAATCCGGATGCGCGCGATACAAATCGCTATCTACATTGATCATTTCCGGCTCTACCCAGATACCGAACAACAATCCCAAATCATTGATTTTCTTTGCCAATCCTTCAATACCGTTTGGAAGCTTGTTTTTATTGACGTACCAATCTCCCAAAGACTTGGTATCTGTATTTCTGTCGCCAAACCAACCGTCATCCATAACGAAAAGTTCCATTCCCGTGTCTGCGGCTGCCTTTGCCAACTTCAACAATTTCTTTTCATTGATATCAAAATATGCAGCTTCCCAGCTATTTAAAAGCACCGGTCTTTCCTTGTGCGCCCATTCCCCTCGAACGATATGGTTTTGCACAAAATGATGCATATTCTGACTCATACCATTGAATCCTGCATCGGAAAAAGTCATGACTGCTTCCGGAGATTCAAAGGTCTCTCCTGCCTTTAACAAAAAGGCAAAATGTTCCGGATTGATTCCGGCTACAAAACGTGTTTTTCCAAAACTGGTGACTTCCACTGCTTCGTAATGGTTTCCACTGTATACCAAGTTGAAACCGTATACTTTTCCGTAATCCTCAGATGCTGTCTTTTCGGAAAGCATCACAAAAGGATTGGATCTACTGGAAGAACTTCCGGTAAAGGAAGCATTTACAAATTTTCCACCGGTCATGTTCACTTCTGTTTTACGCATTTCCCGCGCCCATGCCCCATGGAAAGAAGTAAACACATAATCATTTGCTGGGAAATCCACCTGTGTACTAAGCATACGCTCAATGACAATGGTTTCTTCCCCAAGGTTTTCTAATTTTGCACTTCTGGTGATGACATTCGTATCTTCAAAAACGCCATAGTATAAATGCAAGCGACAATCGGAATTTTTGTCCTTCAACCATACGTGTAAAGAAGTTGCCTGCTCTTCACTGCCATAAGATGCAGGCAAGGTAGCCAGGGCTTCTTTGCCCTGTACCACTTCCGAACCTTCAAAACGAAAATCGGAACTTCTGCTACCATCCGGATAACGCAACACCAGGAAGGGCTCATGAATATCGCCCTTACCATAGGTTGCTACTTCTGTACGAAGATTTTCCAAACACAAATCCATATGGTCGTTGTCCACATAAATGGCATTTCCAACACCAAAAGGATGTTTTTCTGTCAGTGCATCATAATTTGGGTGAATTTTTTTCCCATAATATAAATGCTCTAAATGCCCCGTTTCCAAAACACGGAAGCAATAAGATGTTTCCTTTGTTGCCAAATGGAAACAATTTGAACTTGCTTGAATCATAGTGCTTCTCCTCTTAGGCTTCTACCTGATTTTTTAAAGTTTCCGCAGCATTCAAGTGTTTTCCATCTTTAATCTGTTCTGAAATTTCCCCAATTTTTTCATCTGTCAAAATGTATTTCTTACGGAACCAGAAGAAAGCAAAAATCAAACCGGCAATCGGAATCAAAGACATGAATAAACGAAGTCCGAGTTTTGAAGACTGCGCTACATTCAAAGATAAATCCATCGCCTGCTCAGCTTCTGTTGCATCACTACTGCTGAGAGAGAAAATCTCCAATGCGATAGCTGCAAGTAAAGCTGCAATACCGGAAGAAAGTTTTACAACAAAAGTCTGCATAGAGAAAATCACGCTTTCATCTCTTCTTCCGTTCTTTAACTCACCGTAATCTACTGTGTTTGCAAGGAATACGGTTGTTAAAACGCTGTTCATTCCGCTGGCTGCCATAATCAGTACACCCGGGATTAACAATGGAGCTAAGGTATTCACACCACTGCATGCCATAACAAGAAGTACCACATAACCCGTAATAGACATTACAACACCGATAAAGAAAATTCGAATACTGCTAAAGAACTGTCTCATGAATGGATACAAAATCATCATAGATAAAATCTGTACGCCACCACCCACAATGTTAAATGTGGTATAGTTCCCATACCATGATACACCACCTAGATCATATTTGAAAAAGTAAATTAACAAATTGGATGTAATATACATTGCAGTGTTGATGCAAACGATGGTTACAACCACTGCGACTGCCTGATCATTCTGGATCAAAGCTTTGAACATCTGTCCTACCGAAACCGTTTCCATTTCTACGGTAGATTTTTCTTTTACCGTAAGACAAGTAATTAAAATAAATACAACAAATAAAATCGCTACGATTAATGCAAAATATTTAAAACCGGTTCTTTCAATGTCGTAAGCACCTGCGTTTGCTCCTGCAAAAGCAGTTCCCAACTTCTGAACCAAAAGAATGGTAAAAATAGTAACAAGTGCAGAACCAACGCCGGCACAAGAACGAGCAAGTGTAGTCAAACCTTCACGCTCTTTTCCACCTTCTGTAAAAGCAGGAATCATAGACCAATAAGGGATGTCCATCATGGTATAAGTAACACCCCATAAGATGTAAAATACAGCTGCATATGCGACTAAACCTGCACCGCTAAGGCTCGGTGGGCAAGCAAACATCATGTATAAGATGACTGCATTTGTTAAAGTACCAATCATAAGCCAAGGACGGAATTTTCCCCATTTTGTCTTTGTCTTGGCTACTACAACACCCATGATCGGGTCGTTGAAGGCGTCAAATACACGGGCAATCATCAAGATAATTCCCATTGCCACTGCACTTACACCTAAAATATCCTGGTAATAATACAGGATGTAACTTGCGGAAAGCATATATACCATATCCTTTCCTACTGCTCCGAGTCCGTAAGCAGCTTTCTCTTTTGCTCCCAAACTTCTTTTTGTTTCCATTTGTTTTTCTCCCTTTCTTGCGTTTATCTATTCTTCAGTCCCATGGCAAGCTCTACTACTTTGTATGCGCCATCATAAATTCCCATTTGTTTATTGCGAAGAATGTTGTCACAGAAATCATTTAATAACTGGTCATCCTCTAAGAACAAATCCAACATCTGAATGGTATGTGGAATATCTCTGCATTCCAATGTACCATCGCCGATTTCAGCAGAGTGGATTGCTCCCCACATTTCATGTTTTCCGACTCTCTTAATGAAAAGCTTCGGTACCGGATAGAAAGCAAGTTCACTTGGCTTTGTTACCAGTACGTCTACGCTACGCATCAAAAGGTTGGTGCAGTAAACCGCTTCGAAAATATTTTCATGCCAGAATCCGTGGATACCACTGACACCCCCTGTCAAAGCTTCTTTTGCAAAGTTTTCGGTATCTGCCCAGTCATTGAAGTGTTCTGTAGAAAGTGCTTTCATCTCTGGGATTTCTTGAATCAAATCTTCCCAAACATTTTTGTAATCCCCAACGTTTACATAAAGAACAGCCTTTTCTTCTTTGATCATTGGAATCATATGACGAATAATTGCTGCAAAGATTTCTTTCTGTGCACCGGCTCCACCGATGGTAAGGAGGAAACGCATTGCCTTTTTTTCTGCTTTTCTCTGCTTTCTAGCTGCGCAATCTGCTTCGATATTTGCTACTAATTCGTGATCAATGTAATGTCCGGTATAAACCAAATCTTCCTGACCCATTGGCTTGCAAATATCACCTTTTTTCATACCGTTCAAAATTCGATATCCCATGTATGCATTGTGGCACTGAATGGTGTGCAAGCTTCCTTCGGATAAATGAAGGGCCATTGGCCAGTTGTCCGGAATGGCATTTACTACATGTTTCATTCCTGCATGAATTGCTGCCTGTGCCGGCCAAACATGAGTTGCAACCACCGGAATATCCTTTGGAACATTCTTGTAAACCGGAGCCATTAACTCTGCATTCTTCTGATCGGAAGAATTGTAGGTCAAAGCACGAAATCCTTCGTAGTTCATAGGTTCCCAAACAAACTTATTGAACAAAGGATTCTTGGACAAACGAGAGCCCAAAGAATACAAATCGTTCTGTGCACTGATTACCTTTGTACAGGTTGTCTGTGGATAGGAATTTAAATCCATCCAATAAGGCGTGTAACCCATATGATGTGCTGCAGAAGCTATCGCCATGGAAATACGATAATGTCCAAATCCCATACGAATATTTCCAACAATGAGTCCCTTTTCTGTATCGAAGGGAATACCTCCCTCCTGATCCTTAATCTCAATATTTTTTACTCCAAGACTTTCTCCTATATAAGGATTCTCAGTCACCACCGCTTTGTAATCCACATTAGAGTCATCTCCAAATTTTTTCTGATACTTTTTCTTAGACTTTACAGATTTCTTGTAATCCTTGTTTGAAATCTCATTTCCAAAAATATTTTTTGCTAAGTCTTTCATAAATCCTCCTATTTATGCACCGAAAAAGTAACTTTTCTCGGCTCCATTCCCTCTTTTTCTATCCATAAAGTACCTTCGCCGGCTTCTCCCTTGGTACGTACATAAGTACCTGTCATACCGCCGCGGAAAGGAATTACCTTTGGTCCAACAATTTCAATTGCCCCTTCTGCACGTAACAAAATCGGTTCTTCATAGAATGGCAACTGATTCTTGTGCTCATCCACCGCACGAATACGAACCGCAGCTACATCGTAGGCTTCCTCTTCCTTTAATTCTGTGTGACTGATTTTGATTTCATAATCCACAGTCTTCGGAGGTACCTTGGTAATGGTGGCTACCACTTTGCCATCCACAATAGCTTCAAAACGGTACTCTGTAGACTGTCCACCCCAGTCACCAATGTATTTGTTGTAAAGAACGACTGCCTGTTCCGGTTTCATATGGTAAAAGACCATCATCTTTACCGCAATCCACTTGATATCCAAGCCTAAACCGCCCATACCCTTTCTTGCAGTGGTATTTAAGGCAAGTTTGATTTGATCTGCCTGTTTCTTGGTGAAGTTTTCGTTTTCATGAATCTGATTTCCGATGAAATCATCCACCAAAATCGGGCCATGTTTTAAATTCTTGAATGGGCTGTCGCTACCCTTGTATTCCTTGATGAAAATATCATTTTTATACATACGCACGCTATCTGCGTTGGTTAAAATCCAGGTATCTCCACGATTACAAGCCGGATGCTCTCCGATATCCATGGAGGAAGAAAGTTCTAAGAAGTAAGAATGATCTTCCTGTGCGGTATATGCGTAAGATGCAAGCTTCGGATTGCGAAACATATCCATCACTCCGTGATAACAAATATGATCTCCACTACCGAAATCTTTGTGGGTATTGTAATCGAACATACACCATCCAAAGCTTCCGCTGATATCCGCCTGTCCTGCTACCGCATCCAAAACACGATAGTGACGCATCAAATGCTCTACGCGATGTTCTTCCGGGTCTGCATTCTTGGTCGGGAACATGTGACCGTTGTACTCGGTAATCAAGTACGGTGCTTCCATATTGGAAGTCACGTTCTGTTTGGGTTCACAACCATCGTTGGTGCCGTCATGATAAAAATCATTGTACGTATAAACATCTTCAAATAAATGACTCTTCTTGTGCGCTCTTACCCCACCAGTCGGTCTGCTGGGATCCAACTTATGCGCAATGGCATTTGTTTTTTCATAAAAAGCATTATCATCCTGAGATTCATTGATACGAACACCCCAGATAATAATGGAGGTATGATTGCGATACTGCAAAATCATTTCCTCTGCATTTTTACATGCCTGCTCTTTCCATGTCTCATCACCGATATGCTGCCAGCCCGGGAACTCCATAAATACCAAAAGTCCCAGTTCGTCGCATCGATCGATAAAAGCATGTGACTGCGGATAATGAGAAGTACGCACCGCATTTAAAGAAAGTTCTTTCTTTAAAATATCACCATCGTAGCGCTGCAAGTTCTTTGGCATGGCGTATCCCACATAAGGATAAGATTGATGACGATTCAAACCACGAATCTTGAATTTTCTACCGTTCAAATAGAAACCATCTTTTTTAAACTCCGCTTTACGGAATCCAAACACCACGTCCTTGCATTCTAAGACTTCACCCTCACGAAGCAATTCCACACGGAATAAGTAAAGAGCCGGGCTCTCCACATCCCAAACGGCTACGTCGCTGACGCTGCAATGCATGGAGTGCAATCCTACGGAAGTCTTTCCTTCGGATAATGTTTCCATTTTTACATAAGCATCTGCATTGCCCACCGGAGATTCCTCTGTGCCATAACGTATCAAAGATCCTCGCAAGAAAAGGCCATCGCCTTCGCCTTCTAAGGTCACATCCACTACCAATTCCCCATTTGATAGGTTGTTTCCTTTTTCCTGATAAACAAAGGTTTCCGGCAATTTCGGCTGTACAAAGACATCGGAAATGTACATTCTTTCCTTTACTTCCAAGTACACATCTCTGTAAATACCGCCGTAGGTCAAATAATCCACTACATAGCCAAAAGGCGGTACATTGCTGTCTTCCCGACTATTCAGACAAACATTTAATATATTTTCTTCCCCTAAAATAAGATCAGCTGTTAAATCAACGGTAAATGCGGTGTATCCGCAATTGTGTTTTGCAAGACTTTTTCCGTTTAAAAATACTTCCGCAACATGAGCAGCCCCTTCGAAAGTTAAAAAGATCTTCTTTCCTGCCCATTCCGGTTCCCCATATAACACCCTGCGATATCCGGAAATCATTTGATAAGATTCTTCGTCAATATAGTTGAATTCCAATTCCTTCACCGTATGTGGAATCCGAACATCTATCATAGTATTGACATCAAAATCTTTTTGACATTGTTCTGTGGAAAATGCTTCCGCGAATTTCCAACCTTCATTTAAATATATCCTTGTCTGCATAAATCCTCCTCTAGCGTTTAATAACTCCCTCAACAAGAATATTCACTACCTCGTCCAAAGCTTCCTTGTAGGAGATTCCATTTTGAATCAACACATCTCTCTGGAAAAACTGTTCCAAAGTAGCTTCCAACATGGTCTTGTAAATCGGAATATTAACAGGACGGAAAACTCCTTCTGCAATGCCCTGCTGAATGATGTCGATGGTTCTTTCCCATCCGTTTTCCAAACGTTCCTCAATCTTTTTGTAATAGCTAGGATATTTTTCCTTTACTACATATAACTGACGAAAATCAATGTCGCGGTACCCCTCCGGTAACACACCCAAAATATTCCGCAGTTTCTCTTCCAAAGACAAATTCTCGTTCTGCAAAACCTCAGCTTCGCTTTCCTTGATGCGATCGAAGCAATAATCAATCATTTCAATGGACAAAGTTTCCTTGTCCTGGAATACGGTATAGATGGTTTTCTTGCTAATATTCAGCCTTCTGGCCAAATCATCCATGGTAAACCGAATCCCCTTTTCATTAAATGCTCCTATGGCTGCTTCTAGAATTCTCTCCTTTAATTCCACCCTTTTTCTCCTTTCAGGAAACTAAAACTTCTTTTATCGTTTCCATCATTGTAACATCCCCCAGTTTCCTTCACAAGAAACTGAATTCACAAAAATAGTTTCCGTGTTTTGTTCAAATTGCACATAGAATGACATAAAAAAAGCACCTTGTTATAAAAACAAGGCACTTTTCCTTTAATAACGTGTACTTTTTATCCCGAAGGTATACTCCCCATCCTCTAGGGGAATCTCTTCTCGCTGCACATCGGAGATATGAATATAACTACTTTGTGCAAGTTGCTTCAATAGCAAATTTATGGTCTCTTTTTCTCCCTGGACTTCCATTTCCACGGAACCATCTCCCAAATTACGAACGTAGCCGGTTAAATTCATCATCCGCGCCGTATATTCTGCGCGATAACGAAAGCCCACTCCCTGTACGCGACCAAAAACCAATATATGCTCTCTAATCATTCTGTCCCTCAAATCAAGAAAATAAGTTTTTAAAATTACTGAGTTTTCTGGCGTTTTCGATAATCTCTACGCTGTTTTCCGTGAGATATCTTTCCAAATCCGAAACCTCTTCTTTGGAAAAACCGGAAACCTGGGTCAAGGTACAGTCAGGCACCGTTCCCTCTGCCACATCCAATCCATGTTCATTTTTTCGTTCAAATCGAATACAAACCGCATTCCGACCGTCCTTCTGTACGACACCGGAATAGGTAAAGGTAACTTCCTGCTGATCCATTTCATACCCCCGCTTTCTACATATCGTCACGCTCTGCTACAGCCACAACTACGCTGCGGCTCTCAATCTGGAAAAATCGACCGTCATAAATCTGCGTATTTGACCAACGCTCCCATAAATCGTCGTATTCTCCGGCAGAGTCTGCCTTAATCACCCAATGATAACCATCCGGCGCATCCGGCATAGTTACTTTTAATTTCTCCCAATAAGTATTGATTGCAATAAATACCACATCATCGTAATTGCGATCCGGATATTTTCCGGCATACATAATTCCAATCAAATGGGTATTGTTATCAAAGTATTCATTCCAAGGATAATCGTTGTGAATACTGGTATCCATCAAACCACAAAGGGCTTCCTTTTGCCGTTTACGCACAACCGGATGCTGACTACGAAGCTTAATCATCAATTTTGCAAACTCAAAATTCTGTTTAAACTTGTCCTTTCTGGTCCAATCCAACCAAGAAATCTCATTGTCCTGGCAATACGCGTTGTTGTTGCCAAACTGGGTATTGCAGAACTCATCTCCCTGGTAAAACATAGCAGGTCCACGGCTCATCAAAAGCACCGCAAAGGCATTTCTACACATTCTTTGACGAAGCTTATTGATCTCATAGTCGTCTGTTTCCCCTTCAAAGCCACAGTTCCAGCTACGATTGTCATCGCTACCGTCTGTATTGTTCCAACCGTTGGCTTCGTTGTGCTTCATGTTGTATGCATACATATCATATAAGGTAAAACCATCATGGCAATTCAAGAAATTGACAGATGCGGTCTCCCCACGAGATTCCGGTGCATACAAATCTTTAGAACCGGTAATACGCACCAAAGCCGCTCCGGCCTTACCGGAATCCCCCTTCAAAAAGGCGCGTACATCGTCACGATATTTGCCGTTCCACTCAGCCCATCGTCCAAAGGCCGGGAAACTACCAACCTGATAAAGTCCCGCTGCATCCCATGCTTCTGCAATCAATTTTGTCTTAGACAAAATCGGATCCATCGCCAAGGTCTGAATCAACGGTGGTTTTTCCATCGGTGTACCGTCTTCGTTTCTACCCAAGATAGAAGCAAGGTCAAAACGGAACCCATCCACACGATATTCTGAAACCCAATAACGCAAGCAATCCACAATCATTTGCTGCACAATCGGATGATTGCAGTTCACCGCGTTGCCGCATCCGGAGAAATTGTAATAATATCCATCCGGCGTCAACATATAATAAATGTTGTTATCAATGCCCTTGAAAGAGAAAATCGGGCCATGCTCATTTCCCTCTGCCGTATGATTGAATACAACGTCTAAAATCACTTCGATTCCATTGGCATTTAACTCACGAATGAGTTTTTTCAACTCCGTACCTTCTCTATGATGTTCATCTGTAGCGGAATACGCCGTATTTGGGGCAAAAAATCCAACGGTGTTGTAACCCCAGTAATTGTATAACCGGTTTCCGTCTGATTCGCGATCATCCTCCATCTCGTCGAACTCAAAAATCGGCATAAGCTCAATGGCATTGACTCCCAATTCTTTTAAATAAGGGATTTTTTCACGAATACCTGCAAAAGTACCGGGGTGATGCACTCTAGAACTCTTGTCCATGGTAAACCCACGTACATGCATCTCGTAAATCACCAAATCCTCAAACGGAATTTCCGGCTGTGCAAACTGTCCCCAGTCGTAATCCGTACCAACCACTCTGGCTTTATAAAAACTACCTTCGGTGAATCGTTGTCCCCATACTCTTTGTCCCGTAACTGCCTTCGCATAAGGGTCCAAAATAAAACGATTCTTGTCAAACAAAAGTCCCTTTGACGGGTCATTGGGTCCGTCGAAGGTATAACAATATTCAAATTCGTTCATTTCCAGGTCATAAACCACCATGGAATATACATCACCTATACGGCAAAAGCGTGGAAATGGAATTTTTGCATAAGGTTCATTCTCTCCTATGCGGAATAAAACCAATTCGCATCCGGTGGCTCCATGGGAATGCACCGTAAAATTAATTCCTTCCTCAGTCACAAATGCACCGTTCCGATGAAATATACCGGCTCTTACTTTAAATCCATTGACTACAGCCGTCGGTTGAGCCTTAAAATGTTCAAACATGTCTCCCAGTCCTTCCCTTCACTATACACTCTATTCCATTATAAACGATTCTTACTATTTATGACGTAAAAAAATCCTCGAATTGTTCGTCAAATTGAACAAAACGAGGATTTTTTTCGAAAATTAGTTCAGTTCTGAAGTGCAATGTGGGCATCTGGTAGCCTTAATTGCGATTTTGCTATAGCAATATGGACAATCTTTCTCAGTAGCTGCCTCTTCTTCTTGCTGTTCTTTCTTCAACGTTTTCTCAGCCAATTCCTTTGCACGGTTCATGCCTCTCATCATCAAGAACACAATCAATGCCATAATCAAGAAATTGATCACTGCAGAAATAAACTTTCCGTAGTTCAAAGTCACTTCTCCAAGTAAATTCAAAGAAAGCTGATCAAAGTTCATACCACCAAACAATCCCAAAATTGGATTGATGATATCTTCCACCAAAGAAGTAACAATTGCAGTAAACGCACCACCAATAATGATACCAACTGCCATGTCCATAACACTACCGCGGCTAATAAACTCGCGGAACTCTTTCATAAAACCTTTCATCTTCATCCTCCTCATATCCATACAGAGAAATTTGCGAATTTCTCCGTTTTTAAACTAAATAATATGCCCTACCACCGGGCTCTCTCATTTAGATTCTCTGCACCAACGCTTCTACCAATGCTGCAGAATGCTTTGCAGCCACCTTTTCAAAGGACGGATAATCCATTTCTGCGCTATCGTCTGCCTTGTCAGAAATCGCGCGAATAATCAAGAATGGCAATCCATTCAAATAAGCACCATGTGCAATAGAAGCGCCTTCCATTTCGGCACAATCCCCATGGAAAGTCTCAATCAAACGTGTTTTTGTATCCTTGTCACTGATAAACTGGTCTCCGCTAACAACACGACCAATTTTGCAATGAATATCCGGATTTACTTCCTGACAAGTAGCTACCGCCTTCTCTGCCATATCTGCATCTGCCGGGAAAGCCAATGTATCAATCCCCGGCACCTGTCCCGGTTCATAACCAAGCTTTGTAACATCCATATCGTGATGAATAGCATCCTTAGAAACCAAGATATCTCCGATATCCAAAGCAGCATTCAAGGATCCTGCAACACCGGTATTAATCACATGGGTCACTTCAAACATATCTGCTAAAATCTGTACGCACAAGGAAGCATTTACCTTGCCAACTCCACACTGTACAATCACGACCGGCACACCCTTTAAGGTACCTTCGAAAAATACCATAGATGCCTTTTCTACTTTTCTTTCCACTTCCATGGCTTCTTTTAATTCAGCCACTTCAAGTTCCATAGCACCAATAATCGCTATCTTTTTCATGTTATTCCTCCAAATAAAGTCTTCAAATCTCTGCTTCCATCCATAAAGCCTTTGCAACTTTTTATTTCTTTAGTCCGGATAAATCAAGCGACTTTCATCAATATCCGTCAAAACCTCTTCCAAAAATTTCTTAGACAAATACTTTGCCATAGGAAGGTTCATATCCAAGTAATTGCCGCAGTCCTTGGCTGCCGCTCCCGGAACGTCCCCTTCAAAATCCTTCATAAACTCATAAAGTCTCACCATAAGCGGTACAATGTCCTTTGATTCATAATCACCCTTCAAAAGCAAATAGAATCCGGTTCTGCAACCCATAGGTCCAAAATAAAGGATTCTCTCCTTATACTCCTCATCATTACGAAGAAAAGTAGCCGCCAAATGCTCAATGGTATGCATTTCTGCCGTATTCATAACCGGCTCTTCATTCGGGCTGGTCATACGAATATCAAACGTCGTCACTGTTTCCGCGCCAACCGCATCCTTTCTGGACACATACACACCCGGCTGTAATTTTATATGATCGATTGTAAAACTTGTAATTTTTTTCATCGGTTCCTCCTATTTTTTTGCTACTTCTAATTTAGCATAAATCCACTTTCTTTGCTATGGGTTCCTGCTTTTCTTCGGTTTTTTCGCTACGTGGGCGGCCGATTCCGTCCTTTGCTGGCTAAGAGAATTTAAATTTCACAACATTCCCTTGCCTTTTCCCATCCGAGAGGGCACTTCTCAGTCCACGTAACTAAGAATTCTCTTACGATCCATGATCTTCTTCACTTTATTCCATTCCAACTCTTCATTGAGCAAAAAATGACGAAGGAAAGAATCTTATATTTTTCTTTCCTTCGCCATTTCTACATTGATAACTGTTACATTATCAGTTAACTGAAATGGTTTTTAATCTTGAATGATAGACACTACACCATCTTCAATACTTACATTTTTTAACAGGCCCAATGCTTCATCTAACTTTGCAATAATAGCATCTCCCATTCTTGAAAAGCCTAGTTGATTTACAAGTGCTCTATATAATGCATCTTTCTCTGCAGAATAATTTTGAGACAAAATAGCACTTAAACCTGCTGCCAATTCTTCTGGTGCAATATACTTTATGTCACGCTTATCACCCGGAACACGTAAAACAAAGTCTTTTTGATTGTGTAAATACAAAAATCCTCCTCGTCTAACGATACCCATTTTTTCGCAGAAGAACAAATCATTATTAAATTGTTTTCTAACAACATTTGTTACTTTTTCTCGATTATATATGAAACAAATACGTTTTAATAAGTATTCTTCTGATACCGGAGCTTCGATATCCATTATCTTTTTTACATAACCCTGAATTGAAATATGTTGCGCCCAAAGTGCATTTACATCTGCATTTTTGTACCTAGGAAAAGATAAATGTTTAGGTTCAATCGTCTCCTGAAAATCAATTATCTCTTCATTTAAAGTATCCTCATTTTTTACAAACTTTCCAAGATGCACTGCTTCTGTAGCCACTTTAAGCAATTTTTCTTTTTCAATAGAATTATTTCTAAACCAATCTGTTGACCATATACGATAAAATCTCCATCCCATACGTTCAAGAATTTCTTGACGGAGTCTGTCTCTATCTCTTGCATTCTTAGAAGAATGATATGTTGCTCCATCACACTCAATTGCAAGAACATAATCAGAACTATTTGGCTTTTTAAGACCTAAATCTATTCTAAAACCGCTACAACCAACTTGTGTGTCAACCGTAAATCCATGGTCACGTAAAAATTCACATACTTCCATTTCAAATTCAGAATCAAACTGTTCAAATGGATTTACAGAAATTGTTCGTTCAAGTGCCACATTTCCATTTTCCGCATAATCTAAATACTCTCGTAAAAGTCTTGCTCCTTCGGCAGAAGTACGTTTTAAATCAATATCAGAAGCATGCATTGAAGATACCAGTTGCACATTTTCTTTTGCACGAGTTACCGCAACATTTAATCTTCGTTCACCTCCAACGCGGTTCAACGGGCCAAAATTATGTAGCAATCTTCCTTGCGCATCCATTCCATATGCTACACTAAAAATGATTGTATCTCGTTCATCACCCTGTACAGTCTCTAAATTTTTAACAAAAAATGGTTCCCTTGTAGAATCATCACGTTTAAAAAACCACTCTTTAGAAGAATCTTCCTGTCTTCGTTTGGATAATAATCGATCAATCAAATCTTGTTGTGCAACTGAAAATGCAACAACACCAAGACTTCTAGATGGATATTTTTCAATGTGTTTATAAATCAAGTCAACAATAAACTCAGCTTCTTTTCTATTTGTATGACTCTTTCTATCAAACAATCCATCAACATGATAATAGTCTACACCAATGCCTTCATGATCTATTGTTGATGATGGAAATGTAACGAGCGTATTGCCATAAAAATTCTTATTAGAAAAAGCAATTAATTGCTCATACCTACTTCGATAATGCCATCTCAAGCACAACTGTGTAAGGGCGGTAGAACACAAATCCAATATTGATTCAAAGTCGGTCACATCTCCTGTTTCTTCATCATCATCATTAATTTCTACCGACGAATTAAAGAAATTACTTGGCGGCATCTGTTTAGAATCTCCAACAACAATTAATTGTTTCCCTCTATAAATAGCGCCTATTGCATCTTGTGGAAATATCTGTGATGCTTCATCAAATATTACCGTATCAAAAGTAATACTATTATCGCTTAAAAAAGTACTTACACTTAATGGAGACATGAGAAAACACGGTTTAATAACTTGAACTAAATTCCCAGTTTCTTCTAAAAGTTTTCGTATACTCTTCTGCTTTCTTTTCTTTTCTCCTTCGCGAAGCAATATAGAAACTTCACTGCCGCCGGCCATCATATCAAGTGATGGTCGATTTGCAGACAGTTCTGCTTTTATTTGTGCTTTACTTATTTCAAACTGAAGCTTATCTTTTTGAACAAACTGTTCAACTGCCTTATCTTGTGAAACGCGTGTGAAATTAGCAAAAACTGTTTTTTCATAAATCATATAATTAATCCACTGTTTAAAAAACAATTTTTGATACGCATTTACAATTTGATTTTGTTCTATTTTGTTTTGAATTGCGCAATTAACAAAAGACAACAAATCTCTTTTTTCTAATTGATTCAATAATATATGGAACCTAATCCAGTTTTCCACTTTATCGATTGATTCTAAACAACTTTTTATTTTTTTCAATAGCTCTGATAATTGCAACTGTTGAAGAACTACTTGTTGCGTTTCAAAGTCTTTTTGAATTTCCAATAATGTCGGTAAAAAGCTTTCATTAATTCCAGCTAAATTTCGTGCATAATTTTCAAATGATTTTTTCTCAGATACAAACTTTTCATTAGTCATAAATTGAATATTGCCCATTGACAATCCATTTTCAAAACAGGATTTGATAATAGCCAATTCTTCACTAAACATATGCCAATTTGTATCCACATTCACTTGATCTACATTTATCAAATTTACCACTTTGTTTTTTTCTGCTTCAAAAAGTCCAAGCAATCGGTGGAATTCCATAAGAGCCATCATATAATCTTGAGCTTCTGCATAACTTGGCTTTTTACCCGATTTTGATGCCAAACGAATATTAGTAACAATACTCTTATATTCTGAATTAAACATTCTAGAAAATAATCCCGAATACAGTTTCGTGAGTTTATTAAAATATTCAGCTCCATCCAGATTATATACACTTTCATCAAAAGAAGCATTCAGTTTCTGACGTATCGGTATTATTTGTTGACTTAACTGCATTAAAACATTCGATGATTCCAACAATAGAGTCACATTTTCTACAGTCAACATCTCCGGACGCACAAAATTAGAATGTGTTAAAACATTTAATAATTGAATATATTTATTAACGTTTAACAAAGTGTCCATTTGTAATTCATACTCAGCTTTACAACGATCCACTTCCTCAATCAATTTACCTAAACCTTCAAAAACTGTTTGAAGATTACATTTTAATTTATTCTGTGCTTCATAAGAACCATCCTCGCTTTTAAAGCCATACCATTCATTTTTATGATAATCTTCACCAATAGTAGAAACATATTCTTCATATTGCCCAAGAAGATTTATTGCTTCATTCAAGTAGTTCGCATCTTTTTTTGCAATGTTATCTAGAATCATTTCTAAATCTGGTGATTTTCGTTGTGCCGCATATGCATCATATAATTGATACATTGATTTATTAATAACAGGGATAGGCTTATGCAATTCTTCTGCGTACGCATCTAATTGTTCTTGTAATTTTGCTTTTGCCTGTAATTCTGCATCAGCTTTCGATGAAACAGCACTTCTGTCTGCTCTTAGTGTTCTACATAATTCTGCAATAACTTCTTTTTTATTTGATTTATGACTATGCAATTCCAAACAAAACTCATCTAATCCAGCTTGTTTTAATTTGTCATAAACAACACTCAAGGCTGCTAGTTTTTCAGAAACAAACAAAACCTTTTTTCCATCATGTAGACATTCTGCGATTATATTTGTAATCGTCTGGCTTTTACCCGTACCAGGTGGCCCCTGCAAGACAAAACTTCTACCTGTTTTTACCATTTCAATGGCTTCAATCTGACTTGAATCCGCATCCACAACTGTGTGTAAATCTATAATCTCGTTAGATACCCGCGTCGAAGCATCTACATTCTCATGATTACTTGCATCTACAGATTCGCCTAACAACATACGAACATTATCATTTTTTAAAATGTTCTCTTGATTGTTCATCAAATCGTGATACATATTAATTTTCAAAAAAGAAAAAATGCCAATTTTACACTCTGGTGTAACTTGCCAATGCAATTTCGATACCAATTCTTCCACTCTATGCATATACGAAGACAATGTTTCATCATCTTCATATTCAGGCAAAGTTATTCCATATTGAGCATTTAAGAAATAACTAAATGTTGGATTTACAACTATATCATCTTCTGTTAGTTCAATAATATAAGGTGAAATTGATGATTCATTCTTTAATGTGATAGGCACCAATAATAACGGTGCTTTATTAATGATAGAAGAAGTCTCGCTTTCCTTCCAACGCACAAAACCAAACGCCATATATACAACGTTTACACCAGTTTCTTCCAAAAAGTCGCGAGCCTTTTTGTCGATATTTTTTATTGCAGTCAAAGGATTTGGTGTTTTAGCATAAACAAGAACTTGATTTGACTTGCGAATTTTTGAAGAATACAAGGTTGCATAATCGCTCTTCTTCATTTTATCAGCTGTAATTGTCTCCTGTGTTTCATCAGATGATGTATTTGCAGAAGTTACTGCTTCCTCGTCTTCTTCGTCATCTTCAATTTTGGGATCATAAATTTCAAAAGAAGACATCGTCATACATTTTTCAAAAAAAGATTCACCATCCGGATACACAACCTCTGCCGTTGTAGCTTTTGTGGTTTTAAAATTAATCATATTATTTCTTTTGCCAGTATCAAGCAGTTGTTGCGCCCAACGCTCAAGTTTCTTATTTTCCATTCTTTCACCTACATACATGTAATTTTATATGTTAACTTTAATTTTTTATTAAATATTCATACTTTTTTAAAGGAATACAATCATAAAATATGGTACTTATATTGTAATGCATAAAAATAAGTAAGGAGATATAATCTTATGAATCAAAATGCCCGTGCAAAATTAATCAGTGCTATGGAAGAAATCATAGCAAAAGAATGCTACACGAAAGGATTACAAAACAACAAAAAATATAGATATCCTGTCAATTTTAAAATAAACGGTTCTTTATACAAAGGAACACATGGCAGAATTCTAGTTGACACGCATGATATCTCTACGATGTATTATCAATTTGGTGTCCATCGCATGGATATTGGAATCGCATTAAACAAAATTCTTGACTTAATTGAACATAATATTGTATTTGAAGAAAGTAGTTTTAAAGAACCTAATCATGCTTATTATAATCCCAATGGTGCCTACTACGAAGACGATGATGCAGATAAATGGAGAATCTGGTAATCCAGAAAATATTCCACTTACAAATGGGGTACATATCTGTACCCCATTTAATTATATTCCACAAATTCGTTTTTTAATTTAATATCTCTGTTAAATTTCACTTAAAAATTAGCACTATTATAACACGATTTTTTCGATATATGTCCAAAAACTGATTATTTACTTCACCACAATCCCCATTTCCTTTGCTCTCTCTTTATAGATATCCGCAACTTTCCGCGCAGACACCAGCACCTTCTTTGCATACTTGCCACCAAAACGATGAGCCACAGTATCCAATTCATACAAGGCGTGTAAGGTTTGTTGAGCTCCGATTTTCCCACTCTTGCAAGAAATGAAAGTAGGGATATTTCCCTGCAAAGTCAATACATCGATTTCATTCAACACGTCTTCTCCGGAATGTTCATGAATAATTCCATTCCAGTCTAAATGCACGCCCATCTGGCAATCGTCGCACTTAGGTTCTTCTTGGAAAAAGACATGCAATTCTAAAATACTTCCACCTTCCCATAAACACTCTTTGATTTTCTGGTTTTTGTACCGAAAATGATAATGTCCTTCGGAATGTTTTAGATCAAGAAGGATCCCTTGTTGCGCTAATTCATCCAAAATACGATTCACCTTTGCTAATAAACCATCCGGAGAATGAGTTGCTTTTATATTGCTTTGCACCGTCTTGGTATTCAAATGAACCGTCAAATTTGTTACCGGAATCATGACATTACGCAAAAAATCTGCAAAGGTATTCCAATCATCCCAATGTTTTTCCGCAACTTGATATATTTTGTCCGCATCCAATACAAAAGCCGCATCATCCGCTGTCTTAATCCCCTTGTGCAACTGGTTATTAACCACGCCTCCATGCATTTCGATCCATAATTTTAAGGTCATTGGAATTTTACGCTGTTCCGCTTCCTTGCAAATGGAAGCAGACGTATCCGACTCTAATTCAATCAATGCATCTTTTGCGATATCAAACACGTGAATAGGTGTTTCAAATTCTTTTGCCAACATTCCAAAGGCCACTAAAATCAGAGTTTCTCCACCGGTGACATCAAAATAAATCTGATTTTCCTGCTCTTTTTCTCTTTGGATTTCATTTTTCATGGTTCGCAACGTAAATTGTAGATCATAAGCTGCCAAAGGCAAAAACACCACCTGTTGCACCCCACAGTATTTTGTTAAAAAATTCTCTGTTTTTCTTTTTTGTGCCTGAATGGCTTCCCGATAACCAAAAAAGATTACCTTATCAACTTTAAAATTCATGCATGTTATTACATTTTCTATAGGTTCATTCCCAAGAAATTCGAAAATAACTGTCATGTCATCCTTCCCCACTAATAGATTTTCTCCAACTCTCCCACAATTCCATACTGCGCTTTGATAACCGGTTTTAGATTTTCTTTGTCATATGTCTTTTCAGAAATTTTTTTCCTAAAAAACATGGCGCCTCCTATAAGAGCTCCGTTCATTCTTTTTAATAACCAAATAATGCATTAAAAAAATTACCGGTCATAGCCATCATCATTCCACCGGCAATTACCAGCAAAACAATTTGCGCCAAAAAGAACAAAATGCTCAAGACCAAAGCAATAATAGCCATGGTTTTTGCTTCCGGTTCTCTTGGTTCCTTTGAAACCAAAACCACAATAGAAATCACAAGTGCTGCAATTTCAAGAAAAATACCACCAAAAAATACACTTACAATCACAAGTGACAATGCCACAATACTTAAAATTTTATTGGTAGTCATGGATGTCTTTTGCGAAGCCTGATACTGCTGATAGCCTCCATTTTGAAAATTCTGATTTTGATAATTCTGGTTCTGGAAATTGGAGTTCTCAGACTGGTTAGCTCCACAATTCGGGCAAAAATTCACACTTTCCTCCATTTGTTCGCCACAATAATTACAATACTTCATAATCACATTCTCCTCTTATTTTTTATTATATATTTTTCTTTGCTATTTTTACCCTAATACAAATTTCAGGTACTACTCCACTAGGAATTTCATTATACCATCATGATCCACATTTCTAATCATTTCATACAGTTTATCAATCTTTTCTTTTTCCACTGAAGAAATCTGATAATTCAAAAGCATCCCCAACATATTTTCTGCACTTCTAAAGTCATAAGCATCCACAAACTCCCTAATTCCTGCATACACACTAAGAATCATCTCTTCATCAATCTCTGGCTTATCAGTTTCCTGTATATCTTCCTTTATAGATATTCCATTTTCCACTCCTATATCCCGGAAAAAATTTTCAATCTTTTCACTAAGATTTTTTATATCCGTAAGAAGATGTGGAGTCAATGATTTTATCTGAAGAAGATTTCCTTCATCCCCGCATTTTTCCAAATATGCAGCAGAATCAGAAAGTTTTGTTGCTCCTATTAATCTGGCTGCTGATTTCAAACCATGAACAAGAATCGTATAATTTTTTATATCACCATCTTTACAATATTCTTCGATTTTACCAAGCAAGGTTTTCACCGATAAGTCAAAATCTTTCATCGTATCGAGTAATATTTCTTTATTATCACCACAGTTTTTTAATGCTTCTGACAAATCAATTTCAGGAATTTCTTTCAAGTGTTCAATCATAGAATCATATAAAGAATTTTCTATTACAGGTGTACTTGCAGATTCTATAAGCTCCTTAGGAAGATATTCACAAAGCATTCTTTCAAGTTTGGTTGTATCGATTGGCTTAGAAAGATAATCATCAAAACCATATCCTAAAAACATCTCTCTTGCGCCGGAAATCACATTTGCTGTAAGAACAATATTTACTGCATCCTTTGACATGTTTTCTTTTTGTTTTTTTAGTGCGCTTAAAGTTTCTACTCCGTCCATTTGAGGCATTCTATGATCTATAAACAAAATGTCGTATCTGTTTGTTTTTACTTTTTCAAGGGTTTCCATACCACTGGTAGCAGTGTCAACCATTAATCCTATTGGTTTAAGTAGACCTTTGACAACAGTCAAATTAGCTGGCGTATCATCTACAACTAAAACCCTTGCTCTTGGTGCAGTAAAAGAATTTGTATATTTTTCTCTCTTTTTTGTAAGATCCTTATATCTCTTTGCATAATCGCCCAGAGGCTCTTTCGATCTGGTTCCTTGAAGAATTTCAAAAGAAAAATCGGATCCTTCTCCATAAACACTATTCACCTCTAATTTTGAGCCCATAAGTTGTAGCAGACGTTGTACAATGCTCATGCCAAGGCCGGTTCCTTCTATTGTTCTATTTCGTTCTTCTTCAATACGTTCAAATGGTCTTGTCAGTTTTTCCAAATCATCTTCCTTAATGCCAATACCTGTATCCACTACTCTATACCGAATCGCAATGGGATTAAGCCCTTTTCTTGACCCCACATCATTGCCCATATCTGAAGTTGTTCCATCCGCATTTTTATAATGCGTCTTATCGAAAGAACATTGTGCATCACTATTTACGGTACATGCCGATATCATTAGGGTAATAGATCCTTTTTCCGTATATTTAACAGCATTTGTAAGTATATTTAAAACGCATTGTTTTATACGAATTTCATCACCAAAAAGAAGGTATGGGATATTTGAATCGACCTCAACCTTAAATTCAATTCCTTTATCTCTTATTCGCTGACTAACCATATTCACAAGATCATTAATCAAAGAACTAAGGTCATATTCTACTGGAATAATATCCATTTTCCCTGCATCAAGCTTAGAAGAGTCAAGGATATCATTCACAATACTCAAAAGCGTATTCCCTGCATTTTTAATATCACTTGCATACTGGTAAATCTCTTCCTCTTTTGTCTGACGCATAATGATTTCGTCCATCCCAAGAATCGCATTTAAAGGGGTGCGTATTTCATGTGACACGTTAGACAAAAAATATCCTTTCGCCTCATTTGACGCCTTTTGAATCTTTAGCTCATTTCGCTCATTCTGAATATCCTCCATTTCCACTCTAAGAGCTGCCGAAGTTCGAAGATTTTCAAGTACCAAAACATTATTTTGGATTACGGCATTAAAATGATCTCGCATAGCAGAAATAATTGTTTTTTCATCATTTTCTTTTTTGGCAATCATTACCCTCTGATATGCAATATGCATATTAAAATTGGGATTTTTTAAAGATTTATTTGTATCGATCATAAAAGGCAAAATAGCCTTAGCATAGGAAATCGAACCAATATTAATCAAAAATAGATTTATGTTTACAAGATGCATAAAAATTGGTGGGGACGGCTTATGTTTCTTCAATAATTCTATGTATTCATTACAAGCTTCATCTCTCTTTTTAAAATCAAAGGAAACGTGTAAAGCCATAACATGAAAAGCAAGGATAAGCGCTGTATTTGGGCATTCGTATCGCGGAGTATATGTTTCTTGTTCCTTTAGACTTTTATGATAGCACTCCAATGCCTTATCAAATTTCCCCTGATAAACATAGCACTGACCTAGCATACAATAAGCCATATCAATACCATTACTTCCAAAAAAACACCCTTTATCTTTGGATTTTTTCATAAGCTTCAACGACTTTTTTGAGTACTTTGTGGCTATTTCTATATCATTTACCAATAAATAGAACCCAGCCAAGTAATAATCAACCATTGCTTGCAAGCTGAAACTTTCAGCCAAATCAGCATAATGTCTCGCTATAAGAAAATAATCCATATTAAGATTATACTGTCCAAAATTTATAGCATCTACACCAAGAAGAGTATATGCTGATGTTAAGAAAAAATACATGTCGGTATCTTTCAAAAATTCGATAGCCTTTTGAACAGTAGGTCTAAATTCAGGGTATCTACTCTGAGAAGTATGATAATAAATAGCAAGGTGATAATAGCCCACACCTTCATAAATCCTATTCTTGCATGCATGTGCGAATTCCACCAGCGTATTTGCCTTAAAAATTCTCTTTCTATCAGACTCAAAAATAACCAAAAGTTCATTGGAGAGCGCTTCCATATAAGCAAGGCACTCTTCTTCCGACATACTTTTTACTAACGATTTGATTCTGTTTTTAGACTTAGCCTTTCTTGTATTTTCCATTGCTCATCCTCTTTTTCTCAGCTATTCTATAAAAAATTCATCAATCTGAGAACACAATTCACTTGGTGGTAATGTCTTTAAAAGATACTTAACAGGCTTCAATGCTACTGCCTTAAGTACGCTATCTTTATCACTTTTTCCAGTAAGGAACATTACCGGGATAGAAGAAATTTCTGAATCCTGCCGAAGCATTTCCAAAACCTTTGGCCCATCTACAACAGGCATCTCATAATCCAAAAGAATTAGGTCTACATGCTGTTTTACTAAAAAAGCAATTCCATTCATCCCTGAAGAAGCAATAAAGACACGATAATGTTTTTCAAGTTGCGCTTGTAAAGCATGAAGTGTCGTAGGGCTGTCATCAATAATAAGAATCTTTTTACGTTCTGCCGCCTTATTTTCTTCAACTACAGCCTTATCTAGTGACGCTGCCAATAAAGATACGTTAAGAGGTCTTGTAAATGTCTCCTTTATCATTTCAGCTGGGATCACTTCCTCTGCAGTTTCCAGTTCATCAGGATTACCAATAAAGTAAAAATACAATTTTTGCTCAATAATTGAGTCTTTGATAAAAGTCAATTGCTCAGACATCTCGCTCACATTGCTATCCAAATACATAACCCAAATTAGGGGTGCATTTTCCACATGGCTGATTTCATCAACATCAGCTACAACTTGTATTACATCAAAATGTTCAGACTTTAGTCCATTAGCAATGGCTGTAACCATAAAACTCTTTTTGTCACCAATTAGTAAAACCCGCTTATTTTCACTCATATCTTCTCCTAACCCCCTGAAAATATTGTATTTTTATGCCTATATGTATCTATATTCTAGCAAAATGTAAAAATCTGCTCAATGGATAATAAAATTAAGCTTTTATTAAATGTATAAATCGCAAGTTTAATCTTATACAATATCACATGTTCTGATGTAAATACTCCTATTTCTATAACTTCAAAAACTTCAACAGTTCGCTGGCATCCTCATATTCCCTGCTGTAAAAATTTACATGCGTAATGTCAGTGCTGCGCTCCGTAAAAGCCGGATATAAAAATCCGGTGGTCGGCTCATGTGGGATTTGTTCCTCATCCACCGGCGACATGGCCATAATCAGATATTGATAGACTTCTTCCGATTCCTCTTGATAAGCTTTGTCGCTTCCTTTCAAAGGAACATCATAGGTCCCGTAATAAAGGTAGATGGCATAGGGTCGCCCTGTAGGATAATGCTCAGCCACAAGCTCGTAAAAATCGTAAAGTAGGGCATCATTTTTCAATTCACAATCACGCATAGCATATATCATCTGCCAAATAGAGCCCGGCGCCAATCCCGGAATCTTATAAGAAATCAATTCTTCATTGGTTTTTGCAAAAGGAATGGCCTTCGCGATGTCCAAACATCGCTGTTTTTCCTCTCCCTTTAAATTCAAAAAATTAGTATTAAAGGTGCCATCTATATAGCCCTCTTCATCTATATACGCACCCGCAATACGAGAAAGATTGCTTCTCGACGAAGTCATTCTGCGGGTAAGTTCTAACATGTCATTTCGATCAATATGTCCCATGATTTTTTCCTTAGGTCTACATCCAATTATAGTCTCCGCCTGTTACAGCTAAAGAAAGTAACGCATCCATGCGCTCCACTTCTTCTTCCCCCTGTACGACAGAAAGTAATTTTGCCGTTTCTTTTGCAACCGGCATTTCTTCATCAGGGCCGATTTCCATATTCGGCTGTTCCCCGCAATAAAGACAAACCAATCCAAGTTCTCTTTTTTACTTCTATTTACAATCTTTTCGCATAATTACAGCAATCTCTTATAAATGTCCAGCATGCTTTCCATCTGGTACTGTAACAGCCAAGATGCATTGCTATACTCTGCTTCGGCCTTCACTACCTTCAGCAACTTTGGAAAATAATTCTCTGTTTCCGAAATCATGCGGTAAATGCGCTCCCTGCTAAGACCCCAAGACATGGTAGTTAAGTTGTTGCAACGGTCTACACATTTAATCAATGCTGCCTTTGGGCATTTCGCAATTTCTGCATAATAAGCATCCATGATTTCTTTTCGATTTTCATCGTTCGTTTTTACATGGGAAAGCAAAGAAACCAGATTCTTTGTTTCTTCGCACACAGGAAGTTCATCCCGCGTTTTTCCACAATCTTCTATCACATCATGTAATAGAGCTGCGGCAAGCACGGAATCGTCGATGATATTCATCGATAGCAAGTGACAAGCCAAATTCAACGGGTGATAAATATAAGGCACCTTGGATCTTTTTCGTTTTTGTCCCTCGTGCGCTTCCACCGCAAAATCCACGGCTTTTAAGGTATCATTTAATTTAAAATTACGAGCACTGGTCTTCACAAAAGTCTTCATGTGCTCCCAATTGTAAATCACCTCTTTGGTTTTAAATACCTGTCGTTTTTCCTCTGCAATAGCTGATACAGAAACATCAAAAAGTTCTGCCAAACGAATCAACTTTTCCGTGTCCGGGCGATACGTTTCCCGTTCCCAAGAAGAAACCGCTTGAAAACTAACGCCCAATGCATCCGCCACTTGCTCCTGTGTCATACCTTTTGTTTCTCGCAAATCTTTGATATTATTTCCTATGCTCATCCAAAAACCTCCAAACGTAACTTTTTGTTTCGCACTTATCATAGACCTATTTCTAACTAAATTTTAGCGAGTATCCATTTAACTTACAAGATTTAATTCAAGTTCTACTTGAAATGATTGCATCTACATTTTGAACCCATTTCGAACTTATAATCCGGATATTTACTTTTTAAAATTCTATAATTTATCATATTTATCGGCTTTTCCCCTAGCTTTATCCACCGGGTACTTTGCCTCATTCTGATCCATTTTCATATTTACAATTTCATCCAGATTCAAGTCAAGCTTGTCTGCCAAATTCTGGCAATACACCATAACATCCGCCAATTCTTCCTTGACACTTTGCAAGTCATAGCCTTCCTCATTCCACTGAAAACATTCCAATAATTCAGCCGCTTCAATCACAATAGATTTGGCCAAATTAGCCGGAGAATGAAATTGATCCCAATCTCTGTCTTCTGTAAATTTTCGAATTCTGTCAATCGTTTCCTGCTTCATTTTTTTCCTCGTTTTCTATTACAGCATTCAGCAATAACCTTTTTGCAAAACCACCACGTTTTTCTTTTTTATCCAAACGGAGATGTTCCAGTTCTTCCAGAGAAAAACCTCTGGCTTCTGCGCATGCATATAAGACTTCCAACAAGTCTGCCAATTCTTCCAAATTTTGATCCTTATGATACTCTGCAAGTTCTTCGTCTAACTTCGCATCTAGCATTTCCAAATACGCATCTTCTGCTAAAACTTCCACTTCGCAAGATTTTCCATCTGCTTCTATGATCTCCGGAATCTTATCCCGTACTAATTTATGATATTTCACAACTGCCATCGTAAATCCACTCCTTGAATCCTAAGGTTTGTGCTGACTCATATACCGGCTTAATCACATGCTCCAATCGTTCTGAAAAAGCTTGTTTTCCTAACCCTTCCATGTATAGCTGATTGCGAATTTCTTGGTTATTCAAGTGATAAGGGGCAATCTTCGAAAACACCTCCGCCACATGTTCATTGCTTTCCCGCAATTCATACGCACGATATTCCAAATCACATAAGCGTGTAAAATACCGCTCCCATGCAGGCAAAGAATTGCTTTTGCTGCTATTGATGGATTTTGTCGTAGGATGCAAATTCCAAAGTTCATCATGCGCCACATATTGCCAGGGTACAAAATGATCCACGGAAATAGACACATCACATAACTGCGTATCTCCATAAATTTCCTTCAATGAAGGATCCACCTGAATAATCAATTTCCAATACTTTCGAACTCGTTCCATATCTCTTGCCACAGGAACCTCAATTTTATCAGCAATTCCCGGAACGCTTGGATTTTTATTTTGTAAATATTGGATTAATTTTAACTGTGTCCAGCCTTTTAAGATTTCCTTATGCCGATGCAAGTATTCCGCCCAAGAAGAACTCACTTCAATTTCCGTCCCCAATCCGGACACAGAAAAAAAGTAGTAAATCAATCTGCTTTGACGATTGATTTCATCCGTCAAGGTTTTCTTGGAACCATTCCACATATTTCGTGCAATTTGAATATCGCTATAAAACGGCACCTGCAAACGATAAGGCACATTCAAGGTCAAATCCGTTTTGTACTTAGCAATCTTTTTATCCTCTGTTTCTTCCAAAAAAGCAAGAATCTTTTCCCGTTTTTCAGAAGAAAGAAACCCATAGTTTTCATGGATGTATTTCACTACTTCTTCCAAGTTGTCCGTAATTCCCAAAGGTCCCAATCGCAAATGGTATTCCGTCACCATATACCAAGCATCTGCAATCATTTCATGAATCAATTCTTCAAAAGTAAATCGATTTCGTGTACCATCCAGTTTTCTCAAAATTGCTTGAAACCAGAAAAACTTATAGCAATTGGTCGTATTATCGAACAGTCGGCTCAAGAATCCAATATTTAGTTCTTCCGAATACGGTAATTCCATAAGATGCCTCCACCATTAGATGTAGTATACGTAGTCCTCTTTTCTTGGAGCTGCTTCCTTGGCAGGTTCTGCTGCATATCCAAGTGCACAATGTCCAATTCCTTCGTATTTCTCAGTAATCCCAAGTTTTTCCAAAAGTTGTTTTCCAAAATCAGACTCAAATTCTTCTTTTGCTCTGTGAATCCAAATACTAGAAACACCAAGACTTTCTGCTGCATTCATAAGATTTCCCATTACAAGAGAACCATCATACACATGTGTACGCACATCCTTCTTTGCAAGAACAACCAAAATAACCGGTGCACCGTAAAAAGGATCAAATCCCTCTTGCCATCCCCCGATTTTACGATTTTCTTCTGCGATTTCATCGCGCACCTTTTTATCAGTAACCGCAAGAATAATCGGGCTTTGTTTTCCCATTCCGGTTGCCGCATAAGTGCCGGCTTGTAAAATTGCTTTTAAATCCTCTTCTTTTACCATATCCGGTTTAAAATTTCTGCAACTTCTTCTACTCTCTAAAACCTTTAATGTTTCGTTCATTTCGAACCCTCCTCTTCTAATTAGGCTATTTTCTAGCCTTCACCATATAATAATGTCGCAAAGCAATAATATATGTTGCCGCTATTAGAACACTGTAACTCATAAGTGGCGGATAAAATAGCAAGGCTAGCACAAAACCGACCACTTTAATTCCAATATCCGGCAGCAGCAATTTTCGATATTCTGCAGTCGCCTCCAACAAGTTCGCGTTTCCAACATTTGGCTTATCCAATGCCTTATGTAAAATCCAGTTAAATACTGTGGTTACAATCACAACCAACCCATAAAAGCCCTGCATCACTCTGCTATGAAAGTTCGCACTTACAAGACCGGTTGCATATGGTAAAAACGAGGAAAAAAATAAAAGTCCCAGATTCCACCAAACCACTTCTGAAGAGATTTTTTCTACCTTCTCCCACAACGTATTCAAGGCCATCCATAGAGATCCCAACCAGAAAAAGGACAGGAAATACGCGAAGAAATTCGCTCGCAAATCCCAGAATGCTGCAAATGTCGCTTCCGCAGGCTTCTCCAACTCCAATACCAAAATTGTCATAATGATTGCAAGTACTGCATCCGTAAATGCAACTAATCTTTCTTTACTCATATTGCCCCCTTTGATGAATAAATTATGAATTACTTACTTTTAATTGTTCTTTTAAATAATCAGAAAGGTTTTTATCTGTACAGTAAACATAACAACCTTTCATACCTCTTGTCATTAATGTTCGATAGGTATTCTTTATGATTTCATCCGCAAGGCGTTTTGCTTCTTCCGGGTTTTCGGAATTTAATTTTTTTATACCCTTCATAGAATTATCTGTTCTTGCTCTTTTGGTGAAATCAGTAACTATATGACCATCTTCATATCGCATATCATTACCAATAATAACACCCACATAGTCGAACTCTAATCCTTGAGAGGTATGAATACATCCTGCTTCATGAACAGACTCTGCATTTACAGCAAATGCTTCTCCATCACTTAAATTCCAGCTAATTCCATACTCTCCAATCTTAATATCATGATAAGAAGAATTATTTCTTGTATCTTTCGGCCAATTCCAACAATAGCCTGCAAGAATTCTTGCACGATTTCGTGTGTTATTTTTTTCAATAACCAAATTCTCCATTTCAAAAGGTGTATCACAAATACGAATATCGTAATCTATATCTTCCAAATCATAATTAGCTGTTTCCCGAATATCCAGCACTTGATCTAGCCAGGCAAGATATCCATCAGAACCATTACATCGGAACTGTGAAGTAAGCTCCATTTTTATCACTTCCGATTTTTCAAGTGTAGCCCATTTCTTGATTTCTTCGATACTTCCAATATCTTTTGTGGTCACTCTCTGACTTTCATCAATAAAAAACACACTGCAAGAGGAAGCATGTATAATTTCTTTAATCTGATTTTCCCCCATATTCGAATACATGCCGGATTTTTCATTCAAACGATGCGCTTCATCTGCCAATATCGTTCCAACTGCATTCTTAGGGGCATCTGTAAAACTTCCAGAACCTGTAAACAATAAATCAACACTCTTCTTTTTAAAGGAACCTTTTAATTTATATGCATATACCTTTCGTACCTCTGCGTTCTTCGTAACATACTGTGTGAACTGATTTCTCTTGGTCAATTCTGCAAGTAAGTTAATGGCTACCACAGTTTTTCCGGTTCCCGGACCACCTTCTACGATAATGGTTCGTTTTTTTCCATCTTTCTGTGATTGAATAGAATTCTCAAGAATTTCTTCATATACCACTTTCTGATCATCCAACATTACAAATTCTTGATTGCCCTTTAACATACTTTCAATAGAATCTTGCAATTGTTTCGACGGTTTAATCTTCCCATTATCAATTCGTAATAAGGTCTGATCATAATCCCCTTGCTTGATTCTATCTTTGATGAACTTACGCAATTGTTCGCGCTGGCCATATGTAAAAGCAGGTGCTTCTTCTAAGATTTCCTTATATTGTTCTGCATCAATAGGATCTTTTTCTGCACGAGGATAATTATGTAAATAAGCACACGGATGAAGTGTTATTTCTTTTTCTTGTACAAATTCATTGTAATCTTTTATCAAAGCAGCATAAGACCATGCTTGATAACTTGGATGTGGAACCCTACGGTCTTTCTTTGCAACAAAGGTTTCAACGATACAATCCTGATTTAATACCGCAGTCATTTTCTCCCATTGTTTCAATTCAATAATGACTACGCTTCCTTTATTTTCTTGATTCAATCCAGAAATCATAAAATCGATGCGCTTAGATGTCTGCGGAATATTATACTCAATTGCCACTCCGGCATCATTGGGAATTTCAGCATCGTTCATGGTAATATACATCTCTTTTAACGAATTTCTCCATGAATTCAACTCGCTTAATCCAGTTGATCGATTCATTTTTCTTTTTATGGTTTCATACAGTTTGTTTTCCAATAAATCGTTTTCTGTATCATGCATAAAGTCTTGTTTTGTACCGTTGTATATAAGCATATTAGTCTCTCCTTGCTGTGCTTCTTGCTACATTTCAATTTAATAATTATAAATTACATACGAATCTCGTGTTTTAATTGCATTATTTAAATCTGTAGTAGTATATTCATAATCAAATAAATCATTATCAAGCATAATTAATGTACTTGTCATATTTGTGTATTTAAAATGCAAATTATAAGTAAATTCAGTTTCTCCTTCTGGATGATATGTATAATATAAACCTGCATTTAAATCGCCAGAGTCAATTTTTACTCTGTCGCAAGTATCATCATCTTGACCAGTTGAAAAATCGTAAATATATCCTTCATCAAAATCTATAATCAAATATCTTGTTACTTCATTTTGTTTTCTGGAATATGCATATACTCCAACGTTTCCCCACTTGCTTTCTTCCTGATTTCCCGAATAATAAGTTAAAGACTGTTCTTCTTCAAATGTGTCTTCAGCATACACATTCTCTTCTTCAGTAGTTTTTTCTGTTTCTTCAACTTTATTCATCTGTGTCGTTTACTCAATTTCTTTGGTATTCGGCGTGAAAATTTGCCAAAAACAAAGTAAAACAATTATCAATACCATCATAGAAACAAGCACAACAACAGTTGCCTTTTTATCATCTTTTTTCATATTTTCTCTCCATACATCCTATCAAATATTTTATCATAATTACGATGCAAAAAAATCAACGACTCTTTGAATCTCATCTGCATCAATATTTGGAACATATCCTGTTACAACGTCCTTTTCCACAAATTTTTTATACAAAAATGATTCTTTTTCATTTATTTTTTCTGCACCACTTTTATCTAGAATAATCTGTGAGTCTTTACTAGTTAACGTGCCAAAAGCTATCCTATCCGTCGCATTCGACTTAATAAATTCACCTATTGCGCTCACTGTCGGTCTCTGTGTCACAACAATCAAATGAATTCCAACATTCCTACCATTTCTAACTATTTTGTTCAACAAATTCTCCACTTGAGGATTCCTAGACAGCACGTCTGACAAATCATCGATTATTACAAAAATCCTTGGCATCGAATACAATTCTTTTTCCGCATCTCTTATTTTTTCGTAATTTGAAATCGACCTTGCTCCGCATGCCAGTAATTGCTTTTTACGTTTTTGTATATCATTACATATCCACTTTAAAATATTAATTATTTGTTTCCCCTCAGATGCAACTGGACTAATCAAATGCGGAATACCATTATATGCTCTGAGATAAAGAAAAGACGTATCAATCAACACTAATCGCACCTGTGATGGAGAATAGTTAAAAATCAAATTTAATATAATACCATCTAACATGCTAGATTTTCCGGTGCCCGTAGCACCGCCTATTAATAAATGTCCACTCTCTGTATAATCAAATTCAACAACTCCATTTAATCCATCTGATCCAACTATTAAAGAATGTTGATTCTTTTTTTGCTTAATCAATTTTTTTAATGAAATTATATCTGGCTTCTCTTTTTTTATTTTAAACAAAATAGTATTTTCTTTTTCTTTGCTTAATTCAAATACCACTTCATTTCTTAAATTCAATTCTAGTTCTTCATTTATTTCCCGAATTTTCTTATAAGAAATTAGTTCTTCATACGTAACACTATATACAATAAATCTATTCCCAACATTAACGAAATATACTTCCACAAGGAAACCAAATTCTTCAAATATTTTTCCTATAGTTGCTATTTGCTTATGTATATCTTCATCCGAAATTTGCGTATAAGTCGGCTCATTTAATATAGTTAATGGTGGAAATTTATAATTCTCATACTCGGCTATATTTATGTCCATAGTGACTTCTTCTTTTACCTTAACATCATAATCACTATTCTCTTCCACTAGACGATTAGAAATTATATCTAACGCTTTTTCAAGTTCTACTCCATCCATTATAACTTCTCTCGGTTTTGTTCCAATTTCTGGTCCAACAACGCCTTCTGCCTCTAATTCCTCCATAATTCTTGCAGCACGATTAAATCCTATTTTAAAATATCTTTGTAGCATCCCTATTGAAGCCTTATCTTTATCTACTATAAGCTTGGCCGCATCTAGAAAGTATGAATCATACTCATTTAAAACACCATGTTTTCTTGCTTCTCCAACTGTACTTTTAATCGCATCTGTAGCAATATCTTCAATAGTATTCTCATTTAAATCTACGTTATAATTATTTAATCCTTCAGTAGAATTATTTTTGATATAAGAATTAATATTTAAATCTGAATATGGTTGTACCACTTTATTATGACTAATGTCTTTACTTTGCTTGATAAGAATACCACCAGTAACTACAATAAAAATAATTCCAATTAATATATTCACTTCTCATCTCCTCCACATAATAGTCAGCTTAAACAAATAAAGAGCCACATAGCAAAGCCGGGAGGTGCCTCTCTCAGAAATTATAATCTTAATATTTGTTTTTTCTTTATGTCATATTCTTCCGAAGTTATTGCACCAATATCCAGTAATTCCTTATACTTCTTCAACTCGTCTATTTCTGATGTCTGATTAGAATTAACTATATTAGTTATTCCTATATTCTTCCTTAAAAACTGTCCATTACGGAACTCTTGTTTAAGACTCTCCTTTCTACTAGATGAATAATCTCTCCAATCTTCAGACAATATAGTTGTCTCAGCAAGTAATTGTCCACATTCTGGGCAATATTCATCTTTATTACCGGTATTGCTGTATGTACTGTTGCATTTAATACAATAATATATATGACGATTTCTATTTAATATATCATCTTGAGATGCTTTTCCTGCTATACCCAGTATGATAAATCCAATCAAGGGCGAGAAAAACAAGCTTATTCCAAAATAAAGGCCAAAACTTCTCCCAATACTTTGTGCTACAACTCCAACAACAATACACAAAATAATCCAAGCAATAATCATAAAATAAATCATATATCATTTTCTCCATTCTCCTAACATCAAGTAAAACGCAATTTCATTTAGCATTTTCTATGTTAGTTAAAATTATTTTTCATAAAATCCTATAGAATTTTCAAACTCATCTCTACAACCCATCCATAAAATTCTTTGTAAACTCTCTTAGCTCCTCGACCACATCATCCGGACCTAACACTTTCACACCATTACCCAAGCCAAAAATCCAGCCAAAGAATTGTGGGCTAATATATACATCCACATGTATTACACTATGGTCATCATCAATCGTCTGTACGATAGGTTCTTTTCCGAATCGGTCAAACATGACTCCACACATATAGTTTGGAAATTGGATTTTCACAGTTCTTTTGTCTCCACCATACATACTAAAGGTGGCTTTTGAATACTTTGCCATGTCGAAATCTTGAAAGTATTCTTTTCCATCGCGCGGTTCCTTTGTAACCGTAATACGCATCATTTTATCGACCCGATAATGTTTTATGACTTGATCGGCATCATCACAAGCAACCAAATAATAGTTTTCGTAATTCCAGCTAAGAGCCCAAGGACTTACAACAATCCAATCACCATCATGTGTTGCAACCAATTTTTTATGGATGTCCCAGCGGTAATATTTGAAACGAATCTTTTTATTGTTATTTATTGCCTCATGTATAAGGTCAACATTATAATAAACCGATTCATTCATGGTTTTCACGCGATCATTTATAAACACCTGGCGTTGTAGTTGTGCCGCCTGATGTTCGCTAACAAATTTTTTGATTTTAGAAATTAAATCACGGGATTTTGTTTGTGTAATGAATTTTGAAGATTGAATGGCATCAATCAAAAGTTTGACTTCAGCCAACTCAAATTCTCTGGAACCAACATGATAATAAGTCTCTCGACCAATTTGTTCCTTAATGATTTCTATTCCGAAACGTTCCATATCTTCTAAATCAGCATAAATACTTTTTCTTTCAGCAGTGACCTGATACTTTGCCAATTCTTCTATGATTTGCGGCATCGTGATTCCATGTTCATCATCTGTTTTTTCTTGCATGATTTTCATAAGATATAAAAACTTAAATTTTTGATTCGTCCCCCTAGGCATGTCAAGTTCCCCCTAATGCAAGTCTATATCATGTATCATTATAGCACTTATGTCCATTTTAAGGGGCAGCTTTGTGATTTGCATTATCTTTAAATGAATTTTCCTGTATTAATACCATGCCTCTTGCAATATTCAATTATCCAGATTGCTTCTTCTTTACCACAATCAGCATTAAGTCTATGATATGTTCTCATTAATTCGTTCTTAAAAACCTTTATGGTAATAAATGGCATATTTACGTTACTACATCGTCTCATAAAGAGAAACGTTGTATCTCCTTCTATCATTTCATCTACGTAATCAAGTAGGTAGTCCCGCATGTATATGGACTCTCGGCAAAAATCGTTAATCGTCTGTGGGTAGCGAATATAATAATCCTTTCCACGTTCCATCCAATCATAATCTCTCTTGCGATTAGATCTACGAATAGCTTTGTCGTATTCCTCTCTCTGATGGAACAAAAAAGACTCTAACTCTTGGAGTCTATAGTCGTTCTCAGTGTTATTTAATCCTCTGATATATTCTTCATAAATTGGATCTATACGACCGTAGATTTTGCATAGTTCCATAATCTTCCGCTCACGTTCAGCTAGGTCCATATATGTATCGTACACACTCATAGTCCATACTCTTGCAAGATTAGATCTTCTAGATTCGAACAATTTCACTACTTCTTCTGCAGTAAAATTATCCTTTATAAGTGTACTTAAATATCTGCACATAGCATCATTAAGTTTGTTTTTAAAAAGCATAGGAAACTTCGTATCAAGTTCTTTCAACTTCTTTCTTGTTTCTGCACTTCGAATCAAAACTGCCCCATTTGGACAGTTCACACTTTGAAGAACCTTCATTGACAAACCATCATATAAATCCGATGGTTTAGTAGCTATAAGATTCAATTCATCGATTTCATATATATCTGCAGCAAGATCATCTAAACCACACTTATATAACATTTCTTTTGCTGTGCCCTCTTTTAGACAATTATAAATATGATCAAGTACACGTAACCCTTTCGTGTAGTATCTTGGAACATGCCACTCCGGATGCACCTCACAACACCACTGATATATATGCTCAATCTGACCACTGTTATAGCTACAGTGGCGAGATTTAATGCAATTTTCGTGAAAAAACTCCTCTTTTTCAAAGTCCCATGTATATCCCTCATGAAATGTAAATCTTCTAATAAGGACTGGTTTTCTATCCGTATCATAGTCAATGTAAATAGAGTCAATATACGGAGTGGTCTGAAAAATGTATAGATAATCGCTACTCTGCAAAGCATTCTCATCATATCTCACAGACATAGCCATTTCCTTCTCAGAAATAGCTGGGGGATTCCATGTGTTGTCCGAAATATTCATCTCAAGAATGTTTGCAATTTCCCTACGCATTATCAAATCTCCACACTTCGATCATCCTACTCTCCTTCCTTTATTCTATCTGAATATTCTTACTAGATGCTTGTTTTCCATAATACAAAAGCAGGTGTCCGATAAAAACACCTGCTTAAAACAATGACTTATTGCTAAAACCGCTCAATAAAAGAGAAAAACAATAATTTGTATAATCTATTCCGACAATCAAATTTTCATCCAGCATGCCGCTAATTTCTTCAAAAGGTACTGTTCCATCCAGTAAGATAGAAATCCAATTTCCTCTACTGATATGATAGCCCTTCATATGACCCTCTTTCTGAATCAGCATATCCACAAGAATAGGATCCGAAAGTTTTACATTTAGAATATCTACTCGTTCCTCTCCGGGAAGCCCAAGTTTTTCCTAGGCACGTCCATGACGAGACCAAACCATTTCTTATTATCCGCATGTCTAAAAATGGCATAGTTCGGAAATTTTCTCCCTCGTTTTCTCAAGTTACTCTTCGCCAACAAGATGCACCATCTGATATGTGTGACCCGTGGCCGGCAAAAACTTATCTATCACATCAGATGTCTTCATTTTCAAACTAGAAGTGCACACACACGGATGACAACCCAATTCTTCTCCATGCAACACATCTTCATCAATCAGCAGTTGCACTTGATGCTCCTTGTCATTCATAAGCCCCATAATGCTCACTGCTCCGGGTTCAATATCTAGGTACTTCAACATATCCTCCGGTTCCGCAAAAGACAGTCTCGCCGAATTGATCTGTGCAGAAAGCTCCTTCGTTTTAAATTTCTTGTCTCCCGGCATCATTAATAAATAAAAATTTGTCTTTTGTCTATTACAAAGAAATAGATTCTTACAAATCAAAACGCCCAGTATTGCGTCTATTGCATTGCAAGCCTCCATCGTGTTTGCCGGTTCATGATCTGTGCGTACATAAGAAATCCCCAGCTTATCTAAAAAATCATAAGTTCTTACTTCCCTCGGCAAACGTCCTGTCACGTCCTCCGGTCTTCCGTTATAAAGCTCCATATCTATGCTCCTCAACTCTTTTCCGTCTATTATATCGCATAGTTCCTTCCTGTGCCAAACAGCAAATAAAACCTACTTTTATCTATCTAGCACCTACAATCACGGATTCATCCTTGAGGAAATTATATTTTATCGAAACTGCAATCCCCCATCCAGTTGAAAAATATGACCTGTGGTAAAAGCAGATTCTTCGCTCGCAATATATTCCACCAATGCGCCAAATTCTGTCGCTGTTCCCAATGTACCCAACGGAATTTTATCGATATAGTTGGTCACATCCAAATGCTTATCAGCAATCGGAGTATGATCATTAATCAAGCCACCCTTTACAATGCAATTCACCGTAATCCCACTATGAAACAATTGTCTAGCCAAACAATAAGTCATAGAGAGAATTCCGCCACGGCTAATACTATCCAGCATACTTTCTTCTTCCAAACCATTTACCGCACCAATCGAAGATGTCAAAATAATTCTTCCTGCACGACTGATTTTCAAATAAGGAACAGCTGCCTGCATCATCATAAACGTATTGGTAACCTGATGTTCCAACTTTTTATTTAGTTGCTCCGCCTTTACTGCACCAAGCGGAATCGGCGCGTCCATTGCACCGGTATTGCAAATCACAACATCAATACTGTCAAAAGATTTTAGCACTTCTTCAAAAACATGATCATCTCCCTGCTCATTACTGACAGCAATCACCCTTCCTTCTAAACCTTCCAACTCCTTGCAGATTTCTGCTGCCCGCTCAAAATCATGGGTCACCATAGCCACATTCATTCCTGCTTCTGCCAAAGCCTTCACAGCTCCAACACCAATATTGCCGGTTGCTCCGGCGATGACACAATTTCTTCCCTGCAAACTAAACATTTTAGTTCCCCTTTTCTTTTGTCAATTACAATGCATTTACTTTCCATTATATTCCAGAAATTCCAAAAGGAAATGTGAGAATCCGGTTACATTGCCAATGATAACTAAAATGGCAAAAGGAAGAACATATGCCAACAATATCCTTTTCCCGGATTTCCTACTTAATAAATACTCTGTGTATACATGTTCCCTTTCATCCCAACAAATTTACAACTGTCTCCACTTGATGGTGTTGTATAAGCAACAATCACATTTCCTGTTTTTCCGGAAGGTAATGTGTATCTGTACTTCACTGACGAATCACCATCGCTCAAGAAATGATAGTCCACATTACAGGAAACGCGTGCTGCTTTCCCTACTCGGCCATTCGCAATTGCATCTTCCCGTATCTTCCTATCAATAAAAATAAAATTGGTTTTAAACAAAAATTTAAACCACGCGACATAAACGAGCACGATGGGCACCACCACAATAAGCCACCGTACACCATGTTCAAACTCGCTCATATTCCTCTCTCTCTTAAAATTATTCCTTCAATTCCAAGTACTTAATCACCTTCGCAGGCACACCTCCTACCACTGCATAGTCCGGCACATCCTTTGTCACAACTGCTCCGGTTCCTACAATAGCATTCTCCCCGATGGTAACACCCGGTAAGATATTTGCCCTTGCACCAATCCATGCATTTTTTTTGATATGAATTTTCTTTGTCATGATAACACGAATATTCTCAGGCTCATGGTTGACCGTAAAAAGCCCAAGTTTCCTATGTCTAATAAGTTGATGCTCTGGAACTTGTAAGTTTCCAAGTACCATCTTCTTTTCTCAACGTGAAATCACCTTGCAACCGCCAACTATGTTTTCCGCCACCATAGACTGCTGCAAGCACTCTACTCTTTCCAACCATTGTGGCCTCACAGCCTTCAGCTATAATATGAACAATGATTTCGTCATGCTCTGCAGAATAATAATTAAATGTCCCATCCAAAAGCCCTTTTAGAAACACCTCTGCTGTCTGCTTTACTCCTGTCATATGCAACAGATAATAGTCCTCCGACATAATAGATTTAAGTCCTGTCGCATCCTTTGCAATCATGTACTTCCAATAATCAGTATATATCTTCTTAATCAATTCTTCATCATTCATAGTTATTCCTTCTGATCCTTTGGATCCAGATACTTAATCACCTTCGCCGGCACGCCACCTACAACCGCATAGTCCGGCACATCTTTGGTAACTACTGCACCTGCACCAACAACGGCGTACTTTCCTACTGTTACACCAGGACAAATGGTGACATTCATTCCCAACCACGCATTTTCTTTAATCGTAACTTTGCCATAAGTATAGGTGGTATGACGTTCATTCATGTCATGATTAATCGTAGCAATACGAAGTCCCGGTGCAGCCATAGCGCCATCCTCAAACTCAATTCCACCGGATGCAGAAAGAATTGCTGAATGATTGATAAACACCCCTTTTCCTAGCTTTACACGATTGCCAAAATCACAAATAAATGGGGTTAGGATACGAACATCATCCAATTTTCTATCAAATAGTTCTTCTAAATATCCCACATAAGAAGGATCATCCGGCATACAAGCATTTGCCTTTGCACAAAGCACTCTGGCACGCATCATTTCATCTACTGCTTCTTTAAAATACGGTTCACGGACATCCGTTGGTCCACCCTGATCCATCAATTCATATACATATCCTGCTTCGTAATCCATCTCTGAAATACCTCCGTAATCTTTCTTAAAAAAACATATTTTTTGTTTGTATCTTGATTACATATTCTCACAGGATATATATAAAATCCAATTGAAAGGTTAAATATCTAATTTAAAAATTAAATAGCAGCGAGCACCGATAAATTAACACGATTATTTCAAAAAAATCCCATACATTTCCTCATCCAAGTACTCTTTCAAAATTCCATCCGCATCCACTTCACCGAATCCACCATAAAATTCTTCTGCCACTCCACCGGCGATGGCACCAAACGTATCACTGTCGCATTCCAAACTGAAAATATTTCGTATAAAAGATTCATAGTCATGGCTTTCGTAAAAGCATCTCATTGCTGCAGGGACAGAACCTTGGCAACTCTCGCTCCACACATAACGCGGTCGGATTTCATCCAAACTGTAGGCGATACTGTACTCGTATGTTTCCTTGGGATATTGTTCCAAAACGTAATCGTAGATTTCTTGTTTACTCTTGCCGTGTTTTGCCATCCAAATACAGGTGGCCGTTACCACAGCGCCTTTGATTCCTTCCGGATGATCGTGTGATACTGCAGCTACCGCACTTGCCATCTTTTGCATTTCCTCATAGTCCTCGTAATACTCACCGACAAAAGCAGTTCGCATGGCAGAGCCATTTCCCCAGCTGTGATAAGGGCAGTGATTTTCTCCATTGATCCAACGAAAAAATCTTTCTCCATATCCGGAAAAAGGATATTTTCTTCCCTCTGCAACCATAGTTTCAACCAAGTCTGTTTTTTCTAAAATGGCCTTTTTCACCGCCAAGGTCATCACCGTATCATCGGTAAAACCGATTTTCCTTTTTCCCACAAGGGGAACCTGTTTCCAATCCAAATTTTTTGGTCTGTCAAATTCATATTGAGAACCTAAAATATCACCTAAAATTGCACCTTTCACTGCCATATCCATTTCCTCCTGGTAGCTTTGATTTATTTGCATCATACCTTATAGGAAAAAGAAAAGGGTCCCCTCTGAGGCGACCCTATCATTTTTCATTTGAAATGGAATCCAATCCATAATCAAACAACACCGTATTTATTTTTATAACACTATATTGTTTATGCGTAATGAAATACTTCACAATGGTATCCGTCTGCGAAATCGGTGAAAAAGCATATCCTGCAAGTTTCAAAAAATCCATTGCTTCATCCATATTCAGTCGCAACCCGATTACCAAAGACAACATCTTCTCCTTTGACGGTTTTACCTGCCCCTTTAGCAATTTGGAAAAGTATTGTTTTGAAATATTGGCCGTCGCATAAACTTCCGAATTCTTATACCCTTTTTTGTTAATCAACTTTTGTAAATGTTTTTCAAAAGAATCCGTATAGATGCCCTTCAGCTCATCCTCTAAAGATTCGCTCTTTTTTTCTTCTTCCTTTGCATCTTCCATAACATCCAAACGGAGAGGTGCAGAGAAACCCTTGCAATGATATTCCGTCTCTATCGCTTCTGCCACATAGTCATCGTCAATGTAGCTCCGTACTTCTTCTCCCAATTCTCCGGAAATACGAACTGAATTTTTCCCAAAAACCACCAGATAAATCTCAATTTCGTAGTTCTCCAAAAACCGGGTAAAAGAATCCACTGCGATTTCCATTCCCACCTTCTGCGGAAACCCATAAGTTCCTGTAGCCAACAACGGAAAAGCAATGGACCGGCAATGATGCTCCGCAGCCAACTGCAAAGACTTGTCATAGCACTGTCTTAAAAGTTCTGTTTCCCCCTGATTGCCACCTTCCCACCAAGGTCCACTGGCATGAATGATAAATTTTGCATCCAAATCAAAAGCAGGCGTTATCGCCACTTCTCCTGGTTCCAGGCGACCAATCTTCTGACGTTCTGCCAGCAGTTTTTCTTTTCCTGCTGCCATATAAATCGCCGAATCCACACCGCTACCTATGGCCACTTCCGGGTTCGCCGTGTTGACAATTGCATCTGCTTTTACTTTTGTAATATCGTTCCGAATAATTTGAAAAGCCACAAACGCGCTCCTTTAGAAAAAATAATTCCAATCATAATATAAATTTGTAAAATCCTCGATCAAGCGGTAATTGATTCTATCGAAGTCAGTGGAAACGGAACTTCTGTAGGTGGAATCAAAGCACATGTAAACGAAGCATACTTTGCACCTTTTGCAGCAAAAGTTGCAAAAGAAGTATCCTGTCCGGTTATTGTAGTAGGCGGTTTCCGAAGTCTCGCCGCTATGGAAAACACCGTAAACAATTCCGATATTCAGTTAATTTCCCTTTCCAGGCCCTTACTAAGAGAACCGGATTTTCCAAATAAAATGAAGGTCGATGCCAATGTCTGTTCCAAATGTGTTTCTTGTAATCATTGCTACTCGACCCCTTCTCATAAATGTATTTTCAGAATGTAAGGAGAAAAAAATGATGTTTCAACGAAATGTTCCTACGAAAAGAGGCTCTGTACTTAACGGTGTCCTCTTCTTCCTTTTCTCTCCGGCTGACGTTTACCTTTCGAATTTGTTTAACAATCCTATGCCTGGGAATCAATGATATATGCATCCACAATCTGTCCAACATACGCAGTATGGGCATCTCGGTTTGCCATTGGATTAGAACCATCCACATCCTGCGGATACATTTTGGTTCTAATATCTTCCGGCAAACGAGACAAATCCTGAGTTTGCGCATATAACACTTTGCATTCCAAGGTGAGCGGTGCTTCCTTAACACCTGGTACGTGGTTGGTCTGCGGGGCTTCAAGAGTCAGGCCTGCTTCTTTTGCTTTGTCCAAGTTGTTGCCGGACTTGTTTCCACAAATTTTCATAATCTCTGGCGTCAAACGATCCGTAGGTATGCTGATGGTAAATTCTCCGGTTTCATCCAAAACAGCCTTGGTATAACGATGTTCGCGCACGTAAACTGTAAAGGTTGGCACACCCCAGCAGGTGCCGAGACTTCCCCAACCAATTACCATTGCATTAAATTTTTCTCCCTGGGTATTCAAAAGAATTCCCTTCGGGAGCGATTCTGTTATTTTTTTTGCATATTCTGTAACATGAATTTTTTCTTTCATTTCAAAATCCTTTCATTCTTTATTTGCATGTAGCACGACTTTTTGTGCTATACAAATGAAAGTATCATTGATACGAAAAAAAGGAAAGAAGGCACTTTAAAGTAAGATAGTTACTTTTTGGGAAGTATCCTTCTCCCTGATCCTTCTTACATTACGATTCATAAGATGTCTTCCACCTACTCCTTTTATTTTTCATACATATGTTTTTGTCCCCGGACAAACAATTTCACGCGCATATATTTTTAGAGACTACGCAGCTGATTTTGCAGTTCTCTTTGAATCGCTTCCACTCTGCGAATCGCATCGTCGCACTGTTTTTTACCATTTTTGATTTTGGACTGCACCAAAATATCAGCCACAAAACCATCAAAGAAAAAATCAGCAAACGTGAGGAAATCATTGATGTGAATCGAACTGTAGCCACTTACGTCCCGAAGTTCTTTACTGAATCTCTGGAGCGCGTATCTGGCATTGTCGATTTCACGCTCTGCATTTCCCATTTTGCTGTGTTTCATCACTCCGGAAATCAAACCGCCGCCAAACATATCCACCAAACCCCAGTTCCCTGCACTATCCAAATATTTACTGGCGGAACGAAGATGATTCAAGGCATCGTCTGCCGCAGCGATGGCCTCTCTTATTTCTTTTGCTTCTTTATCATTCATAAATTAATCTCCTTTTAAAAAAATGGGATAACACTTCCATTCGTAAGGAAAACAATTCCTACATACTATCTATTTCGTAATTCCTAATAATCTCGTTACAATTTCATACATAACAGCATAATCATCATCTGTATGTTCGTATCGAGCACAACATTTTCTTGGACTCGATGGTTCAGGATTTCTTTTAACTGAATCAGGAATCGGATGAAACTCCTTAAAAATATTTATATAAAAATCTTTTTCCCCTTCTTCTGCTAATGCATATACCGCAAAATTACTTTTTTGATCTGTAATCCAAACATTTCTACCATTTTTCTTAAAATGTATATCTCTGGTTCCATTTGAATACTCTAAACCACGCTCTCTGAAATACTCAATTAATTCTTCATTTCTAGATGTCATTTTTTAACCTCCTAACAAACATCGGTAGTGTCAAATTTACTACCCATTTTTAGTTCTAAAACCTTGATTTATCGGGAGTTCAAAATAAAAAGAGCATTGACCTCCCTTTTTGGTATAATGTCAACGACCAAGAAGACACCCAGAAAGGAGCCAATGCTCATGAACATTATACTTTATTTACTTCAACTCATTCAACAACTCTATCAACAGAATTGCTGGCTTATTAACTTCAT
>JAZOTM010000010.1:0-103108 GCA_045657625.1 Lachnospiraceae bacterium
TCGGCGATGGAACGTTCCAATACGGTGGTAGCGTCCAAATGCGCGAATGTGGTAGCCGGTGCCGGGTCTGTTAAGTCGTCCGCCGGTACGTATACAGCCTGTACAGATGTGATGGATCCGTTCTTTGTAGAAGTGATACGCTCCTGCAAAGCACCCATTTCAGTCTGTAAGGTTGGCTGATAACCTACGGCAGAAGGCATACGTCCAAGCAACGCAGAAACTTCTGAACCAGCCTGTGTAAAACGGAAAATATTGTCAATGAAAAGGAGCACGTCCTTTCCACCCTTATCACGGAAATATTCAGCCATGGTAAGGCCTGCAAGACCAACTCTCATTCTGGCTCCAGGTGGGTCGTTCATCTGACCGAACACCATGGTGGTCTTGTCAATACCGCCAGATTCTTTCATTTCGTAGTAAAGGTCGTTACCTTCACGGGTACGCTCTCCTACACCGGTAAATACAGAATATCCACCGTGCTCGGTAGCGATATTGTGAATTAACTCCTGAATTAATACGGTTTTACCTACGCCGGCACCACCGAAAAGTCCGATTTTACCACCCTTCTGGTATGGGCAAAGCAAATCTACGACTTTAATACCGGTTTCCAACATTTCCTGAGAAGTTGCCTGCTCTTCAAATGCCGGTGCTTTTCTATGAATTGGCCATACTTCTACGTCAGTAGGTGCAGCCTGCTCATCAATAGGATCTCCTAAAACATTGAACATACGTCCCAAGGTATTTTCACCAACCGGTACGGAAATTGGTTTTCCCGTAGCTTTGGCATCCATTCCTCGAACCAGTCCATCTGTTGGTCCCATAGCGATACAACGAACGGTATCATCTCCCAGATGCTGAGCAACTTCTACAGTTAAGTCTTTTCCGTCCTTCAACGGAATCTTAATTGCGTCGTTGATCTCAGGCAGATAACCTTCCTGGAATTTAATATCCAGAACGGCTCCGATAATCTGGGTAATCTTACCAACATTATTGTCTGCCATTGTTTTTCTCCTTCGTTTTTATAGATTTTAAAGACTATGAAATAGCCTCTGCTCCCGCGATAATCTCGGTCAATTCCTGTGTAATTGATCCCTGGCGGGCTCTGTTGTATTTCAGTGACAAATCACTAATCATGTCCTCAGCATTGCTGGTTGCTGAATCCATGGCCTGCATACGTGCTGCATTTTCAGAAGCAACTGCTTCAATCAATGCACCATAGAAAAGGCTGGTCACATATTTTGGAATAATCATGTCCAATGCCTCTTCTTCTGTAGGCTCATAATTCATAATCAGATTGCTTTCCGTGGTTTCTTCGCCTTTCACTTCAGATATATCCACCGGTAACAGTTTCAATAATCGAGGTTCATGAGACACGGTATTTTTGAAATAGGTATATGCCAGATAAATCTCACCGATTTCTCCCTTTGCATATTCTTCCAAAATACGGTCACAAATAACTTTTGCATCCTCATAAGCCGGGGCTTCAATCACAGAAGAATAATCTTCTTTGATGGTGTAGCCTCTGCGCTCCAAAGCTTCTCTACCTTTATTACCAATGGTATAAATATCCAATTGGTCCTTTGGCAAATCGCCTTGGGTAATCAGTTTTACAACATTGGAGTTGTATCCTCCGGCAAGACCGCGGTTAGAGGTAATCACTACCACTGCCTTGCGATCGGATTCACCCGGTTGTAAGTAGGGATGTAAAATCGTTCCCGATTTTCCTAACATTTCCTTTACGGTCTGATACATCAAATTGAAGTATGGATTGGTTTGTTCTGCACGGGTTTTCGCCTTCTGCAATTTAACCGTGGATACAAGCTTCATGGCTTTTGTGATCTGCTGAGTACTTTGAATACTGGTTTTACGTCTCTTGATATCCTTCATGGACGCCATGCCAGATCACCTCCTATTATTTAAATGAAGCTTTGCATTCTTCGATGGCTTTCACCAACTTCTTTTCCACATCTTCTTCCAGAACCTTCTTGGTGCGGATACTTTCCGGAACTTCCGGATACTTGGTATCTACATAATCGAAAAGTTCTGCTTCGAAACGAAGAATATCTTCTACCGGAATATCCAGTAAGTATTTCTTCGTTGCTGCGTAAATGATAATAATCTGTTTTTCAACAGGCATTGGCTGATACTGTGGCTGTTTTAAAATCTCACGAATACGAGCACCCTGTGCCAACTGTTCGCTGGTAGCCGCATCAAGTTCAGAACCAAACTGTGCAAATGCTGCAAGTTCACGATACTGTGCTAACTCGACACGAATCGGTGCTGCAATCTTCTTCATAGCCTTAATCTGCGCAGAACCACCTACACGGGATACAGAAAGACCTGCGTTAATCGCCGGACGGAATCCGGAGTTAAACATTTCGGTTTCCAGATAAATCTGACCGTCTGTAATAGAAATTACGTTGGTCGGAATGTATGCAGAAACGTCGCCTGCCTGTGTCTCAATGATTGGAAGTGCAGTTAAAGAACCTCCGCCTAAAGCATCAGAAAGTCTAGCTGCTCTTTCCAATAATCTGGAATGTAAGTAGAATACATCACCCGGATAAGCTTCACGTCCTGGTGGTCTACGAAGCAGTAAGGAGAGGGTACGATAAGCGGTAGCATGCTTACTCAAGTCATCATAGATAACAAGCACGTCTTCGCCGTTCTCCATCCATTCTTCTCCGATCGCACATCCTGCGTATGGAGCAATATACTGTAATGGTGCAAGTTCGCTGGCTGTTGATGCAACAACAGTGGTGTAACTCATAGCACCATATTCTTCTAATGTTTTAACGATTGTAGCAACCGTTGATGCCTTCTGACCAATGGCAACGTAAATACATTTTACGTTCTGTCCCTTCTGGTTGATGATGGTATCAATTGCAATCGCTGTTTTACCTGTCTGACGGTCACCAATGATCAACTCACGTTGTCCACGTCCGATTGGAATCATGGAGTCAATGGCTTTAATACCGGTCTGTAAAGGTGTATCAACAGATTTTCTGGAAATAACGCCGGAAGCAACACGTTCAATTGGACGGAACTTGTCAGTCTCAATCGGTCCCTTGCCGTCGATTGGTTGTCCAAGTGCATTTACAACACGGCCCAACATGCAATCGCCAACAGGTACTTCTACGACTCTTCCGGTGGTTTTTACGGTATCACCCTCGTTGATATTTTTCTGGCTACCGAGTAATACGGCACCAACATTATCTTCTTCAAGGTTTAATACCATTCCATAAACTTCTCCCGGAAATTCCAGGAGTTCGCCTGACATGGCATTCTCTAAGCCATGGATACGAGCGATTCCGTCTGCCACCTGAATGACCGTTCCAACATCTGCCACTTCAAGTTCTGAAGCGTATCTTTTTATCTGATCCTTAATTACGGAACTGATCTCTTCTGGTTTCAAATTCATGGAGTGCTTTCACCTGCTTTCTTTTTTTTACAAAGTACCAACCTGAATCTCAAGTAACTGCTTGGATAGGTCATAAAGCTTTGTTTTGATACTACTGTCCACAACTCTGTCGCCGATACGAATCACCATACCTCCAATTAACGAGGTATCTACCTTGTAATCCATTTCAAAGTCCACATAGTCTGTAGTATCCAGTAGTCTTTGTTTTACGGAAGCCTTTTGTGCCTCTGTCAATTCAACAGCGGTCTGTACATATGCGGTTCCGATGTGTTTGTATTCTTTGACTGCATCAATAAAATATTGAAGCACTTTAAGAATTTCCTGACTGTGGTCCTTTTCTACCAAAAGTTTCAAAAGACCTGTCACCTCATCGGAAGCTCTTCCTTTGAAGGTTTCCTCTATAATTTTTTCTTTTTCTTCTTTGACGATTTTCGGATGATTCATTAACTTGAGTAAGTCCTGGTTTTCCGTCAAAATCTGCTTTAATGCAGTGACTTCATCCAAAAGGGCATCTACACGATTTTCCTCAATGGCCAACTCATATAATGCATCTCCGTAAACCTTGGATACTAACTTAGCCATGTCGAATCACCCATTTCCTTTAATGTCTCATCGATCAGAGAATTCTGAACTGTAGTATCGATTTTATCTGCAACGACCTTTCCTGCCATAAGAGAAGCGATGTTGACGATATCCTGTTTCATCTCATCCATAGCACGCTTCTTTTCCAATTCTGCTTCTTCCTGGGCACGTTTGATAATGCGGCTAGCTTCTGCTTTTGCCTCATCTACAATCTTTGCTTCGTTTTTCAGCGCTTTTTGTCTGGCTTCGGAAAGGATTGCTTCTGCTTCTTTGTCTATATTTTTCAGCTTATCTTCGTACTCTGTTTTTAACTCTGCGGCAGTTTTCTTGTCTTCTGCTGCATTGCTCAAGTCAGCTGCAATTTTATTTTTTCTGTCCTCTAACATCTTTCTTGCCGGATTAAAGAGCAAGTAAGAAAGAGCAAGGAATAAGAAGAAAATTGCGATGGCCAAAAGCACGGTATCGTGAATCAGCTGAGCATCAAGATCAAATAATCTTGTATATTCCATAGAAACTCTTTAAGACCTCCTTTCGTAGTTTTCCCTCAGTGGTTGTCTTAACCAACGAGTGGCTGTACGAACATAAGGAGTAATGCAGTAACAAGACCATAAAGACCTGTTGTTTCGGCTACGGCCTGTCCAAGAAGCATGGTACTTGTAATATCGGATTTTGCACCCGGGTTACGTCCTACTGCTGATGCTGCATGTCCTGCGGCAATACCCTGTCCAATACCAGGTCCTACACCGGCGATAAGAGCAAGTCCTGCACCGATTGCTGAGCAAGCTTTAATTAAATCTTCTCCTGTAATATTCATATAGTTAAATCCTCCTTTTTTGTGACTTTGTTGCCACGATTAATAGTCTCCGTCTTCAATTGCCTGATTTACATAGGTCATTGTCAGCATACAGAAGACATAGGTTTGAATGGCGCCTGAGAACAAATCGAAGTATACATGTAAGGCTGCCGGCCAAATTAATGCCAGGTTCGACAGCAAGGTGTATACCAATGCCTCAATAACAACGCCGGAAAGTACGTTTGCGAACAAACGAAGTGACATTGAAATCGGTACCGCGATGTCACCAATTAAGTTAATCGGTAACCAGAACGGCCACGGGTCCATCAGTCCCTTCAAAACACCTGTCACATGCTGATGTTTGAACTTTTGGAACGTGATGATGCTGAATGTCATGAGTGCCATGGCGAATGTTGTTCCGTAATCTGCGGTTGGTGGTCTTAAACCAAGCAAACCAGAGAAGTTACTGATTAGGATGAAAATGAAAATGGTACCCACATAATTTGCGAAGTACTTTGCATTTCCGCCCATAACGTTTTCCACCATTCCATCCAATTTTTCGACGACTAATTCGACGACATTTTGGAATCCATCGGGCACGTCAGTGGCATGCGCCATTTTGCGATTTGCCGCAATAGCAAATGCCAGGATGAGCAGCATAACCAGTAGGATGCATACATGTGAAGTCGTAATCCAAACTTCTTGACCAAAGATTGTATAGGAAATCAATCCATGAATCATAAAGTCTACGTCAGCGCTCATCAAAATTGCACTTCCCATTCGCTCACCTCCTTATTTTATTTTATTCCGTTTCTTGAGATTCCTGGTTCCTCTCGTTAAGAAATGGAAATAATTTATGCATTAAAGGCTGCAAATATGCTGCAGCTTTCAAGCCAAAAATACCAAGCACTGCTGTAACCGGGTTCCCTACTTTTAGGAAAACCACCAGTATAAAAAGCACAACAACCAGCGCATATCGTAACAAACCTTGGGTTGTTACCTTAGCTCTGGCTGCCTTTTCAGACCCTAAGTCCATAGCGATATCTAAGGTAACTGCCATGTGAACTGCAATACCAAGGGCACAAAAAATCCCTATGGCAAGTCCAATGGAATATGCCCATTTGTCCTCTACGAACCACACCCCAATAAGCTCTACGAGTATTCCATAAAATAAAATTCCAAGTAAAAGCCCCGGTAAGGCCTCATTTATTCTTTTGAACATGATCCCTCTCTTTCTCCTCGTCCTCATAAACCTTTTTGGCCATGATGTAGCAATTGCGGAATCCCGCCAATGCTCCAATTACAAAAAGAGGTAATACTATTAAATCTGATTGAACTTTCTCCCCGATCCAGATTCCGATGAATGTGCAGGCAAAAATCGGGACCAGCATATTAATGCCGAACTGCATGATAAGAACGAATGATTTATAAACACTACTCTTATACTTCATATCTGTCTTCCCTCCTGATGTCTGCCTTAGAACGCGTGAATACGCACCGTACTCCACGCTACATATACTGATTATAACATTTTTCCTATGGTTGTCTACGTCCACGTTTATGAAAAAAAAATGAAAAAGAATGAAAAAAAGCCTTATAAATAAGGCTTTTTCAAAAAACTCTACTACTTTAGAGTGAAATGTTTATCTCTCTGTTTGAATGTTCATAACGATAGTATTCTACACCGGCTGCACGTAGCATTCTTTTAGATGCCATAACCGATGGTGTTTTCTCATATTTGTCATCATCATAGATGATGGTTTTGATTCCACTTTGAATGATGGCTTTTGCACATTCATTGCATGGAAACAAGGATACATATAGTTTTGCCCCTTCTAAACTGCCGCCACGATAATTCAAAATGGCATTCAATTCGCTGTGGGTGGTGTACAAGTACTTGTTTTCCAAAGGACCACCTTCTCTGGCCCAAGGAAACTCATCATCTGAGCAGCCCTGCGGAAATCCGTTGTATCCCATAGACAAAATCTTATTGTCCTGACTCACAATGCAGGCCCCCACCTGCGTATGTGGATCCTTGGAACGCATTCCGGACAACATGGCAACACCCATGAAATATTCATCCCAGCTGATATAATCCGTTCTCTTATCTGACATAGCCTTCTCCTTTTGTATGATTTTTCTTATTTTGTTCCAAAGATACGGTCTCCTGCATCACCAAGTCCCGGAACAATATAGCCGTGTTCATTTAAGTGTTCATCCAAGGAACCAATGGTAATGTCCACATCCGGATGAGCTTCCTGCATTTTTTCCACACCTTCCGGTGCTGCAATAATGCACATAAAGTGAATATTTTTCACTCCTTTATCCTTTAACATCTGAATTGCTGCCACAGAAGATCCTCCGGTAGCAAGCATTGGATCTACTACAAACACTTCACGATTGTCGCAGTCTTCCGGCAATTTGCAATAATATTCCACCGGTTCCAAAGTTTCCGGATCACGATATAAACCAATGTGTCCCACCTTTGCAGAAGGAATCATGGTAAGCATGCCGTCTACCATACCTAGACCTGCACGTAAAATCGGAACAACTGCCAATTTCTTACCCTTTAACTCTTTTACTGTTGTTTTGCAAATAGGTGTCTGAATTTCCACATCTGCAAGCTGCAAATCTCTGGTTGCTTCATAACATTCTAACATAGCGATTTCGCTGATTAATCTACGGAATTCCTGTGTTCCGGTTTCTGTTCTTCGAATTAATCCAATTTTGTGCTGGATCAATGGATGATCCATAACTACTACTTTAGACATATATTACTCCTCTTCTTCATTCATCATTTTACGTAGTTTTTTTATTGCTTTTCTCATAGTTTCAAAGCACAATCCATAGGACTGCAGGGTTCCCCCATAAGGATTCATAATTTCAAGTTCATCCCCAATGAGTTCATTTAAAACCTGTACATCCTCTACAGACACATCATTTCCCACAACTGCCAATGCCTTTTCCCGTTGTTCGTGTTCCATGACAATGACAAGGGTATTTTCCGTTACATCCTCTTTTACAAACTGGCTGGAGGCATATTGTTCAAACTGAATGCCATTACTGATCATGACCGCCTCAGCCTTTTGATTCAATGGTTCCGGAAATAAAGTAACCAATCCCCTTGCTTCTACCAAGATGGGATGTTGCAAGTTCTGTTCCCGGAAAATACCTGCGGCCATTGGGGCACGACAGGTACCATGCTCATCTACAAAGATGATTTTTTCGTATTCCCTCATAATAATCCCACACTTTCTTAAAAACCCTCTATACTTCTATCATATGATGTCCTGCTGCTTTTAACAAGCGATTCATGATTGCTTGTCCAATTCTTGGCGTGGAAAAATTCTCAGAATAAATTCCATCCAGCTGTAGTTCATCGCAAGTACGTAATGCATCATATAAATGCTGTGCGATAGAATCCTCGTCTTCTCGTTTCCCCATAGAGATGACCTGACCCATCTTATATTTCACTTTTGTCTCCTCCGAAGCCAAAATTCCAATTTTTTCTCCGGCCTCCATACGTTGTTGCACCAATTCGTTGATTTTTGCAACCACAGCGTCTTCTTCCCCATTCACGATTAAAAGATCGGCCTTCGGGGCGTAATGACGATATTTCATACCGGGTGCTTTTGGCTTCACCTTGGAATCTGCAGAAATCAAACCCGGATCCATTTGCACCGGTCCTATCACCTCTTGTAACATTTCCTTCGTAATATAACCGGGTCTTAAAATGGTCGGTGTATCCTCTGATAAATCTACTATGGTGGATTCAATTCCAATTCCCACCGGACCGCCATCTAAAATCATGGCAATTTTACCGGAAAGATCCTCTGCCACATGTGAGGCTTTCGTTGGACTTGGACGTCCGGATGTATTTGCACTTGGCGCTGCCACATATCCACCTGCTGCACGAATCAAAGATAACGCGATTTCATCCTTTGGCATACGAATCGCTACCGTTTCCATACCTCCGGTGGTTTCATAAGGAACTCGTTTATTTTTCCATAAAATCATGGTCAACGGCCCCGGCCAAAATGCATCTGCCAATTTCTTGGCACTTTCCGGCACCTCTTTTACAATCTTTTCCAATGCAGAAAACTCGGCAATATGAACAATCAGCGGATTGTCGGAAGGACGACCCTTTGCTGCATAAATTTTCCGAGAAGCACCCTTTTGCAAGGCATCTCCTCCCAGTCCATATACGGTTTCTGTCGGAAAAGCTACCAGTTCACCGGCTTGTAAAAAGCTTCCGGCTTCCTCCATCACAGAGGGTTCTATTTTTTCTCGATTGATTTTAACTGTTTTTGTTTCCATTTTTGCATCCTTTACGTTACGCGCAATGAACAGACCATTGGTGAAGTATTTCCTATTATATAAAAACACTCCAACCACAAATGTGATTGGAGCTCAGTCGGAGTGACAAGACTTGAACTTGCGGCCTCTAGACCCCCAGTCTAGCGCTCTACCACCTGAGCCACACCCCGTAATTATTCACCGGTTTGATTTTCTCAAAATCCTTAGAGATTATAGCACACTAGCCTCTATTACTCAAGAAAAAAAGGTCCCTCCGGTCAAGAATTTACCGAAGGAACCTTTTGCATCCTTTTTTTAATAAATTTAACTCAAAACAGAAAAATTATAAATCGTTGTACTTTGGAATTTCTCGCCCGCTTTACAAACGACAGATGGGAAATTCTCATGATTGATAGAATCTGGGAAATGCTGTGTTTCTAAGCATACGGATGCATGCGGTACATAGTCCTGTCCATGCTTTCCGGTATGACGAATCACATAATCCACTACATACACCTGTAATCCCGGCTGATCTGTAAAGGTGGTCATACGAATACCAGACTCCTTTGACAGCAGAACCGCAGCCTCTCTTAAGCCACTACCATTCAATACCAAGTTGTGGTCGTAGGTATTCTGTGTCATCTTCATCTGTTCTTCCTCGGCATCAATGTCCTTACCGATGGTCTTAAACTCCGTAAAGTCCAAAGCGGTTCCTTTTACAGAAACAATCTCACCGGTTGGAATCAAGGTGTTGTCAATTGCAGTTGCCTGGTCTGCATCGACACGTAAAGAATGATCTAATACTGTGCCGGATGCATGTCCATTCAAGTTGAAGTAGGTGTGATTGGTCACATTTAAAATCGTATCCGCATCACTGACCGCTTCGTACTGAATGGTCAACTCATTGTCCTCTGACCATTTATATACCACCTGTAAGGTTAAATTACCCGGATAACCTTCTTCTCCATCAGGTGAATCAATGGTCAACACCAATTTATTTTCATCAGAAACCGGCTCTGCCTTCCAGGTGCGCAGTGCATATCCTACCACACCGCCATGAAGTGCATTGGGTCCATTGTTGATTGCAAGGGAATATTCTTTTCCGTTTAAAGTGAACTTTCCTTTGCAAATACGATTGGCATAGCGTCCACAAATGGAGCCCAAGTATGCGTCGTCTTCTTCATAATCCTTTAAGTTGGAGAAACCAAGGGCCACATCCCTCATTTCTCCTTTTTTATCCGGAACCACAATGGAAACCACTCTGGCTCCGAAATTTGTAATTTCAACATAAGCACCGGATTTATTTTCCAAACGATACAGATATGCCTCTTCTCCGGTCTTTGTTACCCCAAAATTTGTGCTTGTAATACTCATAAAAATCCCCTCTTTTGTGAATTCATTTTTACGAAACAATTATGCCACAGACCTTTTTATTTCGCAATGGACTTCACAAATCCTTTACTCCTCTTTTCTCTTTTTCTTTGCACCTACTGCAAACAATACCACACCTGCAGTCAAAAGTCCCACTGCCGGAATGAAGGTAAACGGATCACCGGTACTTGGATTTCCGCTGCTTGAAGTCGTTGTCGTGTCATCACTTCCGGAAGAAGTAGCAACCACTGTATCTGTCAAAATCGTTCCATCTGTCGTTGTAACCACCTGCGGATCCACAACCACAACGTTTTGTACGTAATTGTCCCCATTGGAACGGGTGCTGGTTTCTACCGTAAAGGTAACATCAGATTTCTGATAACCGGATGGAGCGGAAAGCTGATGTACGGTATAAGTACTACCAATGGTCAAAATACCATTGAAGCTTTCTCCATCTTCACTACTTGTAGTCCAAGTTGCGTCTCCGGTAGAAGTCATAACGACTTCGCCTTCTTCATCCAAAAGTTCCATGACACCGCCGTCCAAGTAATTGTCTGATTCATCCGTCAAGAAAATCTCTACCTGTACGACCGGTTCATTCCAATAGTATTTATTGGTAGCTGCATCATAGGTCCATACATCTGACTCACCCATGTCTGTGGTGTAAGAATCTGTAGAAGCATCGTATGTCAAAGTAACTGCTACCACTTCAGAAGAAATCGCATATCCTTCCGGAGCAGAAAGTTCTTTAATCATGTATGTCTGACCTGCAACGACGTTGGTAAAGGTCAATACCCCGTCTGCGTCTGTAGTTGCAGTCGCCACTAAGGTGTAAGTATCTCCATTTACTTCAATTGCAGATGTATCTGACTCTGTGGTGTCTGTTGTTTCTTCCGCATTTACAGAAACCGGCGAACCAAAGAGTAAAGTAGCAAAGAACTGTACTACCGTTGCCGCTTTTTCTTTAATGGCGGACAAAAGGGAAGTATCTGCATCCGTACTATTGTCTATAATATTGGAATCCAACTGATACAATCCGTATACAGAACCCTGCAATGCCTTTCCTTCCGGATTTTCTTCTGTAATACTATCTTCCTCAATCTTAGTAAAACTAATGGTACTTCTATAAACTTCAAATACCACATCTGTGACAACTTCGTTGGTTTCTGTGTTGGTTAAACCGGCAAAGGTAGATCCGTCTACCGTTGCACTGTAAACAGTATCATCTAAAACAACGGTGGCTGTATCCATATCCGGTACAGAAATCGCCTTTAAGTAATAAGTTATTCCTAATTCTAAGGACGCAACACTTGCCACAGCACTGCTGCTTGCACTTTCAGAAGTAAGGGTAATGGCATTTCCATCTGCGTCAGTTACCGGTGTTTCACATGTACTATCACTGTATACACCATAGGTCACACCTGCTAGTGCTGTAGTTCCATCATAATTTCCGACACTACCGTCTTCATTTCCGTTGTAAATACGAACAGAAGTGGTGAAACTCAATTGATTGGTTTCATGATCCATGACAATCACTGCCACATTCTCAGTAGAAATACTATAAGCAGTTCCTGTTGTAGAGTAGTCTGCTGCGGTCCCATCTGTAGAAGTAATCTCTACGGTATTATCCTCATTTAAAGTAAAGGTTACGGAATATGCACGGTTATAACCGGTTGGTACGGTTGTTTCCGAAACCATATAAGTTCCCGGAACCAAACCTTCTACAAACACCTTACCATCTTCGGAAGTCACGGTTACTGTGCGATAGGTTTCGGTACCGTCCGCAGAAGTAATCACAAGTTCCGATCCGGTTACAGCTGTATCTGTGGTATCTCCCACTGTTTCAATATAGAAGCCGGTCATCCAGTCCGTCATAATAATCTTCGTAATTTCTCCGTCACTTGATTCCCAAGTCAACTGGTTCTCATTCATGGTTGTGCCTTCCTCGGCAGCTCCAAGGGAGGTTACTTTTCCATATGCATCTACGGCAAAAGTAAAGCTATCGATTACCGCATAAGTATAGGTCTCACCATCTACAGTTGTGGAAGGTGCTGTTCCTTCTGTCACTGTGTAGGTATTTCCGGCTACAATCTGGTTTGTAATGGTAAAGGTACCATCTTCTCCGGTTGTAAATGTTTTCGTAGTAGTTTCACTGTCTCCGGCAAAAATACCGCTTACAGTAAAGGAAACCCCTTCTAATGCACTTTCAGTCGCACCGGTACTCTTTTGTCCCTGCTTTAAGAAAGTGATGGAAGTTACAATTTCTGATAATTCCACTTCCACAGTTGCATTTACGCTGGTTGCTGTAATGGTATATGCTCCATGCATATTTTCATCAAATCGATATCCGGAAGGCACGTTTAATGCCTTTAAGTAATAATCCACACCCCAGGTTAAGTCTGAAATCGTTCCGGTCGCTGTAGTTACAGAAGCGGTTGTGTCCTCTGTAACCGTGACGGTTCTTGCATTTCCGTCGGCATCCAAAACTTCTTCATATTCCCCTGTGGTCTCATTGTAAGTATAAACACCAAATTCGGCACCATCCAGGGAAGCTGTTCCATCTGTAGTCACCGTCAGGTTCATGGTTCCTGTTTTACGCTCATCGCTCACACTTAAGGAAATGGTATTGCCCTGATCACTATTGGTCACCTCAAAGGTAACCTTTTCTTCATTTAATTCATATGCAGTAGGTGCTGTCACTTCCACAATATAGTAAGTGCCTACGGTTAAACCAAGGGCCAAGGCTTTATTGGAATATGTACTGTTTGTCACGGTACTGGCACATTCTGTTGTAAGTGCCACTCCATCGCTGTTTGTCTGAATCGTTGCAATAGTCACATCTGTTGTTGGGTCGTCAATGCTTCCTGTATACTGATGAATCTCAAATGCAGCATAATCCGTCAAACTATCTGTCGATACTGCCGGAACTGCTTCTCCGGTCAATGCATCCAACTTCGTAATGGAAAGATTCGCAAGTACACGTTGATTTACCATAGTCACCGTGGTTTTAGAAGCCACAGTCGCTGTCAAAGTATCTTCACTGTTTGTCACAGTCGCAGAAGCTCCATCCTCTGATACCGTGAGTGTCAAAGTCGCATCCTCCGTTGATACAACGGTATCCGGACTTGTTTCCGTAATGGTGTAGGTCTCTCCTGCTACCAAAATACCGGTTAACGTAACAGAGGTACCATCTGTTGTCCATGTAGCCACCTCAGTTCCTGTGCTATCCGTCACTGTAATCACTGCATCCGTCACTGTTACACCATTGGAATCCTGCAGTGTAAATGTAAAGGTGGTAGGTTTTTGCGTAATGGTAAGGGTCGTTCCGGAAACGCTTCCATTTCCGGCTGATTTTAAGGTAATCGAACCATCTGTATTTACCGTGAAGGTGGTAGTGCCTGGTGTAATATATCCGGCTTGTACACTTTCTGCAGTAATACTATAAGTCTGACCGGTTTTCAATACGCCTAAAAGTTCCACGCCATCTGCCAAATCCGAACCGGATAAGGTCAATGTATCTGTGGCAGAAGTATCTGTACCATCTAAAATCAAATCTCCGGACAATACATACTGACTCTCGGAGGTCACGGTTGCTCCATCACTGTTTTGTAAGGTCACAATCGCGTCTGTTGACGTATTTGCAATGGTATACGTCTCATCAAAATCACTGCCTGCAGACACAGTGGCTGTGGTTACTGTAGTATCTGTTCCGTAAGAAACGGTGAAATAATGCACGGTGCTGTCTAATACATATCCGTCTGCCGCTACAGTTTCCACAATTCCGTACAATCCGAATGGCAAATCTGTAATGGTAAAGGTACCGGTACCGTCTGCGCCGGAAGCCAAGTTCTGAACAGTCGCTGCGGTTGTAGAAGAAGCATTCTCCTCATCATAAGTATAGGTACCTTCTGTGGTAGTCTCATATAAAGTCACTGCGGTTTTTGAACTACCTTCTACCCCACTTGGATATAAATATAAGGTAAATGTGGACTGTAATCCTTCTACGGTCACACCATTCTTCACCACACTCGCCGTGATATCTGCTAATGTATAGGATTTTGTAATTGTTACGTCTCCGACTACACTGGTTGTTCTGCTGTCCACGAAATAATTTGCACGGTTATCGGTAAAAGAATAACCATCCTTATAAGGAACAATTGCTTTCGTTCCCGGTGTGGTGTATGTATACGCACCATAGATTGTTTCGTCTGCTGTATAGTATCCCTGGGTTGCACTTACCGAAGAAGTTGCATACTTCGCAGAAATTTCTTTTACGTAATAAGTATTGCTTGTGGTACTCCATGGTGCGATCAAGGAAACTTCCCCATTTTCATCTGTGTAAGCAGAATAGATTAACGTTTCACAACTTGCATCGGAATACACACCATATAAAGCACCGGCTACATAAATTGGGTTGTCTGAAGTGCTGGCTGCATCTACCTTGGTAAAGGTAAGTGTTACTCGTGCCTTTGCACTACCTGAGCTCTTTGCTGAAGCCTGTACCACTGCTGTTTTTGTGGTATCTACGGTGGTTTCTGTTCCTAAAACTACGGTGTTACTAAGATTATTTAGTCTGGTTGTAGAATCACTTGTGGTAATGGCTGTAGCATAACTAATCACATAGGATTCTGTGGTAGTACCACTTGGCAACGTAATGGTTAAAACGGTGGTTCCATCCAATTGTGGCTCAGAAGTTACCGAAGCACTTGCTGTCACATCTTCTCCGTCGTCTGTTGTCACCTGGAAGGTGGTACTGTCAAAAGCCAAACCTTTGCTAATGGTATCCGTGTATGTCAAATAGCCGGAAATATCTGCATGGTTGGCATTTACGGTAATATTCCATGTAATAGAGTCATCATCAGAAACAAACGTACCTGACTTATCCAATACTTCATTTACGAAACTATTGGTATCATCGCTGGCTGTGGTCACAGAAAGCGTTTGATCTGTGGTCAACAAGGTACTGGAAGCTAATACCGCTGTATTGTTTGCGTAAATCGTTGTTTCGCTTAACGTTCCGTCCGGGGTAAGGGCAGAAGCATCAAAAGAAACATAAATATGTAAGATTTTTTCTTCTGTAATATCCGAAGTCCAACTTGCCGTAACCGTTTTCGCGTCATCATCAACAGTTACCGTTGCATCGGTATCAAAATTTCCGTCTTGATCTGTGACGTAAGTTTTGTATGCATAATCAGAAGCAGTTCCGGCAGATGCGATGGTAAACAAATCTGTAGAAAGTACCGTACTTGCATCATTCAAATCTGTATAGAAAATACTGCTTAAATCATCACTTACCGATACATCAGCCAAAGTCATGCCATTGGCGTTTATCGGAATGGTGAAGTGATAATAACTTACATTGTTTTCTGTATCGTTAACCACCTCAATGGATTTATCCAAAAGGTTGTTCTGTAATTCTGCAGTAGCAGATGCTGTTGCAGTGTACTCCTTTGAACTATAGGTAATAGACAATTCTACGGAATCACTGTAAGTATGGTTTTCGTTAGACTGAAAATAAGTAAGGGCCTTTGTCTGATAGATAATTACAACATCATCCAAAGTTTTTCCATCACTTGTTAATACACTTTCGTCAAAGGTAAATACCAATTCTCCTGTGGTTTCATCATAAGTATAGGAATATCCTCCACTGGAAAGTTCGGTACCATCCTCATACGCTACCGTTGGTGTCCCGGATAATTCTTGATCATCCAGGGTAATGGTATCCGTAATCACAGCTGTCCCATAATCTTCAATTCTCGTTCCCGGATATACCGCCCAGGTGATTAAACCGGTGGTGGTACTTGCCTCCGTGGACTCTTTGCTAATGTAAACAGCGGAAAAATTGGTGGACACTGCCGGAATTCCCCATACTTTTCCGGTACCGGTGCCGCTTCCACTTGGATATAACGCCTGAATATATGCTGCGTTACTTACGGTGGAATCTAAGCTGGTGTCTTCGCTTGTGCTGTAGTCCACAGCAATATCTGTGGTAAAGGAAATCGTATATTCCGCACTATAGCCATAATGGGAATCATCTCCAAAATAAATATATAACGTTTGCTGACCTGTGGAAGCATCCGTCTCTAAGGTATAAGAAATTCCGGTACTGCTATCAGAAGTATTATCTCCATCCAAGGTAATGGAGGTACCGTCATCTCCCTCAATACGAACGCCTGCAGTCTCATCCACAGTCAATCCAAGAGATAAAATATCGCTAACAATGGCTTTGTAGAATTCCACATGATCGCTATTTACCGTAATGGTCCAATCCATAGAATTTCCACTAATCTGTGTTCCCTGCTTAGAAACTGTAGCATAAGGTACGACTACAGAAGCGCTGGCTTCTGTACTATCTGCTGCCAAGGACAAGCTAGATGTGCCTGCATCCAAGGTAACTGTGTTGGTCGTGGTTGTTACGTCATTGGTACTATCGCTATCATAAGCATTGCTATACGCAGTTTCTGACAATGTTTCTGTCAAATACGTACGTACAACAATCGTTGCCGGTGCTGTTGCACCACTTTCAAAAGTATAAGAAAAGGAAGTGTTTTCGCTATCCTCTTCCAAAATCTGAGTACCGGTTCCGTAGGAAGAACCTAAATAGGCACCTGCAAAGGTCAATTCCCCGGAAGTAATGGTATCCGTAACTGCCATACCTTCCAAGCTTAATCCGGAACTGGAAGCATCACTACCAACCGTAATGGTCCAATCCACATACTGGTTTCCTGTAGTGGCATCTACTTGCACCTCAGAAGCTTCTTTTGTAAGTCCGGAAATTTCTGTAGGCACTTTCGGTAACTCCAACGTATATGCACTATTGTTGGCAGTTGCCGGTAGCACTTCATAACTATTGGCATCTTCTGTGCCAATTTCATCTGTATTCAATGTAGCAGTAAAAGCAATGGCTGCTTCAATGGCATAAATACCATCGGTACTTACCGCATCCCCCAAGGTTACCGTTAATACATTGTCCTGAATACTATAAGTTGCAATGGTCGCACCTACTGTTTCATCTAAAATCGCTGTATCAGACACATCCTTTAAGGAAAGTACGGTAGGGAAGGTATACGTAAAATAGTCTCCTTCGCTTAAATCCGTATGGGGATCTGCTATCGTAAAGGCAATTTCCCCGCCAATTTCCGTAATGTTTAATACCGAATAGTTGTCTGTATCCATGGTATACACATTGTCTGTTAAGGCAAAGGATACCTTGGTATCATTCACAGTGTAATAGAAAGAATTGTAAGAGAAGGTAAATAAAGATGAAATACTCAAATCCAATTCCGTTCCGGTGGTTGTATTGCTACTACCAAGTGCGGAAATAGAAAATGTTATTTCCTCCTCTGTACTCTCTGTCTCTGTACTTTCTGTCACGGCTTCTGTGGTATTCTCCGTGTTTTCTTCTGTACTTTCTGTGGTTGTTTCTGTCGTTTCCTCAGAAACTGTAGTTCCATTATTTTCTTCCACAGTCACCGTTGTATCTGTGGAATCCAGAGTGGTGTCTTCTGTGGAAAGCACCTCCTCCGTTACACTTGTGCCTGTGCTATCTTCTGCATAGGCGGCCATTTGTGGTATTCCTTGAAATACCATAAATAAGGCAAGAAATCCTGCTATAAGTCTTTTTTTCATGTGTTCACCCTGCTGTTCTTTCTGTCCTTTCCCCCGAGTATTCTTTTAGACTTCACAAAATCCTTTTTGGTAAGGCCTATGATTTTCGAACTTATTTTCTGTTTTTAGGGCAAAAAAAACGCAGTTATGCAAAATTTCCCTAATTTTGCATAACTGCTAACCCCGAAAAACCTAAATCCAAAAATACTACACAAATTCAAAAAATTTATAAAATTTTATAAATATTTTGTAAAAACCTTATAGCATAATGTATCATCTTTTTTCGAAAAAATCAATTCACATATTTAATTATTGTGTCCCAGATGTCTGATGTTTCAAGGCCTGATTTCCAGAATGAGCCACCACCTAATCCGTATGTTCCGATTAATTCCAGCTTTTTCTCTAAGGAAGCGCTATCTTCAAACCAGATCATATAAGTGATATCCCCTTCCACATACTCCGCATAATTTTGTCCCATATCTTCTAACCATGTGACATTTAATCCTTGGGAGGTAATCAAACTTTGCTGTTCGCTCATGGTCATAACCTGACTGGACACAGTTCCATCGGAGGAAACTGCCCAAAGTCTGCTATAAAATGGCATTCCCAAAATAATCTGTTCCGCCGGAACTCCCTGTGCAATGGTATCTTCTACGCCTGCTGTTACGAATGGCAAACTTGCTACGGAACCTTGCTCGGAACCGTTGTAATGTTCATCGTATCCCATAATCACTATGTAGTCAGCAAACACTGCCTGCTCTGCGCGATTGTAGAAATAGGTATATTCTGTAGGAACATAATTATCAATCGATAAGGTAATATCGTTATTTTTACATTTTAAGCTGAGTTCACGAATAAACTGCACGTACGCATCCCCGGCTTCAGATTCCAAACTTTCAAAATCCACATTGATACCATCTAAGTTGTACTGGATTGCATAGGAAATAATCTGATTTACCAAGTTCTGTCTGGTACTGGTATGGGTCAATACTTCTGTGGTATCTACCTCATCATTTTCCAGATTACTAATCAATGCCCATACTTCTACGCCATTCTGATGACAATAGGTCACATAATCAGAAGACGCTAAGCTTGCAATATTTCCACTATTATCATTCAAATAAAACCAAGTTGGAGAAATCACATTCACACCCTGTGTGGAAGCCAATACACTGTCTACCTTGCTGTTGGCTGTCTGGTTTGTTACCTGATGCCAAATCATATTCACCGTTTCACTCTTTAAATCATGGGTGAAGGTGTCCTCTACAAAATCCGTGGTCAATGTCACCGTCTCCAAAGAAGAAAGACGTTTGTTTTTCACATAACCAACCACACCATCTTCGGAACAAACACAGGACCAATTATCTCCCTGTTCTAAGACATAAAGAGTCTCCCCTTCTTCTACTTCGCGCAAAATCGGGCTCTTAATACCACCAAGCACACGGATCTCTGTGTGACGTTTTGCTGTAGCTGTCTGCACCTCTGTATATTCTGTAGTCAACACGATACGATTGGGTTCTTCGTAGAGGGTATAATCCAAAGCCGTGTACTGTGCCACAAAATCTAAGGCTACATAAGCTTCCCCGTTATCAAAATGCAAAATCACATAATCCGTTGCTACCGCATCTTTTCCCTCATAGTACTGTGTCTCTTCCGGATATACCGAAATCACATTACTACTTGTGGTGTAAAACAAAATATTTTCATTGGAATCAAAGTAAAAACGACTATTTATTTCGTCCTGAACGATATCATAGGACAGGTATACACGGTCGTTTACCAACAATCCGTAATAATTCTGTACATCAAAATCTTTAATCACTGCCACTTGGCTATCCGATTCCATGCCATAATAGGTACTTAACTCTTCGGTTTCCTTGGATGGCAAATATTTGCGAATCAATAAAACTGCAGCTATTACAATTGCTACCAAAACCAAAAACATCAGTATGGTAGGCAAAATACTTTTTCTCTTTTTCCGCTTCATGCTCAAAGCTTCCCTCCTACTCTTTTCTCGAGTCCTTATCATAACATATCCCATTCTATAAGGAAAGTTACTGAATTTCTAAAAAAACGGGACTGATACGCGGTATATCAGTCCCTTCTCTTATTTATTGCAGGAGCCAGGCTTTGGAACTCCTTCTCTTTTTCTTTTTATCCCGAGTACTTATTTTCTTCTTTTGCGTGTTTGGATTCGGGTCCCCCATACGATTCTGTGATATATAATTTTCCGAGTTTTTCTCTTTTTATCTCCCTATTGACTGCATCTCGGAACCAACACGCTTCGATCACCCCCTCTGCTATTTTCCGATGTCTCTCCCATACTCCTTTCTAGAGCCTCCCGGAAGGCCTGCATACTGCCATATCGGAAGGTTCTGTATTTGAACATGCCTTTCTTTAAAACTTTTTCGACAGTGGTGTTGGACTGTGGTTCCACACATTTCCATACATGTGCTAACACTGCAGCCAGGTTATAAACGTCTGCCCGTACATCCAGTATTTTACGGGTATACAGTTCCGGTGCCGCAAAACCCGACGTGCCATAATGGGACACGGGGGTTTCTTCCTGCAGGTATAAGGTGTGATCAAAGTCAATCACCCGAACTCCTTTTTTCGTAAGGAAAACGTGCTCCGGCTTTAAATCCAGATACAACAATGGTTTTTCCATACCATGTAGCGCCTGCAAAAAATCACACAGCCCCTGAACCAGTTCATAAAATAATGTTACTTGAATTGTGGAATTACTTGAAATAAGAGTCTGTAACGACAAACCATCCATATACTCTTCCCAAAGCACATAAGAATCCATATCTTGAGAATATCCATATAAAGTTGGAACATAAGGGATTTGTAGTTGTTGAAGAACTCTAATCTCTTGATGAAATCGGGTGTAATTGGAACGTGTCTTGGAAAAACACTTAATTACGTGATAACTCCCGGTTTCCTTGTGTTGTCCGAAATATACTGCTACATCTTCTCCTCGGGATAGAAGCTGAACCGATGTATAATTCGGAAAAGTAAATACTTTTTTCATATTTCCTTAATGGAGAAACATCTTTACTTACTTATAGCACAGGCCGATATTTTATACAAGACCTAACTTTATATTTATTTCACATAAATCTCCTTTTTAATTGCTTGACTTTGCCTCTGATAATTCGTATACTTTGTTTACTTAATCACAAACCGTGAGAAGGTGCCAATACGAAGAATTTCCTTATCGCGAATTATCGGAAATTTTCAAAGAAGGAAGTGATCACATGAAAATGGAACGAGTGAACGATAATCAGATTCGTTGCACGCTTACAAAAGATGATTTAGTTTCCAGACAGTTAAAAATCAGTGAATTGGCTTACGGTTCTGAAAAGGCCAATGACCTGTTTCGAGAGATGATGCGTCAGGCTTCTTACGAACTTGGATTTGAAGCAGATGATATCCCTCTTATGATAGAAGCAATTCCGTTATCCGGTGAATCTGTAATTTTAATTATTACAAAGGTAGAGTATCCGGAAGAACTAGATACTCGTTTCTCTAAATTCTCAGAGGAAGCCAATCAGAAAGATACCGGTAAATCCTTTGCGGATACCATGAACGCTTTCGTTTCTGCCAAGGGTGCAGATGACATTTTAGATATCTTTGAACAATTAAAGAAAGAAAGCGAAAAGAATTCCGATCGGAGTTCCGGCAAAAAAACCGGTTTTGTTCCTTTCCAAAAAGAGGACATGCCAAAAGTAGACCCGGCCGATCACCCCATCAAAGTACAGGAAGATGTTCCGGAAAAACCGATCAACATTACCAAATTATTCCGGTTCCAAGACATCGATACCGTCATTCGTCTTGCACATGTACTTGGTGATTTTTACACGGAAACCAATCATTTATATAAGAATCCAGCGGATCACAAGTATTATCTTGTACTTTCCAAGGGAGAACATTCTCCGGAGGATTTCAACAAAGTATGTAATATCTTGACTGAGTATTCTACACAGTTAAAATACAGCGAAGCAGAGCAGGCATATTTCGAAGAACATTTTGACACCATCGTTGCCGGCAACGCATTACAGGCACTCGGTCAGATATAATACTTTTCAAAATTACATAATTAGACACAAAAATAGGCATTGTCATAAGACAATGCCTTGTTTTTTATTTTTCTCTAGCTAAAAAGTTGTTGATTTCATCTACTAAAGAATCAGGATTGATTCCATGTACCATAGCAGCCTCTTCAAGTGTCTCCATCTGAGATGAAGGACATCCTAAACAGTGCATTCCGATATTCATAAGAATCGGGGCAACGTCAGCATCAATAGTTAATAACTGACCAATCATGGTATCCTTTGTTACCTGTGGTGTATCTGCCATGTCTGTTCCTCCTTCTGAATTATAAGTGAACCCATTATAATACTTCCTATTTTTTTTTACAACAAAATTTTCATAAAATTTTTAGAATGTGACAAACCCTTTTTTTATGGGATGTGAGAGGTCGTTAGATGCCGCTAACCCTTGATTTTACTGGATTTTTTTCAATTTTGCTATTGTTTTTCCGAAGAACCTGTTATAAAATTGGACTTAACCAAAAAATTAACCTTAACAAGGAGGAAATCAATATGGCATACGTAATTGGTGATGCATGTGTATCTTGTGGAACATGTGCTGGTGAATGTCCAGTAGGCGCTATCTCTGAAGGAGATGGAAAGTACGAAATCGACGCTAACTCTTGTGTAGATTGCGGAACTTGCGCAGGTGTTTGTCCAGTTGGAACAATTGAACAGGCTTAATGAAGACTACAAAAAAAGTCATCACATCTGTGATGACTTTTTTATTGCTAAGATCCATTGTTTTGATCCAAACGTTTCTCAATATTGGCAAATCTGGTGTACTGCGGTAACCATACCAATTCTACGGTACCGGTAGGTCCACTACGTTGTTTTGCAACGATAATCTCTGAAATGCCTTTCCGCTCAGAATCCTTATTGTAATAATCATCTCGGTAAATAAACATAACCACGTCGGCATCCTGCTCGATCGCTCCGGATTCACGCAAATCCGAAAGCATCGGTCTGTGATCCGGTCTCTGTTCAACCGCACGAGACAACTGAGACAAGGCAATTACCGGCACATCCAGTTCTCTTGCTAATCCCTTTAATGCACGGGAAATATCAGAAATTTCCTGCTGTCTGGACTCAGAGCCTCTTCCACTACCACTCATCAACTGCAAATAGTCGATAATGACTAATTTCAAGTCCTTTTCCAACTTATATTTACGGCACTTAGAACGCAATTCCGAAACGGTAATACCCGGTGTATCATCGATAATCAAATTGGAATTACCAATGATTCCGGCACCTTCTACCAATTTCTCCCAATCGCTATCTGCCAAGTTACCGGTCTTTAATGCCTGGGCATCTACACGAGATTCCAAGGAAAAGAGACGGTTTACCAACTGCTCGCTTGACATTTCCAAACTGAAAATTGCGGTAGTTAAATTGCTATGGAATGCCACATACTGTGCGATATTTAAGACAAAGGCTGTTTTTCCCATAGCCGGTCTCGCCGCTACTAAAAGTAACTCGGAAGGATGAAAACCGGATAACATATAATCCAAATCCTTAAATCCTGTGGCAATACCGGTAACGGTACCCTTATTTTTACTTGCGGTTTCAATTTTCTTTAAGGCATTGATAACAACCTCTTTGATAGGTGTGTAATCTCCACCGGTTCGGCTTTGTAATAAATCAAAAACCTTCTTTTCCGTATCTTCCAATACCACATCCAGACTATCTTTTTCTGCATAGGCTTCATTGGAAATTTCATCCATTGTACGGATTAAGCGGCGCAATACCGCTTTTTCTCGAACAATATTTGCATAATTCTTGACATGTGCAGAAGTAGGAACCACATCCAACAAGGCTCCTACATATTCCAAACTACTGATTTCCGGAGGTACATCCTTTTCCCGGAGTTTGTTCTGTAACGTGATCAAATCCGCCGGCAAGCCTGCATTCAACAGTTCTACCATAGCTTCAAAAATAATTCCGTATTGATTTTGATAAAAATCCTCTTTTTTCAAAATCTCCGATGCAGTCAAGATAGCATCTCGATCCATTAACATGGAACCAATGACGGATTGCTCTGCTTCCGGGCTATTGGGCATCACACGTTTTACAATTGCTTCTTCCACAAACTTCCCCCTATTCTGCCTGTACGTGTACACGTAAGGTAGCTGTCACTTTTGTATGAAGTTTCACCTGTACTTCGTAGGTTCCCAAAGACTTAATTGGATCATTCAAAACCATTTTCTTTTTATCCAAAGTCAAATCCAACTGTTTCTTTGCTGCTTCTGCAATTTCCTTAGTAGAAATAGAACCAAAGGTTTTTCCATCCTTGCCGGATTTCAACTTGACTTCTACCAATTTTTCTTCTAATTCTTTCTTTAATTCCAATGCCTTTTCGTAATTCTCTTCTGCGACTTTTTCCGCATGGGCATTCTGTAACTTCAAATCATTTAAATTTTTATTGTTGGCTTCCACTGCCAATTTTTTTGAAAAAAGTACGTTTCTTGCATAAGCATCACTTGCTTCTACAATGTCTCCTTTTTTTCCTAAAGTCTTCACATCCTGTAATAAAATTACTTTCACGCTTTTATGTCTCCTTCCTGTAGCATCAAATCCAGCGTATCTTTAATCCGCTTCTTCGCTTCTTCAATGGTGCAGTCCGTAAACTGCGCTCCTGCTACGCTGACGTGGCCACCGCCACCCAAACGTTCCATAATCAACTGCACGTTGATTTCATCAATGGAACGAGAACTGATAAAGATGCGGTTCTGATATTCTGTAATAACGAAAGACGCCTTAATACCAATGATATTTAAAAGTTCATTTGCCGCCTGTGCTCCAACGATGGTTGGGCTTTCCACGCCATCGGAATCACATACGGAAATCGCAAAGGCATCGCGATAAACTTCGGCTTTTCGCATAACCTCCGCTCTTGCTTTGTAGGATTCCATATCATTTCGAAGCATTTTTCTTACACGGGTCACTTCAGCGCCTGCACGTCTTAAATAAGCGGCTGCTTCAAAGGTACGCACACCTGTTTTTGTCATAAAGTTGTTGGTATCAATCAAAATACCGGCATAAATAGCATCTGCCTCTTCGGGAGACAAATGAATGTTTTCAGAGAAATACTGTAACACCTCTGCAATCATTTCACAGGTGGAAGATGCATAAGGCTCAATATAGGAAAGAATTGGGGCCTCGATAACCTCACTTCCCTGTCTGTGATGATCAAATACTACGATACTCTTAAAACGCTTTAACAATTCCGGGCACTCGGTGTAGGATGGGCGATTGGTATCTACCACCATTACCAAGGTGTTTCGATCTGCAATTTCCAATGCCTGGGCACTGTTAATAAACATATCCGCCGGATATCCCTTCTCTTCTGTAAACGTATCCATAACGGTACGAAGAGAACCGGTAATCTCATTTAAAACAATCTGAGATTTTTTACCTAAAGTCTTTGCTGCCACACATACACCAATGGCTGCACCAAAGGCATCTACATCACTAATCTGATGTCCCATAACAATCACACGACTATGGGTTTCAATCATTTCTCGAAGGGCATGGGCTTTTACGCGAGCCTTCACACGGGTATTTTTTTCTACCTGCTTCGCAGCTCCGCCGTAGTAGGTAATTTCTTCGCCTTCTTTAATAACAACCTGATCACCGCCACGTCCAAGGGCCAAATCGATAGCAGCATGAGAATACTCATAATTCTGATTGTAAGTGGCACCCGTAGCTCCAATACCAATACTCAAGGTAACTGCCATTTCGTTGCCGACCTTAATGGTTTTTACGTCTTCAATCAGGCTAAAACGATCCTGCTCCAGTCGATTTAAATATTTATTACGGAACACAATGAAATACTTATCTTTTTCAATCTTTTGAATCAAAGCATCCACTTCATTGAAATATTTGCTTACCTTTCGATCAATCAAGGCAATCAACAGAGAGCGTTTTACGTCTTCGATACTTTCCAATGCTTCATCATAATTGTCAATGTACACCAATCCCGTTACCAATTTTTGATCTTTATTTTCCTGGATATAACGGTTCAGTTCGGTCTCATCAAAGAAATACAACGCCGTTAAATAACGATCACTGTTTTCTATGGTCAGCATATCTGACTCTTTTGCAAAAGATTCAAACATAATCTTTGTCATGGTGATCCGATAACTATGCTCGTTGTAGGTCACGGAAACACTACCATTTTCCATTTTATCCATTAATTCTCTGGTCAAAGTCGGAATAATGGTGGTAATAGACTTATGATAAGTTTTTCCCTTTCCGGTCAACTCTGTAAATTTCTCGTTTACCCACAGAATCTTCCCTGTATAATCCAGTAAGGCATATGGGATTTCAAATTCGTTCAATAATTTTTTCTGTACGGTTCCATATTGGGTGGCAAAGGTAATCACCTCATCCACCATTCCGGATTTATTATGACGGTATGAGATTGTTACACACACCAAATAGAGAAGGGTAAAGGCACAAACTGCCTGTCCTGCATGTTTATCATAAAAGCATGTAGCCACGTCCATTACGACCAACAAAATCCCCAGCAACATGGGCCATTTCATATATGCACGCAATCTACCCTTAAAATGAATTTTTTGTCTCATAAGCTCCTCATCTACGCACTATCGATTTACAAATCGAAATCGTTGATTTTTTACTGCTACTAATTATAGCATAAAGATGGAAAGTACGAAACACACGGGGCAACGTGAGAGCCGAAGAATTTTTGAGATTGTTTATCAGGGGAGAGCCGAAGAAAACTTTCTCTGACACCAAAAAAAGAATCGGCGACGTACGCCGATTCTTCTTTGTATTCTCTGTTTCTGATTTAAGCAATCTTATTTCTCGTTTTTCTGCAATACACGGTAAAGACATGTAAATACCACTCCGACGGCTGCAAATACACAAGCAATCATAAATGCCTGGCTATAAGCGCCGGTGACTGCATATGTATTTCTCATAATCTGCGGTCCAAAGTAACCTGCCAATGCGAATCCAATAAACATAATTCCATAGTTTACACTATTATTCTTTGGTCCAAACTGGTCTGCTGTAAATCCGGGGTAAACACCCATAAAGGATCCGAAGCTGATTCCTACAATAGAAAGACCTACGTAGAAGAGAGCTACTGTGCCTTCTCCGGATAAAAATAACAGCAGCAATCCGGCCAAAGATAATATACATGCGATGGTCAAAGTATTGATACGTCCGATTTTATCAGACAAAGTACCGGCTACGATACGACCAAGGGCGTTGAATAAAGCCAAAACGGAAACTGCCAAACTTGCTGCAACTGCAGACATGCCAATCATATTCTGCGCTACGGAAGAGGCCTGAGAAATGACCATCATTCCGGAAAATGCGCCACAAGTTAATAATAACAACATCACGTAGAATGCCGGAGTTTTCAGCATACCTTTCCAATCCAGGTTCTTCTGTGGGCCGCCGGCTGTTGCGGCTTTGTTTTCAAATCCGGCCGGTACATAATCTGCAGGACACTGCTCTAAGAACAAGCAAGAAACTGCAATTAATACCAAGAAAACAATACCAACTACTTTAAATGCAAACGTAGCATCTGTTTTTTCTACTACTACAGTAACAATTGGAGGCAAAATCACAGAACTTAATCCATAAACCGCCGTGGTAATTCCACCAATCAAACCTCTCTTGTCCGGGAACCATTTGACACAAGTAGAAATAGTACTTCCGTATGCCATTCCGAGTCCAAGTCCACCGATTAAACCATAGGTTACAATTAAAAATCCAATACTTGTAGCGAATCCGGACAAGAACATGCCAAGTCCCCACATAATACCGCCGACCAAAATGACTTTCTTTGGTCCAAATTTGTCATTAAACCAGCCACCGGAAATCATGGTAATCGGTCCAACGGAGTTTGCAATAGTATAAACAATTGCCAAATCACCTGCTGTTACGCCAAGGCCTAAGGCAGTATTAAAATAATCTGTCATTGCAGAAGAAAATACACTCCATGCGTAAATTGATCCTAAGCACAGATTAATAAAACAACCTGCCAATAAAACTATCCATCTCTTTTTATCGTTATTCATATATGCTCCTGTATTCTTCTTAAATATCTAACGCTGCATGGTATCCCCAATATACAGCATTGGTAATTGTAGAAACTTTTGCGGCATCACCAATCACACGTACAAATGGTGCAGCATTCTGTAATGCTTCTACGACGTCAGTTCTGGAACGCTGTCCCAATGCGCAAATGACACTGCTTCCTTCTACAAGAACTTCTTCTCCTGCTTCATTCTGACAGACAACACCATTGTCTGTTACCTTTACTGCCTTGTATCCGGTATGAACGGTTACATACTTATCGATTTCTTTTAACAACAATGGACGATGACGTACATTGGCATCCGGTGCTAAAGCATCTCTCATTTCGATTAATTCTACATGTTTTCCATCCTGTCCCAAATGAACGGCACACTCGCAACCTGCAAGTCCACCACCCATGACAACAACTCGATCGGAAACTTTTTCTTTTTCCTTATAATAATTATTTACAACTACGACGTTTTCTCCATCCAATCCCGGAATCGGAGGTACCAATGGAGTAGATCCAACAGCGATAATCAATGCATCTGCCTGCTCTTTTTCTACATATTCCTTGGTTACTTCTGTATTCAAACGGATTTCCACTCCTGCATCTCTTGCCAACTTTTCATAGGTACCTGTCAATTGATACATTTCATATTTGAACGGGATTGCCTGTTCACTCTTTAAAATTCCACCAAGTTCCTTTTCTTTCTCACAAAGAATAACCTGATGTCCACGTCTTGCAGCTGTATATGCAGCGTAAAGTCCACCAGGACCACCACCTGCTACAAGCACCTTCTTGGATTTTGCTGCCGGAGTGATGTCATCTCCTTCCATTTCTCTACCGATTAATGGATTTACCGTACATCTTCTGGTACTTGTTGCTGCTCTTTCTGCCATACAGGTAAAGCAACGTAAACAACGAACAATTTCGTCATCTCTGTTTTCTACGACCTTCTGTGGTAAATATGGATCTGCAAGTAATGCACGTCCCATATAAACAATGTCTGCTTTTCCGGAAGCAATGATTTCTTCCATCTGTGCCGGATCATTTAAACCACCTAAGGTTGCTACCGGTACAGATACGTGTTTCTTAATCTCAGCGGCCAAGAAAACGTTTCTTCCGTGTTCTTCAAACATAGACGGATGTGTAATTCCAAAAGTACGCTGATAGGTACCTGCGGAAACATGCAAAATATCTACATAGCTTTCCAACTGCTTTGCAATTTCTACGCCTTCTTCCAAACCGTATCCTTCCTCAAAGAATTCAGATCCACTCATACGGAATTCAATCGGGAATCTTGGGCCAACTGCTTCACGAACGGCAGTCAACACTTCCTTCGCAAAACGGCAACGATTTTCCAAACTTCCGCCATATTCGTCTGTACGTGTATTGAAATATGGAGATAAGAACTGGTTAATCAACCAACCATGTCCACCATGAATCATCAACATTTCAAATCCTGCACGTTTTGCCATAGCGGCAACAGTTCCATAGGATTTTACAATGTCATCAATCATGTCCTTGGTAAGAGCCTTTACCTTTACGCCATCCGGACGAACCGTATCTACCGGTCCCCACTGATGCATTTCTTTTTGTTTGGTTTTATCAGTCATGTATGTTCCGGCATACATTCCGGAATGAGAAAGCTCTAAAGAAGGCATTCCTCCATGACGGCGAATAGCATCTGCTGTGTAAGTAGCACATGCCAAAGAATTTAAAATGGATGCGTCCAAATGATATGCATGGCTTCCGTCTGTTTCCGGATGTACCATACACTCAGAAACCGTTACAGCACCTGCGCCACCCTTAGAACGAAGTTCATAAAAAGCGGTTGACTTTGGTCCGATACAACCATCATTTGTAATATCGGTTCCACCCATTGGTGCAGAAAACATACGATTGCGGAATGTCACTCCTGCAACTGTAATTGGACTGGATAAATGTGGATATTTTCTTTCCATATTCCGTTTCCTCCTTGTTTGTTAAAAAAATAACATTACTGTGTTATTATTTTAACATGCGTTATTGATTCACTTCTATCAACAAAAAGGCAGTAGGTAGAAACGATTCGTTTACACCTACTGCCTTTTTGTATACTTAAATATAAGGAAGTCCACTTTGTCTTCCATTTTTATCCTACTACATTTATGTTATGCAGAAAAAAAAGTTTTTATAAACTCTTGCATAAGAGGTTCTCTTTCCCTCTTTTTTTCCACACTTAAGTTTACATTCCAGGGAATTCCGTCTGCAATGGGAATCAGCCTTGTCTCTCCCACCGCATGTTCCTTTTCGTGGATGTCCACATCGATTCCTATGCCCAATCCCTCTTCCACAAAACGATAAATCATAGATGCTTCCATGGTTTTAATCCGAATATTGGGATAGAACCCTGCACCTTCACAACTGGAAATCAGATTACTATAGGACTGATACTTTTCATTCAAGGAAATCAATTGTTGCTGCTGTAAATCAGCCACATGTAGCTCCTCTTTTTCGTAAAAAGCATGTCCCTTGGGCACCACTGCACACATGGTTTTACTGGTCAGCTCCCGTTCTGCATAATCTGTTGCCGCCACTCTTCCTATTACAAGCGCAATATCCAACTGTCCACGAATTAATTTGGTCTTAATATCCTGGTTGGAACCTTCTTCCCATACCACATCCGTATCGGGATGTGCTTTTTGAAAAGCTTCCATCCGCTCCATGGGCAACATGCGCACCAAACCACAGGAATAACCTACTCGAAACAAACGGCTTTTGTTGCGTATTGCATCCAACCCCTGTTCCAAATCTTGTACGTATTCCATAATGCGCTGACTCTTACCATAGAAAAAAACACCGGCCTCTGTAGGAACCAACCCTTGTTTCGTACGATCAAACAATTGCACCTGCAAATCATGTTCCAGGCGGTCAATGCTTTTTCCTAAGCCTTGGGGCGTTATATAAAGAGACTTCGCTGCTCGATTCAAACTTCTATTTTCATAGCATTCCATAAAGGAACGAATATCTTTTATATCCATGTCTACCTCTTAATTGCATATATCCTAGTATTTATCATGAATTTTCATTTTATTAAAACGCCATTTAATTTATTCGCCAGCCACCTGTCAAAAATTATTGTTTTTTCGGATCTTCCATCCCTTGAATCGCGTCTTCTCCTAAGTATCGTTTCATGTATTCTTCTACACGGCTCAGCGGTCTACCTTTTGCAGTTTTTTGCAACTCAGCCTGTTTTGCAATGGCATTTTTGCACGCTTTCTTTAAATGTTCTTCCTCATTTTCCGCAAACCACCGGTCAAATGCATCCTTGATTTCCATATCCTTTGGTTTGGTAAACTGACTCAACTGAATCGTCAACTGAGACAATACTGCAGAACGCACTGCCTGTATTTCCTCACTACCCAAAAGTGCCTCCGGATGTTCCTTCTGATAGGCTTGAATCTCTTCATCCACTACGACTTTTGCTTTTTCCGTCAGTTCTTGAATGATTTCATTTAAATCCATATGCACGCCCCCCGTTTTGTCTTATTTACCTACAGTTTAACAGTTTTAGCGGGGTTCATCAATCTACAGCTCTGTTGAATACCTACTTCTTTCATGTTATATTTAGGTTATTCAAATAAGCGCAAATAACACGTGGCATAAGAAAAGGAGTTCTATGAAATCCATTACATTAAAAGCCTTTCGTCAGGCCCTTGAAGCTGGCGAAATCACCGCCTTTTACCAGCCTCAATATGACGCCAACACCGGTCAAATGGTGGGTGCAGAAGCACTGGCACGCTGGGTTACAAAGGACCAAAAACAAATTAGTCCTGCAGATTTTATTCCGGTATTGGAAACCTCCACTGCCATCAATGAATTGGATTGGACCATTACGGAGTTTGCTTGTAAAACCATTCAAGAATTAGGCACTCATGCTGTTCCAATTTCTGTCAATTTTTCCCGATGGCACGCTCTTGAAGCGGATTTTATAGACAATTTACAATCAATTTTACAGACTTATCACGTAAAAAAGGAACTTTTCCATATTGAAATCACAGAATCTGCCTTTGCCTTAGAGCAAGAGCAAATTCTTCCCTGGGTGAAGTCCATCCATGAGGCAGGTTTTACCATCGCCTTGGATGATTTTGGTTCCGGACTTTCCAGTATCCAAACCGTTACAGAACTTCCCATCGATATTTTGAAATTCGATCGTTCCCTTTTGACAAGCAATTGCGAAAGCGAAAAAGAACGGATTGCCTTAGAATCCCTCTTCTATTTCGCCAATCGCTTACATATTGATACCGTTGCAGAAGGTGTGGAAACCACCGCGCAATTGAAATTTTTACAGACCTGCGACTGCAAAAAAATCCAGGGATTTCTATTTGATACCCCCCTGGACAAAGAAACGTTTTTGATTTTGGCTTGTGGCAATTCCCATAAGTTGCCGGAGAAACTGGATATTATCGATATACAGTCTGAATCCAGTGCCTCCAATATGCTTTTGGAAGCCACTTTCACCATGTATCCGCTGATTATTTTGGCAAACCTATCAAAAAACAGTTACTACATGATGACCTACGATAATTTCACGCAGACCGAATGTGCTCCCAGCGGAAATTTCGACGAATTGATTCTTCACGGAGCCAAAACCATGCATCGGGATGATCAAGAACGTTTTAAGAAAACCTTCTCCCGTTCGAATCTACTGAAATTAAAAAAAGAGGGATACAAAACCGTATCCCTCATTACCAATCAGTTAGGCGATGACGGCATCTATCGAAAAGTGGAAACTACCGATTTATTCATAAAGAACTCCGCTTCTGAAGATGTCCTCGTCATTTCTCTTAACCGAAATATTTAAATGCAAGAAGTGCCACATGGGCAAAGAAAATCAGTGGCATTCCAATTACAAAATACCAATGTTTGGTCTTATGGCGAAAGGCATACATGCCCCACCAGGTACCCAAACTACCACCTAGAAGGCTGCATAAAAACAGCGTCTTTTCCGGAATCCGGTAAGCATGTTTTTGCGCCTTCTTTTTATCTGCAAACATCAGAAAAAATCCAAGAATATTCATAAGGATAAGATAAATTACCATTACATTCATTTTCTGTCTATACACTCCATTTCTGTAACATCCTCTGTATTTTAACATATGCTTGTAACTGTGGCATGATAGAATCTACGATTTCAAAAGATATTTGTTTTTATAAAATATCTACGACTTCTCCACTTAATGCTTTATTCATGCTGCGAACTGCACAGAATTTTCCACACATGGAACATGTATCATCCAGTTCCGGAGATCGGTCATCTCGTATGGCCTTCGCAGTTTCCGGATCCAGCGCACACACCCATTGCGCATCCCAATCCAGTTTTTTCCGCGCTTTTGCCATAGCCAAATCTTGATCTGCCGCATGTGGTATTTTCTTTGCAATATCCGCAGCATGAGCAGCAATCTTGGAAGCAATGATTCCCTGCTTTACATCCTCCGTATTTGGCAATGCCAAATGTTCTGCCGGAGTCACATAACAGAGAAATGCTGCACCGGCTTTTGCCGCGATGGCACCACCGATTGCAGATGTGATATGATCATATCCCGGTGCAATATCCGTAACCAAAGGTCCTAAGACATAAAAAGGTGCACCTTTACAGATTTTTTGCTGTATTTTCACATTTGCCTCAATTTCATCCATAGGCATATGCCCAGGTCCTTCCACCATAACCTGCACATCTCTATCCCAAGCTCGTTGTGTCAACTCGCCAAGTCGTACCAACTCTTCAATCTGACAGACATCACTAGCATCCGCCAAGCATCCGGGTCTGCATGCATCTCCCAAAGAAATGGTTACGTCATGTTCCCTACAGATTTCCAAGATTTCATCATAGTACTCATAAAAAGGATTCTCTTCCCCTGTCATAGTCATCCACGCAAACACCAAGGATCCTCCTCTGGAAACGATGTTCATTTCCCTCTTTTGATTGCGAATCTGTTCGATGGTTTTTCTCGTAATTCCACAATGCAAGGTCACAAAATCCACGCCATCCTCTGCATGTAAACGCACCACATCAATAAAATCCTTTGCTGTCAAAGTCCCTAAATCTCTTTGATAATGAATCACACTGTCATAGATTGGCACGGTTCCAAGCATTGCAGGACACTCCTGTACCAGTTTCTGACGAAACGGCTGAGTATTTCCATGACTGGAAAGGTCCATAATAGCCTCTGCACCCATGTCCACTGCCATTTTTACCTTTTCCATCTCCACGTTATAATCCTTACAATCTCTGGAAACCCCCAAGTTCACATTTATTTTTGTTCGTAGACAAGCCCCTACACCTTCCGGATTTAAGGCCTTATGCACTTTGTTTGCCGGAATCACCACCTGTCCCTTTGCTACCAGTTCTCGAATCTCCTCTTCCCTACGAAATTCCTTTTTTGCTACTAGCTTCATTTCCTCTGTAACAATTCCTTTTTTTGCCGCATCCATTTGCGTCGCATAAAACATGTTTCTTTCTCCTTTCGATCCTAACTGGCATCTGTAAATTCCCCTACCAATGGATTTACCGGTCCGGCGCCCTTCCCCAGCGCCAAACCTTCCTCTATGGCCTTCGCCACATATTTTTTTCCTTTTTTTACCGCCTCTTCCAAAGAATCACCCTTCGCTAAATGACAGGCAATGGCAGAGGACAAACAGCAGCCGGTTCCATGGGTATTGGGATTTTCCACCCGTTCCCCTTTTATCCATATCATTTTTCCACAACTCCATAAAAGATCCGCCGGTTTTTCCACCAAATGGCCTCCTTTTACCAACACCTGGCACCCAAAAACTTCGCCTAAATCTCTGCCCGCCATCTCCATATCCGCTTCTGTTTTGATTTCCCTACCTACAAAAAAAGAAGCTTCCGGCAAGTTCGGCGTAATGAGTTCCGCATAAGGAAACAATTTTTGTAAAAAAACACCGGCTTGTTTTCCATTTTGAAATGCTGCCCCGGTCGTAGCAGAAAGTACAGGGTCAAATACCACATGCGCCGGTTTGTATTTCTCCAAACATTGCATCACTACTTCCACCTGCTCCTCCGTGGAAATCATGCCAATTTTTACAGCATCCGGCATAATATCGGAAAAACAAGCCTGTAATTGTCGATCCAAAAACTCCGGACTTACCGGTTCGATGCCAAAAATCCCCTGGGTATTTTGCGCCGTCAACGCAGTCATTACTGCCATGCCGTATACGTTATGCACCGTCATGACCTTCAAGTCCATTTGAATCCCGGCACCACCACTGCAATCACTCCCTGCTATGGTTAGCACTTTTTTCATTTTTTTCTCCCCATATAAAAAGATTCTTTTAGCGCCTTTGTGGCTGCTGCTGTGTCCTTTGCATACATAATGGAAGAAACCACACAGATTCCGGAGATTGGGATTTCATCCAAAACCCGTAGATTTTCCGAGGTTAGTCCACCTATCGCATTCACCGGAATAGACACGCTATGGCAAATTTCGCGTAAGGTTTCCACCGATGTCAGGACTGTCTTTACCTTGGTGGTGGTGGGATAAATGGCCCCTACCCCCAAGTAATTAGCTCCCTTTTCATAAGCTTCCTTGGCCTGCTCCACGGTTTTGGTTGTTGCTCCCAGGATTTTCTCCGGACCAATCAGACGTCTGGCAATCTCTAAAGGCATATCCTCTTTTCCCAGATGTACCCCTTCTGCATTTGCTGCCATCATCACATCCACACGATCATCGATAATTAATGGAACCCCGTATTTTTGTGAGATGGCATGTACCTTTGCAGCCAAAGAAATCATCTCTGCTGTAGTTCCCTGTTTTTCACGTAATTGCAAAAGTGTCACTCCGGACTTTAGCGCCAACTCTATTTTTTTTAAAAATTCCGCTTCTTCCATGCCCTCTCGATTGGTGACTAAATACAAAGAGGAATCAAAGGTTTTCATGTTTCCACACCTCATCCAGTAATCGCTGACGATACGTTCCACTTCCGGCATCCGTCTGCGCCTTTTCTCCGCAAGTTCCAAAAAAGTAACAGGCTTCGATGACCGACTCCTCTCTTAGATTTCTTCCTAAAAAAGTGGCACACACCACACCTAATAAACACCCGGTTCCCGTGATTGTGCTCATTTGCTCACAACCGGATTTGTTTTTCTCAAATCCGCTCTCCCCGTAAAACAAGTCCACTTTCCCTGTTGCCAGTACCCGACAATGATAGGCTAACCTCAGGTTTTTCATGGCTTCTTTTAATGCTTGCTCCCCAATTTTTTCACTATCTACTCCGGCGCTGGAATAAGAATCTTCCTGTAATGCCAAGATTTCCGATGGATTCCCTTTGAGTAAATATACCTTGCCCTGTTCCAACAACTTCTTAGCAAATGTTCTACGCATGGTAGAACAGGCTACTCCCACGGCATCCAAAACCACCGGAATTCCCTTTATTCCTGCTATTTCCAATGATTTTTCCATTGCCATCATTCTGGAATCTGTGATGGTTCCTAAATTCAGCAACAACGCCGCTGCATGTTCTGTAATCTCTTCCACTTCTTTCGGATGTTCCGCCATAATGGGACTACACCCTAGCGCCAACACCACATCTGCACTATCCCGCATTAAAATCGGATTTGTAATACAGTGAATTAAAGGCTTTCCGGTGTTTCTTCCTTCACCCATTCTTTTTTATCTCCTCTGAGTTTCGTCTGAATTTCAACCAACATTCCGGTGCGTTTCAGCTGATATAAGAATACTGCTGCAATACTGCCTCCAATCAAAGTTCCACAGAAAAACGATGGTACATAAAAAAACCAAGTCAAATCGGATCTTCCCCAAAGCAAAGTCATAACCGGATAAGACACAATGGCCCCAATAATTCCCGTTCCAATCATTTCACCCAAAACCGCTGCATAAATTTTTCCTTTGGATACCTTATATAAAATGCCGGACAATAGTGCTCCAAATACGGCTCCCGTTAAGGCCAAAGGAGGAATTCCCATGAGGCTCATACGAATAATACCAATCATAAGAGCCACCAGGAACGCATCCAAAGGTCCCAGAAAAACAGCTGCTGTAATGTTTATCAAATGCGCCATGGGGCACATACCTTCCACGCGCAAAATCGGGGAAATCACCACTCCGATGGCCACCAACATAGCCATCATTACCATTCTTAATACGTTATACTTTTTCATTGTTCTCCTTTCCTCACCCAATTCGATTCGGCCAAAGAGACTCCGTACACGCAGCTCCAAATGAAAAGTAACTCTTACCCCTGGGCATAAAAAAAGTTACCCTTCATTGGGTAACTTCTAAATACGTATTTTTCCTCGTAACAGACATCCCTACGTTGGCATTATCCAAATCAGGTTCTCGGTCGAAGGTCACACCTTCCTCTCAGCCTGTATACAAGCTCCCGTTTCTTTATTTTATTGACAAGTTTATTTTACTTCATTTTACCAAAAATGCAAGGGATTTTTCCATTTTGGTATTAGAGCGTTAAAATTTCATTAAAAAGTCTGAAAGGTTCATAACAATCCACTTTTTCATAATTTTTAAGAGTAAAATATCCTTACGTTAATAAATCTTAAGTTAATGAAACTATATCGGTCATGGACCATGGAGGGAATTATGGCAAAAGAAATTAAGAAGAAAAAAGCCTCCGCACCCAAGAGCGGTGTCGGCTGGGCTGACAGTATCAAAACAAAACTTATCACAGTTATGATTGCTGCTGCGGCTATTCCTTTGATTATATCATTGGCGGTTAGCTATATCTCATCCACATCCAAAGCAACAGCAGACGCGGAAGTATCCTTACAATGGCAGGCTTATTACATTCAGGATTCCTTCTCAAAAATTGTAGAGACCAATATGGCCTCCATGAAAGCTTTTTCTGTTGCTCCATCTACCATTACTTATCTAAAGGATCCAACTGCCGGAACCATTCCGGATGAAGCCATGTTGGTTCAGATGAAATCCATTGATAATTATTTGGCCGATGGTAACGTTACTATTGTCACCGGCGCAGACGGCAAACAATTACTCCGTACAGACGGTGGCACCTTAGCAGATGCAAAGGGTAGCGAAGATTTTGAATATGCCATTCAAGGAAATGAATATATTTCGAACGCCATGGTAAGTAAATCTACCGGCGGTATGATTTTCACCATGATTGTTCCTGTCTTTGACGATACAACCGGTGAAGTTCTTGGACTGGTACAGAGAAACTACAACTTGGACGATTTACATGAATTTTTGGCCGCTCAAGCAGACGATGCTTTTATCGCCGACCGCGATGGTGTCATTGCTGCGCATTCTCAATTTGCAGCTGACCCGGACGACCTTAAGAGTGTAGCCGGCGAAACATTTATTACAGACACATCCAATGGATTCTTAGAGACAGAAAACCACGATACCGGTGATACCACCTTCCTTGCTTACGTTACAGACAGCAGAACCGGATTTACCATTGGTGTATCCAACAACAAGAGTGAAGTTTTAAGCAGTGCTACTGCTGCTGCACGTGCCGTTGTAATCATTGGTATTATCTTATTGATCATTGCTGCAGTCATTTCTGTCATTATGGCCAATAACTTTACCAATCCAATTCAGGATATCAACGATTCCCTTTCTGCATTGGCAGATGGACGTTTTCAGAAGGTGGAAAAATTTGCAAATCGAAAAGACGAATTTGGAAAGATGGTGGGCAACACCAATTCCGTTATTGCAAAATTAGATGAAATTGTTACAAACATTAAATCCTCAGCATCAACGGTAGCAACTTCCTCCGAAGAGCTTTCCGACACAGCTACCCAGATTTCTCAAACAGCTGAAGACGTTTCCAATGCAGTACAGGATATCGTATCCGGCGCAACACACCAGGCTGATGAAATCCAGAGCGCTTCTATGAACGTTGGACAAATTAGCGATGCTGTAGAGGATGTACAAACTTCTACCGATAACTTGGCAGATTTAGCAGGTAAGATGAAAGATGCATCTGAAGTATCCAGCAAGTCTCTTGCTTCTCTTCAGGATTCTTCCGCTGAAATGACCGCGAAAATTGATGAAATTTCCAGAACCATTTCTGCTACCCAGGAAGCGGTTTCCAATATTAACGACAGAGTAGAAGGCATTTCTTCTATTGCCTCTCAAACCAACCTGTTGTCACTGAACGCTTCTATTGAAGCAGCAAGAGCCGGTGAAGCCGGCCGTGGATTTGCCGTTGTTGCAGAAGAAATTGGCAAACTTGCGGATGATTCCAAACAGATGGCAGATGAAATCCGAAACGAAATGGATGTTTTGTTAGAGCAATCTAAGGCCGCTGTACTTGCAGCCGAAGAAGTAAAACAAGGAAATATCGATCAGCAAACTGCAATTGGCGAAACCCTAGAATCTGTAGATGGTATGTTGAAAGACATTGGCAGCACCGTTGGTGGTGTACAGCAGATTTCTCGTGGTGCGAATACTTGTGAAACTTCAAAAAATGCGGTATCTGATACCATGAGTGCCCTTTCCGCTATTTCCGAAGAAAACGTAGCTTCTTCCGAAGTAACCGGAGCATCTATGGAAGAACTTTCCGCAACGGTTTCTGTTCTTGCAGAGTCTGCAAACTCTTTGAAAGAAGTTGCAGAAGAGCTGGACAAAGAAATGGGATTCTTCAAAATTTAAAATTTCTCCTTTCAAAAAGGGGGCTGCAAACTTGCAGCCCTCTTTTTTAATCTCCTTCAATTCCAGCCAAAATCAAGATTCCGGCAATCACAAGGAACAAGAAGAAATATTGTTTTTTGGTAAGTTTTTCCTTTAAGAAAATACGGGATAAGGTTAAGGAAACCACACATACTGCGGAAATAATGGGTGCAGCAATAGCTCCGTTTCCGCTCATAGCATATACATAAGTGAACTGTCCTGCAGTTTCACAAATAGCTGCCAAAATCTTATCTCTTTGCTTTGGCAATTCATATTTCACACCTTTAATCTTCATGAAAATCATCAAGACCACTGCACAAAGGAAAAAGGTTAATTCATAGGAAGTATTTGCCACCTCTTCTATGGTATCCTCTGTAATATTCACCAAAGGACTTGTGGCCATATCTAAGAAGTAAATATCCAAAAAACTTCCCAAGGCATCTAAAGTGGCATAACAGAATGGCATTGCAAATGCAATCACGGCCATTTTTTTGCCTAACTTTTTCTTACGATCTGTGTCTCCACTGTTTTCCAGAAATCCAATTCCCAAAATACCAATCACAATGATGAGTATTGCAATCACAGAACCGGTTGCAATGGTTTCTCCCAAAAAAATGACACACATTAAGGAGCACAAAGCACCAGAGGTATTTTCAATCGGATCGGAAATAGACTCTTCAATAAATCGCATTCCAAAGAAAGAAAATGCCATAGACACGATATAGCAAAGGGACACCGGCAAATAATGAAGCAAGTTGCTGAAATCATAACCAATATCCTTCGTCAGCAAAGTAAATACTGCATGAATTCCCATGACAACACCTACGCTGACACAAATTTTTAAGTGGGCATATTTCTCATCCGGATTTGCCCCCTTTTTGTAAAATAGCTCTGCAAGCCCCCATATCAGGGTGGTTGCAAGGGTAAAAAATAACCACATACTCATTTCTCTCTTTCTAATCTATTCTTGCTCTCACAACCATCAGTATAACATACTCTTGCTACTGCTTCAGCATCCGATTCACCGTAAACAGCATAGTCAGGAAACAGGCCGTTCCTCCTACCACATTACTAATGGGTTCTGCAAGAAAGACCCCGTTGGTTCCCATTTGAAACAGATAAGGCAAAATATACGTAAGCGGCGCCACAATCACGACCTTTCGGAAAATGGAAAAGAAAATCGCATGTCCTTTTTTTCCGAGAGATTTAAATACAATCTGCCCACAATACTGAAATACCATAAATATAAATGTGGAAAAATATACGTGAAATGCTGGAACTGCGTCACTTAAAATGGTCTTATCATTCGAAAAAATGCCAATAATGACCTCCGGAGCCAAACGGATGACAGCCCACATACACACGGTATATCCCATCGTAATCAAAAACATATACACAATGGATTTTTTAATTTTATCGTATTTTTTTGCTCCGAAATTGTAACTGATTACCGGTGAAGATCCCTCTGTGATGGCGACAATCGGGGTCTCCATCATCTGGCGAGCACTGTTCACAATGGTCATAACAGATACGTACACATCTCCCCCTACATTTGCCAATACATTGTTGCAGCAAATCTGAACCACGGCACTGGTAAATTGTGTCATAAAAGAAGCCGTTCCTAAAGTCATGATTTTCTTTGCTGTAGCACCACATGCCTTAATTTCCTGCCATGTCATGATGTGCAACTTGCAACTACATTTTTCCCCAAACAAAAATTTCACTACAAAAGCCGCAGATAACATTTGAGAAATCACCGTAGCAATTGCCGCTCCTTGTACTCCGAGGTTCAAGGCAAAAATAAAAATCGGATCCAATATAATATTTGCTGCTGCCCCCACGATGACTGTGGTCATTCCCACCGTAGAAAATCCTTGTGCCGTAATAAAAGGGTTCATTCCTGTAGCCACCATAGAGAAGATGGTTCCCAAAAGGTAGACTCTCAAATAGGGTAATGCGTATACCATAGCTTGCTCTGAAGCTCCAAATACAGCCAAAATCGGAGCTCCTAGAATTTCACCCAAAACAGTCAGTGCAACCGCTGTTATCACCAATAAGAAAAAGGCCGTATTTTGTATGCCTTTTGCGACGTCTTCATTTTTTTGTCCTCTGGCTATAGAAAAAAGGGGAGATCCTCCACCTCCATACATATTTGTAAATGCCGTTATGATTATAACTAATGGAAAACACAGTCCCACAGCCCCAAGGGCTGCTGTACCGATTTCCGGAATTCTTGCAATATAAATTCGATCCACAATATTGTACAAAAGATTCAAAATCTGCGCCACCAACATAGGAAACGCTGTGGACAAAATATTTGTGATGGTTTTTCCATTTTCAAAATCTACCTGTTTCATGATTCCTCCAATTGCTTTACACGCTTTTTCTAGTTTATAATGTGGTTAGATATATGTAAAATACTGTTTTTATAGAGTAACTATATATTATAAATATATGTCAGGAGTCACTTATGGATTTAAAACAAATGGAATATTTTAAAACAATTGTAGATACCGGAAGTATCAATCAGGCCGCAAAGGTTTTACACATCAGTCAACCGCCGCTCTCCATGTCCATGAAAAAACTGGAGGAAGAATTAGACACCACTTTGTTTATGCGTGGAAACAAACACATTGTGTTGACGGAGGCCGGCACGATTTTCTATCAAAGAATCTGCCGCATTCTAGAGCTCGCTGACAACACTGTTTCCGAAGTGGCCAAAGCAGGTCAACATAAAACCTTCTCCTTAGGCCTCACTCCCTCCACAATTCCCGTTGTATCTCCTACCCTTGCCAAATTTTCCAAAGAAAATCCGGAGGTCCATTTTCAAATCTATGATGGTTCCACTTTTGAACTTCAGCATCTTTTAGATACCAATGTGATTGATGCGGCCTTTTTACGTACCCCCTTTGCCGCCGGCACCTTTCAAACCATAGAAATAAAAAAAGAGCCCATGGTATGTGCCATACCACAAGCTCTTTTGCATACTTCTGTAAAAAAAGAACAAACCGTCATCTCCATTCCGCAGCTTTCGCAATATCCGCTATCTACTTATCGAAGATATCAAAGTCTGCTGACGGAAGTCTTTGCGCAAGAGGGACAAAGTCCCAACTATTTCAGTATTTGTGATGATACCCGTACTTCCTTGTTATGGGCAAAAAATGGCATTGCCACCGCTGTATTTCCAAAATCCTTGTCCGTAGAATGTCCGGACAATGTGCTGATTTTACCTATTCAAGCGGCATCTTTGGAAACCTCCATTTTATTTGTATATGATGATTCCCAAAACAAAAGCGATGTATTGCGCCTCTTTTTAGGCTATCTCAATCTCGATTTTTCCTAGTTCTTCGCTCTCTACGATAAGAACGCCCTGCTTTCCTTTTACCACTGCCATGGCCATACCTCGATAAGTCGTGATTTCCCCTTTGGTGTAGTTTTCTTCTGTCGTTGGACGACCGGAGCCCAGTGCCAACAGCTGCAGATCTGCGCCTTCTACACTTGCCTGCAACTTCGTATCCTCATAGAAAATAGGAAGGGCATTTTCATCTGTAATTTGGAGCGCCACATAAAGCAGACCTTCTTCCTTTGTATCTGTATAATTTGTCGCCACCTGCTTTGCCGTCTCATCTATGCTCCAGGAAAGCATTCTTTTTTCACCGGCTGGTTTCACCATATCCCTTGAGATTTCTTTCCCCTCTGCATTATAACTAATAGCGACACAAACACCCGGCTGATAGTTTGCTTCAAATACAGCCGTAAAATTCTGATTCTTTCCGCAGGGCTTCTTTCCTAAAGAGGTTCCATTTTGAAGCACTTCCACCAAAGGTGCTGTGGAATACACATACAGTCGATATGAATCGCCTGTGGAAGCCGGCCAGGTGTTGGTATGTTCCATCTGTGGCCAAGCATATCTTCCAAGCACCTCGGTTTTTCCAAAATATTCCGGTTTCTGTGTATACAGGAAGGTCTCTTCCGTTCCCCAAACACATTTTTTATACGCCAACTGTGGTTTTTCAAATCCACAAATATCAAAATTTCCACTTCCTGCACTACGATCCGGGAAAGATGGACGATGGAGCGTCATCTGTAGTTGCGCGACTTCCTCCGGTTCCACATAATATCTTTTAGCAATTCCGGCTTCTCCCAAGTAATCCATACTAGTCCACTCAAAATCTCCGATGATATAAGGTTTTTCCAGAGTATCTGCCCAGTATTCCCCAAATTCTCGCGGCTTACTTTCTGTAGTACAGATTACTCGCTCCGGATGTTTTTCATGACTGGGTTCAAACTGATACTTCAAATAGTTGTACCCCACAATATCCCAATCTTTCACAAACGGCGTTGTATATGGATCCCATACATTTCGTCCAAATTCGCAGTCTAAGTTCACAGCTCCATTCTTCTGCAGTTCCGCCATATTTGCCATAATTGATTGCCAATATTTCTCATTGTCCTGGTCATCCAAACCACGGAAAAAGGAACAAAGCGCTCCTCCTACCGGTCTTGTGTCATCCATTCTTTTTGCGGCCTTCACCAACATTTCCGAGGTTTCGTACCCCTGGGTCATACCTCCCTGCTCCGGAAGTTCATTTCCAATGGACCACATAAATACCGAAGGATGATTGCGGTCACGCTCCATAATTGCTTCCAGCTCTGTCACGCCTTCATATGCGAAATACTGCGCAAAATCAAAGTCATTCTTATTCTGATTCCAAACGTCAAAAAATTCATCAATGACCAAAACTCCTATTTCATCGCAAGCCTGTAACAAATCGGAAGACATGGGGTTATGGGCAAAGCGAAGCGCATTAAACCCATTCTTTTTATGAAGCAAAACCTTACGATATTCTGCCGTAGCATAGGAAGCCGCACCTAAAATACCATGATCGTGATGAATGCAACCGCCCTTTAATTTCAAGGGTTTTCCATTGAGGCGAAGACCTTCTTTAGCATCCACTTCCACGGTACGAAGACCAAAAGAGGTTTCTGCCCATTCTTCCTGAAATCCCACCTGCAAGTGATAAAGATTCGGCTGTTCCAAATCCCATAATTTTGGATTCCTTATCGTTATGGTAAATGCATGTACTGTGGTCTCTTTTGCTTTCACCACCACTTCTTCCGCATAAACCACTTCGCCGGTTTCCTTTAAAAGAGCCTGTAATGGGAGGTCCTGCTCTTGTTCCCCACGATTCTGTATTTTTACAAATACCTCTACTTCTGCCACTTCCGCGAAAAGCTTTTTCACCTTCGTATAAATGCCATCCGGTAAAATTACCTGCTCTTTTCCCTTATATAGGAATACCTTACGATATAATCCTGCTCCGGAATACCATCTTCCATTTGGCTCATTGCTACTATTTGCCACAATCGTTATACGGTTTTTGGTGTTAGGCTTTAAGTACTCGGTCAAATCCGCTTGAAAAGGAGCATAGCCATAGTGATGTCTCTTTACGATATGCCCATTGACCAACACCTTTGTCGCACCAAAACATCCATCCACATATAAAATATGCGTATCTACGTAATCCTCGGTTTCAATGTACTTGGTGTAACTACCGATTCCACCAATATAATAACCGGTACCATCTCCGCTCTTCGCGTCTTTTAATACCTCTCCAGCAATCATAAAATCATGTGGTAGCGACACTGTCGTCTTTTCCGCCGGCATCATCGGAATATTACTGGGTTCTCCATATTGAAACGTCCAGTTTTCATTAAAATCTAATTTTTGCATTCCTTTTCCCCTTACGCACGATTTAATTTTTCCAGTAAAGCATCCATTTGCTGCGCTATAGCCGGATTATATTGTTCCATTTCCCCAAAGGTTTTTCCTCGCATAAAACCTATCATCGGATGATCTCTTAATTCCGGCATGCATGAAAACAGCACTTCCTTGGTTGCTTCATTATCCAAAACTTCTGCAAACGTTGTCTGTCTGTTATAAACCGTTTTTAACAAATTCGTGGTTGTTTCATATTCATATGCATAGATTCCAGAACCCAAGAACTGTACTTCTTCTTTTTCCGGCAAATACACTTCCGCCATGGTATTGGCCGGAATTTCCACTTCCACCCGAATTTTGCCTTGACGGCAAGTCCATTTACAACCTACCAAACCGTAGGGCGATTCTAAAGTTGCTTCGACTTCCGTCATACCTTTTGTAAGACGAGGTGCTATTTTTATTTTTTTGTATCCGGGCAAAAGAGGGGAAATTCCGCCTACTTGGCGATACAGCCAATCCCCAACGGCACCGTAGGAATAATGATTCAAGGAATTCATACCAGATGTATCAAAGCTTCCATCTGCACGCACACTATCCCAACGCTCCCATATTGTAGTTGCGCCCATATGGATTGCAAAAAACCACCCCGGATAATCCTCTTGAAAAAAAACATCTTCGGCACGGTCATGCAAGCCATGTTCCGACAATGCCGGCAACAATGCTGCCGTTCCGATAAAACCGGTGGTTAAATGATTTTTTGTGGCATCTAAGGATTTTCGAAAAATCTCCAATGCCCTTGTCTTCTTATCCTCCGGAATCAAATCATAATGTAATAATAAGGCACAAGCAGTCTGGGTTTCAGACACCAACCGCCCTGTTTCCGTCATATATTCCTTTTCCAAAGCTACGCAAAGGTTTTCGTAACGTTTGCTATATTCTGCAAAATCCTCTTTTTTCCCAAGAGCTTCTGCTGCATCTCGCACCATTCTAGTAGAAACAGCATAATACACATTTGCCACCAAATTTTTGTCAGTACCACCGCTCATTAACGTTGGCTGACTCATAGGTGCATCCAGTGCCAACCAATCACCACGCTGGAATCCATGAAGCCACAGAATATCCTCACCACTTTGCCGATATACATAGTCTACCCACTGCTTCATCAATGGATATTCCTCTTCCAAAACAGCCAAATCCCCATAACTTTCGTAAATCTGCCAAGGTATAAAGGTTGCCGCATCTGACCAAACCGCCGTACCTGTCTGTTTTCCTTCAATCGCCGGCACAATATGGGGCACCCCGTGTGCATCATCCGTTTCCAGTGCCACATCCTTTAACCACTTCCGGAAAAAAGCCTTCGTATCGTAATTGTAAGAAGCAGTTCCGCAGAAAATTGTAGCATCTCCGGTCCACCCCAAACGTTCATCCCTCTGTGGACAATCTGTAGGCACATCAAAGAAATTACTACGTTCTCCCCAGCAGATATTCTGCTGCAAACGATTCACGTTTTCCGCATCACATTGAAAATGACCAATGGCTTCCATATCCGAATGCATCGCACAAGCGGTAAAACGCTGTAACCAAGCCTCTTTATTTTCCAAAGAAATCTCTGCACCTTCTAAGGCAATATAACGGAATCCATGATAGGTAAAATGGGGCATTACCACCCGGTTTTCCATCTCTTTTCCATAAATGTATGTATCCTTAGACTTGGCGCTACGCAAATTCTCGGTATAAAAATTTCCTTCTTTATCTAAGGTTTCCCCATGTTTGATCACAAGGGTCCCTATTTTTCCCGAAATCAGAGGTAATTGCACCTCCACAACACCTGCCATATTCTGACCAAAATCAATCACCCACTGACCATTGGGCGTTTGTAGGAGTTCCTTCGGCTTAAATCTCTCTGTAATCCGAATAGGCTCAGAGCTTTGGGCTTCTATGGTGATTCCATTCCCCAATTCCGGCGCTTCCTCGGCTGCTTCTACCTGTCCCTCAACTTTTGTATAATCTCTGGTTTCCCCATGATAGATTTCTGCAGAAGTCACCAGACTTTCTTTTATTTTCCAGGAACCATCCGTACCTATGGTACAAATCTCTCCATCTTCATAGATTATACGCAGCATACCTAGAGCCGCCACCTGTTCCCCGTAAATGCTGTGAGAACCGTCACAGTTTAAATATCCTTTATACCAACCGTTGGCTACAAACATCTTAAGAGAATGTGCTCCTATTTTCAGAAAAGACGTCACATCATAACACTGATACTGTACCCGTTTTCCATAAGTGGTCCATCCCGGCGCAAAAAAGGTATCCGATACCTGCTCTCCATCTATTTGTACTTCATAGATTCCAAGAGCCGTTCCATAAAACACTGCCTTTTTTACCGGTTTTTCTAAGGAGAACTCCTTATAAAAAACCGGAACACCCTCCTGTTTTTTACATAGTTCTCCCGTGATCCAGGTACCTTTCCAGTTTTCTTGCTTTCTAACTCCCGTGGTAAATGTGGTAATTTCTGCATGGGTTTTTCCCTTATTATCCACCACCCGAATTTCCACTTCGTAATCTGTAAATGCAATTAACTCCGGTCCTTCGTAAAGAATTCCTATGGATTTTTCCGATTCCACAACGCCGGAAGTCCAAAGAATCTCCGGGCTTCCCGCCACTTTTACATTCACTTCATAAGAATTCTGCAAGACTTCTTTTTCCTTACTTTTCATCTTCCAGGAAAAAGTTGGTTTCTCATCAATCAGCTGTGGTGTTATCTGATTTTGCACTTTTATTCCATAGAGCATAATGATTTCCCCTGCTTTCCACGATTGCGTATTTCATTATTTTTAATTTGTACTTCTTCCATTTTTTCCCTGGTTAACAGATATTTCCGCATAACCACCGCATTGATTGCAAAGCCAATAATTGGCATCCCAAATGTTAAAAACATGGTCATCGCCAGCAATTCATCGGTCAAGGCGTCACTTGGCTGTGGAAGCGTACTGGAATATCCGATAAGCGCCACACAACCGGTTACAAATAACGCTGCCAAAGAGGAAACCATCTTATCAATAAAGGAAAAAGTACCAGTTACTGTTGCCGGAATAAATTTATCACTTCTGGACATTTCATAATCCACAATATCCGTCAACATAATTCCACTAGTGGCTGTATAACCCATACGAAATCCGCCCTGTAATAACATAATGATAAAAAATCCAATCGTTACCAGTGGCGCATGCATAATCTGTGTCATGTCATTCAAATAACAATAGATAATAGCAATTACCGTAATTACGATGGATGCATAGGTCCAAATCATCATAGATTCTTTATTTCCCTTTTTTGTTGCAATTCTCGTTGAAATAAATAAGAAAACAACAGATGGTAACATTGTTATCATGGAAAATATGGTTCCCAACTGCATATCTCCAATCACAATACCGTAAAACATGGTACTTACAATTGCTTGTCCAGATGCTGAAAAAGCGAGTTTTGTGGCAGAAGCACTGATTGCATACTTTGTAAATGCATCATTGCTCTTAATAAAACTCCACATTTCTTTAAATCCCACTTTATGCTCTTCTTCTTTTTCAAACACAAAGTTCTCTGTTTTATCAAATTCAGAAATTCCAATAGCCGCCAAAACTACTAACACAAAGGAAACCACTATTGCTCCCACACAAGTCACACTCAGCATTTCCACAGAATAGTTGTTATCAAAAAGCGGTAATAACACCATGGTTACCAAGATATTAAAAATCATAGGAAACGCGTAAGAGTAGCAAGTTCCCCATCTTGCAATCATCGGTCTTTGTGCAGGATCGTTGGTCAATACCGGGCCACAAATATTTGTGGATACCCCAAAAAACGTATTTCCAATAATATACAGAGAATACAGCAATACAAAGATTGGCAACCCGTGCTGTCCATTACTGCAAACCACAAACATCAAGCCACATGCCAGCGCTTCTAGGCCCCATCCTAAAAACATAAAAATACGTATCTTTCCAATTCTTGTATTTGTTTTTTCCACGATAATTGCCACAATCGGGTCTGTAATACCATCAAACATACGCGTTAAAGTCATTACCAAACCAATAATCCCCGTCGCAATTCCATATCCCCCTGCAGCCACATAGCTGACATAGTTCATCAAAATATAAAAGGCCATACCCGACCCACTCGTTAGGCAAAATAAGGCTATTTGCCAGTTTTTTGCACGATGATAAATATTCGCGTCTACGTTCTGTTTTCCCTCACCATTTACAACAGATTCATTTACTAACACTTCCATTGTTTCTTCTCCTTCTTTTTTCTTCCTAAAATATGCGGTCACCGACTGTTTCATCTTACGTGAGGACCGCAACCCCTTCAATCATCAGAATTCAATCTTTGGTTGGTTTTACAACAGTTTCGCGACAAGTGTTGCATTTTTCGCAAAATCTACTTAAAATATACATAATTGCAACGTCGAAATTTCGATTTGATTGGTAATAATGTGAATTTACGAGGATTTCTATGAAAACAGACTACAGAACCAGAGTCACAAAAAAAGCCATTCAAGAGGCTTTTTTTACCCTGTTAAAAGATGCTTCCATCAGCAAAATTTCCGTACGTGCCATTTGCGAACTGGCGGAAATCAATCGTTCCACCTTTTATCGGTATTACATGGATGTTTATGATTTGCTGGAGCAAATTGAGAACTCTCATTATCAACATTTCGAAAGAGAAATCGCTAATTCCGCATCCATCGATGATATTATGAAAAAAACGGTACATAATATTTGTATTCGCGCAGAGGAATTCCGCTTGCTATGTTCCAATCACTGTGATCCCGGCTTTTTAAATGATTTTCTCAGTCACGCTTATTCTCGTTACCAAGACAGTTTTGAAAAAACCTTTTATCTTCCGGATCATGTTTCTTCGAAATATGCCTTTCTTTATATTGCAAAAGGTTCTACGGGAATTTTAAATGAATGGATTCAACAGGGTTTCCCGGAATCTGAAGAAGAAATCTGTAAGTGTATATTAGAATTAAATCAATGGGTACAAATACAAAGAAAGACGCCTCAACCTTGAGACGTCTTTCTTGTTATCCTTATTTTGTTTTATTTAGTTTGTTCAAACAACCATTCCATGACCGCAATACTACGATATGCGTAATCAAAGGAAGCCATGTGATATTGTACACTACTCATGATAGAGTCACCGTCTTCGCTATCGTCAGAACTACTCATCTGACCGCCGCCTTTCATACCCTGTGCCATGTCTTCGCTCACTTCGGTATCAGAAACAGCTTCTGTAGAATCTAGGTCTTCCACATCAGCATCCTCAGAAGCCATATCACCATGACCTCCGTTTCCTCCGCCGCCCATAGACATGCTCATATCAGCGGCTTCAATGGTTCCGGATGCCCAAGAGATAAAGTAAGCATTGGTTTCTCCTGTAAACAATTCCGATGTTGCTTCTGAAAGTTCATCCGGTGTCCAGGTACCATCCCACTGTGCGTAGCTATAGCTTACGCCATCTTCATCAAACATCTCCATTACTTCCTGCATACCATTGTAAGCGCTGGTGTCATCCTCTGCTGCAAAGTATACAAAAGTCTGACCTTCCAATGCGGATAAGGTACTAACATCCCACTGTCCATCTACGAACATGCAAGCTGCATATAAATCCGGATATTCAGAAGCCAAAATTAAGGTTGTCATACAACCCATGGACTGACCGGTTCCATAAATTCGATCGGTATCTACTGCATATTCTTCCGATACCGTATCAATCAAACGTTTGGTTAATTCTACGTAATCTGAAGTATAATAATCGCTCTGATCATCTAAAATGGTTTCCGGATAAGTTGGAACCAAAACAATACTTGGATTTGCTGACTGCCATTCTTCCGCAGCCCATACGAGTGCTCCTCTTCCCTGTGTCAATGAAGTTGTTGCATCATCTCCCACACAGCTGGAATCGGCGATAAAGACTACCATTGGGTACGATTCGGATTCATCATAACCCTCCGGTAAATATAGATTATATGTAATTGTAAGCCCTGTTTCTTCGTCCGTATACTCAATCTGTTCAAAGGCATCGGCATATTCCTCAATAAGCGCATCTGTATCTTCTGCATAACTATTGTCCACACTGCTTGTGGTCTCTGCTGAGATTGTTTCTGTGTCTTCCTCCTCTGTATCTACTACACTTTCTATGCTGCTTGTGGTACCACAAGCCACCATGGAAAAAGACATAACGCCTGTTAACAGTAACGCGAACCATTTCTTCATATAATTTCCTCCAATCTTACTATCATGATTCAAAATTCTAATTGGAGTAATTTATATAGCGAGCTACCATTCGCTACCTAGAATAACTTTACTTTAGCTCTAATCTGTGAATAATATGTGGAGAAAGAATGAAAATTTCATAATCTTTGTTAAATTTTAAATATTACATTCAAAAAACATCTGATTAAAAAAGAAAAAAGACACTTTTAGAATATCTAAAAAGTGTCTTTGTAAAATCATCTTTACAGATTAATCTGCTACGTATGGCATAAGTGCAACGTGACGAGCTCTCTTGATAGCTACAGTCAATGCTCTCTGATGCTTTGCGCAGTTGCCTGTGATTCTTCTTGGAAGGATCTTTCCTCTTTCAGAGATGTATCTCTTTAATTTAGCAGTATCCTTGTAATCGATTGTATTATCTTTTCCGCAGAATACACAAACTTTTTTTCTTCTATGCATGGTTCTTCTCCGCATTGGAGCATCACCTTTTTCATTCTTATTGAAAGGCATGTTCTTACCTCCTGTCATTTGTTAGTTAAATGGTAACTCTTCATCGATACCGTCTGGAATATCCATGAATCCATCTCCGGAAGCTGCGCTTGGAGACGGTCTGTCTGTTGAAGCAGGTGCTTCAGCTACAAATCCACCATTATTGGAAGCAGCTGCTTTGCTTTCAGCAAATTCCTGTTCTTCAACCACAACGTCGGTGGTATAAACCTTTTGTCCTTCTTTATTGGTATAACTACCAGTCTGGATACGGCCTGTAACAACAAGCTTTGTTCCTTTGTGAAGGTATTTCTCAGCGAATTCTCCGGCTCTTCCAAAAGCGACACAGTTGATAAAATCAGCTGTCTGCTGCTGGTCTCCGCCATCTCTTCTGCCTCTACGGTCCACCGCTAATGTATAACGGGCAACTGCTGTTGCCTGTTCCCCTGCTGAATAACGTACATCCGGGTCCCTAGTTAGACGTCCCATTAAAATTACTTTATTCATATTTGTTCTCCTCTATCGTCTGCTATTAAGCTTCATCTGCGCGAACGACTAAGAAACGAAGAACGTTGTCCATAATACGAACATTCTGCTCGATTTCTGCCGGAACACCTGGTTCAGCATCGAAATGGATGAAATAATAGAAGCCTTCAGACATATGCTGAATTTCATAAGCAAGCTTCTTTTTTCCCCAGTCATCAACGTCTGTTACTGTACCACCTGCACGAGTGATGTACTCTTTTGCTTTTTCTACAGTAGCTGTTCTGACTTCGTCTTCGATTTTAGCATTCACAACAAGTGCTAATTCATATTTGTTCATGCGAATCGTACCTCCTTTTGGTCTCTGGCCCCTTAACTCGTGTAAGGAGCAAGGAAAAATTATATATCACGAGATACCATCTTAACATGCTTCCACTTAATTTTCAAGTGATTTTTTTAATTCCCTGGTATTTTTCTCCACCAGTTTTCTGGAAACCATTACCGTATGACCACAGCCTCTGCACTTCAAACGGAAATCTGCGCCTACACGTAAAATCTCCCATTCATTGGCGCCGCATGGGTGGCCTTTTTTTAGTTTCAGGATATCACCAACTTCATATTGTAAACGTTCCATTATCTAACCTCAATCTGATCAAATACTTCTCCGATTTTTTCATGGATTACCAGATTTGCAATGGAATCTGCTGCAGTTTCTGACTTATTAATCAACACCATTTTGTCTCCACGATAATAATCAATCAGTCCTGCTGCCGGATAAACCACCAAAGAGGTTCCTCCCACAATCAACATATCTGCCTGTCGAATGGCGGAAATAGCTCCCTGCATCACTTGCGAATCCAAACCTTCTTCATATAATACCACATCCGGTCTTACCAATCCCTGACATTCATCACAAAGTGGTACATTTCCATTTTCCGGATTGCGATAGTCCTTGATATAGGAAAGAGAAAAGTTTTTTCCACAGTGTGTACAATAATTTCTCAGTGTACTGCCATGCAGTTCGTAGACTTTCTCACTTCCCGCTTTTTGATGCAACCCATCAATGTTCTGTGTCACAACGGCTATTAATTTTCCCGCTTTTTCCAACTCTGCCAATTTTTTATGCGCTGCGTTGGGTTCTGCATCTGGTGCCAACATTTTGTCACGATAGAAATCATAGAAATCCACCGTTTTTTCTCGAAAAAAAGTATGACTTACTATGGTTTCCGGCGGATACTGATATTTTTGACGGTACAACCCATCTTGGCTTCGAAAATCCGGTATTCCACTTTCTGTAGAAACCCCTGCGCCACCGAAAAATACAATTTTTTGCGACTGATCAATCCATGCTTGTAATTGTTCTACTGCTGTCATAACACATACCCCCATGTAAAATGAATTATAGGATTACCAACTCCACTAGAAATACTGCTACACACCCACAAATAGCGACTGTTAAAAGGCTTTTTCCTCGAATTGCAAAAAACAAAGCGACTCCGAATCCCACAAAAGAGGAAATCAAAGAATCTGTCGCATGCAAAATTGCCGGAAATGTCATGGCCGCCAAAGTGGCAAACGGTACATAATACAAAAATGATTTTAAAAAAGAGTTATTGATTTCTTTTCGAATCAAGGTCAAAGGCAATGCGCGAATCAAATAAGTAACAAGAGCCATCACCAATATATACATATAGGTACTATACATCTTTCGCTTCCTCCCCTTTTACCGGAGCCAGGACAGCAGCCACTGCAGATACTCCTACCGTCACAATTATAATTCGAAATCCGGAAGAAATTTCCTGCAATACCGGCGCATATGTAAAAATCGTACTGCATAGCATAGCCAAAATGACCACTATGCAAACCGGTTTTTTCACCTTCGCTTCCGGTATGATGATTGCCAAGAACATCCCATAAATTGCCATACTCAAGGATCGTATGATTCTCTGCGGCATCAGTTGTCCCGCAACTGCTCCAAGGAAAGTACCCAGAACCCAGCCAAATACGGAAACGACAATCAAGCCACCGGAAAAAGCCGGAGTAAGTTCCCCTTGCTTCAACATACTCACACCAAATATTTCATCCGTCACACCATAGGCAATCCCCATTCTGGCACCGGTATTGGTCTTCGGATTTAATTTTTGACTCAATGCCGTAGACATAAGCATATAACGAAGATTTACAACAAACTGTAAAAGGGCCATCTCTGCAAAACTCGCCTGTGCCTGAATCAATTCCAAAGACGAAAACTGACCGGCACTGGTTACATTGGTAAGTGACATCACAACCGCCTGTAAAGTTGTCAACCCTGCCTCCGATGCTTGTATACCAAAAGCAAAGGATACCGCCAAATATCCCAAACAAATGGGAATCGCATGTTGTGCTCCTAATCGAAACTCTTTTCTATTACTCATTTTATACTGTCATTTTCTTTTCATTTTCTTCTGAATATCCATATACAACTGCCGGATTATGGCGGGAAATGCGATCAAAAACCTGTTGAATCATCCACTGATTTTGATCATTACTTGGTAAGGATAAAATTCTGCAAGGACCAAACGTCTTATTAAATACTGTCACACCAATATTGGTAGGTTTTCCATACATGGTTACATTACTTGGATACATCCAGGTAATGTCTACATATTTTACAAAGAGACAATCGTCCTCTTTATTCGTATTATTTTTAAAAGCGGAAAACGAATGAAGTAATATGATATAATTCTCAGTCATATACAGATTCTGCGGATATCTCTGTACACTTGGATTTTCTAACTCTTTTTCCATTTGCTCATAGTCTACATTAGACAAATAGCTTAATCTCTTTAGCATCCGTTTTGCATCAAAAAGAGTATTTACGCCTACATACAAAAGGAAAAGTGCAAGAAAACCACACACAATAAACCAAGTTTTAATTCTCTCTATAGGGAATCCACTTCCTATATACTCATCCTCAACATGAAGCATATAAGGTCCAAAATAGTCTTCAAACTCATCATCCGCAATGGAATATCCCGCTACATCGTTAAAATACTCAAGCAAACGGGTTTTGATATCCCGTGAAGGAGTTTCCACGTATCCCTGTAAAGTATAGGATCCTTCATTGTCTATGGCCTCCACAGCTTCTTGATATTGTGCACCATCCATAATTGCAATAAATACATAGTCATCCCCAACTATATAATAATTCGTAGAATCATAATTATAAATCATATAGGGATTCGAATAAATTTCCAATTCTGCCGCATCATTATCACTTACTGCTTCTATTCCATCAAAATCCAATAAATCATATCTACTCACATCTTCTGCATTTTTACTTGAAAAATATAGATTATAAAGAAACATACATGCAGGAATTGCCACCAGAACCATGCCTAATATGATACAAATCCCGGCTGTCCTTCTTAAATCCTTATAACTTTTTTTCAGGAGTGGATTCTTGATTCTGGCTTTTGCTTCAGCTATAGAAACAGCACTTCCCCTTACGGTTCCCATATCGGAAACCATTCCACTGGCGGATCCTCTTTCAAAACCCCAAAGTCTTTGCTTTCTTTCTGCCAACATCTTTCTTACCATAACAAAGATGCAAATAATACCTGCAAGCAGAATAATTGCCCCTATTACCAGTTCCGTTCCTATATCTTCTAAAGCCGAAGTGCTTAGGCTCACATTTCTAATTTCAAAATTGCTGCTGCTAACACCCATTGCTTCCAAGTCTTGGGTATAATAAGTAGCAATCGTTCCGTCTTCAGCCAACGCATTTGCACTTACATTTAGGGTAAGTGGTTCCGTAGTTAAACTATCTGCCTCATAATTGAGATATGCCCATGTTTCATCTGCAATCCGCTCTAATTCATCGGCAGTATCTTTATCATCCGTTCTTAATGAAACCACAGAATTGTCATCCAACCAGATTGCATAATACCAGGTACTGGTAGAAGACCCTTCTCCCTCTGTTGCAAAACAACCAAATGTCGCATCAATAGTAACCGAATAATTTCCGTCTTCTATAGATTCATAATTGTTATTCACCAATGCTTCATTATAATCATCAAAACTGTTATTCTTTACCGCAATCCAGGTAGGATACTCTGATAACATCATGATTCCCACAACAACCATTACTCCACAGCCAATAATGGCGAGTACATTATTCAACCACGTATTCTTTTTCATTCTCCCTTTTCCTCCGATACTATTCTTCACAGAACATAATTTTTCTAACTTCTTCCTCCGAAATTGGAGTTGCATACATACCATCTTCAAATTGATGTATATTTCCAATTCCTTCCTGGAAAACAAATCGCAGTTTTCCATCTCTTACTTTTTTATCCGTATATAGTTTTTTCACTAAATACTCTTTATCTACGTACTCCGGAATTTCCGTAGGTAAATTCGCTTTTTTCAAAAGAGCTTCTACTCGATCAACCTCTTCCTGGGTTACATAGCCACGTTCCAAGCCCATTCTTGCCTGGAACAAAAGACCGATAGCCACCGCCTCTCCATGCAACAAACGATAGTCACTGGCTGTTTCCACAGCACGTCCCACAGTATGCCCTAAATTCAAAACTTCTCTTCGTCCTGTGGTTTCATGTTCATCTTCCATTACCACAGCGTATTTTATCTGGCAATTTTTTTCCGCCACAAAACTACAAACTGATGGGTCCAACCGGAAAAAATCCTCAATGTGCTTTTCCAGATAATTGAAAAAACCTTCATCCGCCAAGCAAGCATGTTTAATGGTTTCTGCCAAACCGCTGGATAGCTCTCTCTTCGGCAGGGTTTCCCATGCCTTTACATCAATGTATACCTTTTTCGGCTGATTAAATATTCCTATCAAATTAGTAGCTCGTGGTGTATCTACTGCGGTTTTTCCTCCAACCGAAGCGTCTGCGGCTGCCAAATGTGTGGTTGCATAATTGATAAAGGGAACTCCTCGACCAAAGGTACCTGCTGTAAATCCCGCTAAGTCTGTTACCACTCCGCCCCCAACGGCTACCACGCAACAGTCTCTACGATACTCTTTTTCCAACATGGCATCTTCCACATATTCCTTCATGGCTCTAGTCTTATTCTTTTCCCCATGAGGGATCACAAACAAATCTGCCTGATATCCGGCTTCCAACAGCTTCTGATAAATAGGCTCTGCATACAAAGGCGCCACACTATCATCTGTCACCACCGCAAATTTTTTGATGTTCCCGACTAATCCCTGCTTCAAATCTTCGATGAATTTCTCTTCCAATCCATACCCGATTTCAATTTCATAGGAGTCATCCACCACTTTTTTTAACTCTACCTGAAATCTACTCATCTAAGTCCTCCACTTTCTACGATAACAACCCTTGGTACACATCTCGTTTCGAAATTCCCCGGTCCTTCGCAACCGCTTTCATAGCCTCTTTCTTTTCCATGCCCTGACTTAAATACAGTTCCATGTGTTCTTCCAAAGACAGTTCTTCAAAGCTTTGTTGCCGTTCCTTTTTGATTTCTTCCCGACTTTTTCCGGCAATGACCAAAACATATTCCCCTCTCGGTTCATTGTCGGCATAATATAATAAGACATCATCAAGTGTCGTTTTCATCGTTTCTTCATGTTTTTTTGTCAATTCACGACAGACTGAGACAGAGCGATTTCCTAAATGCTCTCGTAATTCTTCTAAGGTTTTTACCAAATGATGGGGTGCTTCATACAGCATAATGGTTCTGGTTTCCTGTTCCAGCTCCTTCAAAATCTCTGCACGTTCTTTTTTATCCCTGGGTAAAAATGCCTCAAAAGCAAATCTTCTGGTGTCCTGACCGGACATGGTAAGCGCAGTCACACAAGCCGCCGGCCCCGGCAAACTGGTAACCGTAATGCCGGCATCCAGTGCTACCTTCACCAATACTTCTCCCGGATCTGAGATTCCCGGTGTTCCTGCATCCGTAATCACGGCTATATTTTCCCCTTTTTGCAACTTTTGCAGCAATTCGTAAGCTTTTTCCGTTTTATTGAACTCATGATAGCTTGTCATGGGTGTCTTAATCTCAAAATGATTCAACAGCTTAATGGAATTTCGCGTATCCTCTGCCGCAATCAAATCTACTTCTTTTAAGGTTCTCAACACACGAAACGTAATATCCTCCAAATTGCCAATGGGCGTTGCGCATAAATACAAGGTTCCTGACATGTTATTCCTCTACTTCCTGCACACGGTTTGATGGAAACTTTGGTGCAATCACAAAAAAGAGAACACCAAATGCAAAAATTCCAATGGAAATCAGCTGCGAGGTAGAGAGAACTCCCACAAAACCTCGCACTTCGTCTCCACGGAAAAATTCAATCACAAATCTTCCTACTCCATAAAGCATAAAATAGGCTGCTGCTACGCGACCTTTTACCTTTGTCTTGGTAGAAAAATAAAGCAATAAAGCAAAAAACAAGAAATCTCCGGCACTGGACAACAACTGTGTTGGAATCAAATCCACGTTGTTTGGTGCAAAGGAAGAATGATGGAAAGTCACGTGAAACCAAGAGTCGGTCTCCTTTCCATAGCAACATCCTGCACAAAAACAACCAATTCTTCCGAACCCCTGCGCTGCAGAAACCGAAGGCATAACTAAATCAAAATAATCAATAAATGCGATCTTTTTGATATGCTGTACATAGATATAACTTGCCAGCACACCGCCGATAATTCCGCCATAAACCACATATCCGGCGGTAAAATCCCATAAAATGGAGGGGTCTGCTAAGATTTCTTTCCATTCTACAATGTAGTACAAAATACGGGTACCTAAAAAACCGCCAATGACGGCGCATCCAAGAATCCCCCATAAAATATCCTCACTCAATCCCTTCTTTTTTCCCCGATAAATGGAAAAATATAGGGCAAACAAAAAACCAACGGCAATCATAAGACCATACATATGAAATGTAACCGGTCCAATCACAATATCATTAAACATGTTACTCTCCTTTTTACCGATACACTCAGTTCGACAATCTCCTCCGGCAGACCGTTCTGCCACTCACTTGCTAAGTGTCCTTACTTCGATATAAATCCAAAATTTCTTGTGTATATACTTTGGGTGATTCGTAAACAATCAACGGTTTCTCGACTTTTAGCCGAGGTTTTCCACCTTTTGTCCCTTCTATCAACACCATGTTGGGTTCTTTATCCACATAAGGATAAACCAAACGCATTCTTTTTGGCTCCAAACGATAAGACACCATTTTGGCAAAAATTTCTGCCATGCGAAAAGGTCTATGAACCATATAAAAGTGTCCACCCGGCTTCAATAATCTGGATGCTTCACGGATTACATCCTCTAAAGTACAAAGCACCTCGTGTCTTGCAATATACAAGGCCTCGTCTTTATTAGGCAGTCCATGTTGATTTGTCATGTAAGGTGGGTTCGACGTTACGACTTCAAAAGAAGATGCCCCAAAAATTTTGGAAGCATCTTTGATATCCCCAAGTTCGATGTGTACTTTCTCTTCTAAGTGGTTCATTGCCACACTACGACGTGCCATATCGGCACTTTCCTCCTGAATTTCCAGTCCGATAAACTCTTTGCCTTCTGTCTTCGCCTCTAACAAAATGGGAATCACACCGGTTCCTGTTCCCAAATCAATGGCACGTCCGCCGGGTTTCACTGTTGCAAAGTTGCTCAACAGTACCGCATCCATGCCGAAACAAAATTTGGTTTTTTCCTGAATAATTCCATATCCGCTGCATTGCAGGTCATCAATTCGTTCACCGGGCTTTAAATCAGTCGTCCAATTTGGATTTTCCACCCTTGTCCTCCAGGCTCTTCAGCTCTTTCATTTCTTCTTCTGAAAGGGATTGATCCTTTCTTCTTCTCGGTTTAAACTTCAAATCCTCGGTAGGATACTCTCGTAATTCTTTGGTATCATTCACTTCTACTAAAACCTTCACCAACTGACGAAGCACGTTCACACTCTGCACATCTCCACGTAAGCCATCCTTTGTGGTCACTGTCTCGCCAACCACCGGCAATCTACTATTCAAGTATTCGTAGGTTTCCTGCTCGTTTTTCAGGCAGCACATCAATCTTCCACAGGTTCCTGAAATTTTCGTCGGATTCAAGGAAAGATTCTGTTCCTTTGCCATTTTAATAGAAACCGGAGCAAAATCCGATAAATAAGCTTTGCAACACAATTCTCTACCGCAAATACCAATTCCGCCTAAGATTTTGGTCTCGTCACGCACACCAATCTGTCTTAATTCAATTCTGGTACGGAATACCGCTGCCAAATCCTTTACCAATTCACGGAAATCAATTCGTCCATCTGCGGTAAAATAAAACAACAATTTGTTATTATCAAAGGTATATTCTGCACCTACTAATTTCATGGATAACTCATGTTTTTTGATCTTATCCAAACAGATTTTATAAGCTTCTGTCTCTTTTTCTTTGTTTTTCTCATAAGTTGTATCGTCCTCCGGTGTTGCCACACGAATTACCGCTTTCAACGGCTGGATTACTTTTTCGTCCGGCACTTCCTTCGGTGCAATTAATACGGTTCCGTACTCTACCCCTCTGGCGGTTTCAACAATTACGTGATCATACACATCAATGTCAAAATCCAATGGATCAAAATAATATATCTTACCGGTATTCCGGAAACGTACGCCCACTACGTTAGTCATTTTCTAGTTCTCCTTTATTGTCAGCAACAAAAGCTCCATTGTCAGCTCATAATTTACATTCGCTTCTAATCGTCTTCTGGCTTTTTCCACAGCCTCAAGAATCGTTTCTATCCCCTGATAGGAGCTTTTTTCTGCTTGTTTTCTAATATCGTAAACCTCATCCCGAAAGACAAGTTGATCTACTTCCATAGTCGCTTTATATAATAACACATCTCGAAACCAAATTAAGATGAAATCAAAATATTCCTGGATGGTTAATTTGTATTCTTCCAGCTGTTTTACGCCCATAATCAATTCCCAGACTTCCATATCCGGCAATCGCTTAATCAACTGGACTACCGATTGACGCATTTCATTAAAATCTTCGGAGGAAGCCAACTGAATGGCTCTTCCCACATTTCCTTGTGCAAATGCCACACAAATATTGGCGTCGTAATCCGGCACCTTATAGTCTTCCATCAAACATTTCTTGATATCCTCATCTCGTACTGCTCGCAAATCCAGGCGCACGCAACGAGACAAAATCGTTGGTAAAAATAAGTCCGCATTGGTGGTCAAAAGTAAAATTACCGCATATTTCGGAGGTTCTTCAATGGTTTTCAAAATTGCATTTTGAGCCTGAACATTCATTTTTTCCGCCTCGTCCACTATGTAAACCTTGTAAGGGCTGGCATATGGCTTTATATCAATGGTGTTATTGATCTGCTCACGCACTTCGTCAACGGAAATCACATTTGGCTTTTCGTGACGTACATAGATAATGTCCGGCTGATTGTGATGAGACGCTTGTATACAAGACTTACACTCTCCGCAAGGCTCTGTGCCTCCCTTTTCACACTGCAAGGTTTGCGCAAATGCTTCTGCCAGCATCATTTTTCCGGACAAATTCTGTCCGTTTAAAATATATGCATGACTCACCTTTCCATTGGAAATACCCATTTTTAAATGTTCTATAATACTTTTATGTCCAATAATCTCTGTAAATCCTGCCATAACGTCGACTCTTTCTTACGTAATAATATCAATCAGCAAACCTTCGATTTCACCGATTCGCTTTAATATATCCAGATGATTTTTCTCATCTTCCATTAATTCTTTGGCCAATTCATCCAAATTGGCATCTATCAGCTTGATAATTCCATATACACGGTGGCGTCCCTTACGATCCAAAAAATTCTCTCTGGAAAATTCATGGGAACGATTCACAATTTCATTCAAAAACTCTTTGATCTGGCCGCGATATTTCTTTAACTCACGGATATCCATATGCTTGGCAATTAAATTGCCCTGCACGGAAATATCCTTTAACATCACATTCAGTTTTTCCTGTAAATCCGCATCCTCAATGGCACTGGTCAATGTGAATTTAAAGCTGTCATCGGTATTATCTACTTTTTGTGTTTGCGAGGTCTGTTGTACCCCTTGTGTTTCTCCAATTCGAATCGCCATAGGATACTCCTTTCGATTCTTACATATTTTCTAAACAATAACTCTTTACTTTTTCTACTGTATCCTGCAAATGATCATTTAAAAATCGAAGTGTTACCTCCGCATTTTTTAAGTTTTCTTCGGAAAAATCCTCTTCATCTGCCAGGAAACGACGGCACATTTCCGCATATTTCGGGAATTCTTCGCTGCGTTCTCGATCCAAAGCACGCTGTAAACGAATGCCATCATCTATTTCTATATAAATCGGCAAAACTTGGTCTTTTCCAAAGTAATGTCGCATTTTTTCATAAGCTTCCAAAGTTCCAATCACCAAGTAATTTCCTTTTTCCAAGTCCACCTGGCCATCATCTACCGTAAAATACTTCCAAACACCAAGTACCGTGTCATAACTGCGTACTTCCACAACCTTATTTTCTGCGGTAAGCTGGTCTAATTTTGCTTCATCCACAAAAAAATATTCCACACCATCCACTTCATTGACCCGAATCGGTCTTGTCGTATACGGAACAATTCGGCGCAAATCCAGTTCCTCATCTGCAATCAATCTTTTATAAATCGTATCTTTTCCTGAGGAGCTTTTCCCCATTAAACAAAAAATCTTTCCCATGTCTGTCTCTTTTCTAAAGGTTACCTTTTAGTATACTCTAAAATGCCCTATTTCACAACGTTTAGGGCGGATAAAGACGCATCGAGAGGCCCCTGCACTTCGTATCCTTTTTTCTTTAAATTCACTATTTTTTGAAGCAAATCACCCTCCAGGATTTCCCCCGGTGTCACCAACGGTATCCCCGGTGGATATAAATAAATGTATTCTCCGGATACACAACCCGCTGCTTCCTGTAATGGAACTGTTGTTTTTACAGCATCCTCAGACTCATAGATTTCCAGAGTTTTCTCCCGCGCTCGATACAGAGAAACCGGTAACATCGGCATCTTTTTTCCTGCTTCCAGTTCCCGATCCAGTTCATGTAACGCCTGTAACAAGCGTTGGAACCCCTCCGGAAAATCGTAAATACTGGTCATAGCTGTCACATAAGTAGTTGCCGCCATTTCCATCTCCAGGTGATAGGTTTCCCGCAAGCGTTCCGCCAATTCCACTCCGGTAATTCCCGTATCTCCGGTCATAATCAGTAGTTTCCCAAAGTCAAAATCATATGCTTCCCTTTGGGTAAAGTCCTCTTTTCTCACCACATGCAAATGTTTTAGCGTCTTAGTACTCTCATAAAAATCCTGTAATAAAGACTCATATGATGCAAACAATTCCTCTCTCTGTTCCTGCAAAAGTGTGACACACCGATCCATGGATGCCATAAACACATAGGAAGGCGAGCTAGTTTGGTAAATCCCTAAAAACCGTTGCACTTCCTCTTTTTTTACCAAATTTCCCCGGCGATGCAAAATTGCAGTCTGCGTCAGTGAAGGCAAAGTCTTATGCAAGCTTTGAATCACCACATCTGCTCCACAATGCAACGCAGTGTCCGGAAACGCCTTGGAAAACCCAAAATGTGCTCCATGTGCCTCATCTACAACCAAAGGCACCCCATGGCTATGGGCAATATCCGCGATACTTGTAATATCACTTACTACACCATCGTAGGTTGGACTTGTTAAAAAAACCGCCTGAATCTCCGGATTTTCTTCCAAGGCCAATGCCACCTGCTTAGGCGAAATACACCCCTGCAACCCCAGGGCCGTCTCTTCCGGGAACAAGTAAACCGGGCGCAAATGCCGTAAATAAATGGCATGATACACGGCCTTATGACAATTTCTGGCCACCAAAATCTGTGCTCCAAAGGGAACGGCCGCACTGAGCGCAGCCAATATTCCTCCGCTACTTCCATTCACCAGAAAAAAGGAGTCTTCTGCTCCCCAAAGTTTCGCCGCACCCTCCATAGACTCTTTTAAAATGCCCTCCGGATGATGCAAATTATCAAACCCATCAATTTCTGTAATATCTATCTTTGCCGGTTCTCCGATTTCCAGGCTTTTTCTTTTGTGTCCCGGCATGTGAAATGGATAAGCATTGGTTTTTTCATAGGTTTTTAACTCTTGTAACAAGGTTTTTTCCATTTACATAAACCTTTCTAATTCCGGCATCCAATCGCCAAAAAATACTTCATCTCTACAAATTACCTCCCAAATTGGCTGGAAAAAATTCTGAAATACTTTCATGACTTCCCGCCATTCCGGGGTTTTCTTATTCTCACCGCGCAAGTAGCGCTTCCATTTTTTCTGCATATAAGCATAATCCGCATAACCAACGATGCTCTGCATGCGTTTTTCCTCCACAGCCATATGCTTTTCTTCCGCTATTTTCTGGATCTTTTCACGCATGTGTCGGCCATTTACCGGTTCTTCGTGCAGAATCTCATATATACGTTCGTAATGAGCCATTTCCGACAGCAATTCCATTTTTGTCATAATTTCGAAAAAGGACTCTGTCAATTCCTCTTCCCGCGGATAGGTCGGCAAAGTCACCTCTTTTTTTTCCGAAAAGTACAGTGGAATCTTACAAGAAGCCGGCTGAACCGCTTCCTGCAACAATGCCGTAAAAAATAAGGTAATAGGATAGCTTTTTTCTTGGAACGTTGCTTCCAAAGTCACCATCGCTTTTTGCATTGTCTTCTCAATTGCCTTAATTTTCCATATAATCGGACCTTCTTCATCCTGTGTAAACATTTGCATCAGTGAATAATTCCATGTCTCATTCAAAGGTCCTAAATAATAGAAGTAAAGACCCTTGGCCATTTTACGGCGATAAGCCTCCGGCTGAAGGTCTTGCTCATTACGAAGCAAACACTTTTTTCCTCCCGGCTTCTCTTCTAATGTCCGGAGAATTTCCTCGAAAAAAAAGGCCTGTAAAAAATGACTGTAGGGAATTTCTTCCTTTTTTGCCACTTCGTAAGCGGCCTCCATGTCATAAGTTTCCTTTTTCATTACAGCCACACTCCGATTCTGTTTTGCACCTTTGTCACGACTTTTCGCTGTCTTGCATACTCCATAAGCTTCTCAATGTCCTTATTTTCTTCTTGGATATACTTCAACATCGCTTTTTTCAAAACATCATTGTCGAGTTTTTCTTCATATTTCAAACAATCACAGATCAATCGTTCCTTATCGTAAATACGCATCTTTCCCGGGCCAAATTGAATCTCCGTCACACCAAGTTCCAATTCTTTCGGTTCTGTATAATAAGGCTTTACCGTTGGATACTCCAATTTAAATCTGGATTTTGACGTATTTTTATCAATGGCAATATGCCACTGAAATGGCCGATTCAACATATAGCCATAGTAAAATAAGGCGCTTTCCATAGTTAGCACACCATCCGGAAATAAACTAAGTAGTAGTGTTTCTTCAGACAGGCTTCCATCATTCAACGCATAATACCCGTTTTTGATTTTCTTAATGCGTCCTTCCTTCACAAAAGACTGCACTTTGCGATAGTCCATCCCCAAAGCGTATAATTCAGAAGCTTTTGTCACGCCCTTGTTAGCATCCATGGTTTTCTGAATTTCCTCAAATAACTGCTCCCTCTTTTGTTGACGAATTCCAATCTCACCCATTTCTTCCGCTCCACTATTTTCTAAAATGTTTTTTTCTTCATATCTTAAGTATAAAAAATAGAATTTCCCCTGTCAATCCGCATTCAGACTGGGTTTTCACCTCTTTTGCAACCGTAAAAATATACAAAAATCAAACGACACTTTCGTGAAAAAATTTCTCCTATTTTGGATGTGTTTTATTGAAGACCACAATATGTTGTAATATAATCATTTTAGAGACAACGATTATTGTCCTATATGTCTTTCGTAAGGGGATCACATACAATGAGTGAAGAAGTACGCGTTCATCGGAATCCTTCCCGTGAAGCCTGCCAAAAAATCATCAAACGCATTCTGGTCACTGAGGTGTTGGAGAAGGGAAAAAATTCACAATTTCGCACTGCAGCTGATTTTATGAATTATTTTCAATCTCTATATCCTGCCAGTGATGCCTTAACCAAACAAGTACAGCGTGCGGTAAAGGCCATGGATATGCCAAAAGATGAGCATGGATATTTCATCATCAATAAGACATCCGCTCAAATGGATGAGGAAAAAGAAATTCGTGCACTCTTTGAAAAGTATCAGGTAACTTCTACGGACTTGTCCGATTGTGAGATGCTGTTTCTTTCAGTGGGGGTCGAAGCGAAACAGTATCTCACACAGCTACTTCTCAATTCCATTACTTTTAAGGATAAAGTGGTTACCATTCAAGAGACAGGAAATGGATTGATTTTATACACAAGAGAAAAGGCGCTTTTGCTTGCAGCCTTAAAAGATTTGCTTCCAGCAGAAACAATTTTATAAATTATCTGACAATAAGCATGCTTTTTAGTCATGTCTTTGTAATCAAAAAAACGACAATATTTATAGAAAATATTGTCGTTTTTATTATTATCACATTTAAATTTGTCGTTTATTAAATATTATGTCGTTTCTCTATTTTTTATCTTCTTCTTTTCCACTTCGTTTTCTTGATTTTCTTATATGGACTCTTCGCATTTTTCCTTGCGTAATAACGCTGTCGAAACAGATAAAAGTTCTGATAAAAACGTACAATGAAAAAGATCAAAGATAAAACACCAAGCAAAATCAAAATCGCTATGGCAAAATTCTGTGGTGTGATTTGAAATACCCGCGTACTATTTTCCGTGGTATTACGATCGGTAATCACACTTTCAAATTCGTATCCATCCACCTCTGCATCACTTTGAATCAGATTCACTTCCCCAACCTGATGCCCGGCGTAAGTATACCGCACAACTCCAATAACATCGTCATCATCCGACTCCAATTCCAGTTCACTGACCGCATCGGAGAAGGACGCCGCAACCGGCAGCACAATCTGCGCATTTTCCTCAAACTCTACAAAAGAGGAATAGGTATTAAAAATACCTAAGGAGGATCCACTGGTCAACTGCTCCGCCTCGTTACTGCTGACAGAGTACAATTGAAAATTCGCAAAGCAGTAATCATATAGGTTTATGGAGTCCGTCCATTGATTGGGGTCATCCGTGTACATCACCACGCAAATAAGAGTCATTCCATCTTTTTCTGCATAAGTAACCAACGTACTTTTCGCTACTTCCGTATAACCGGTTTTTCCACCCACACAATATTCATACAAATATTCCGTACCTTTGTAACTGCTTAACATACGGTTATGATTGTTCAAATAAGTGATCTCATCATGCTTGTTTGTCGGCGGAATTTCATATCTGGTTGTACCGGTCATAATACGAAATGTCTCATTCTGCCAAGCAGCCTGTGCAATCAACGCCATGTCATAGGCACACGTATAATGGGTCTCATCCGGCAAACCATGAGGATTCGAAAAATGCGTATTTACACAACCAAGGGCTTCCGCCTCCTCATTCATCAATTCTACAAAATGCTCGACAGTTCCACCCACATGTTCTGCAATTGCATAAGCACATTCGTTGGCAGATTCCAGCAGCATACCATACATACATTGTTCCAGAGTCATTTCTTCTCCAATGTCTCTGGCAATTCCGGAACCTTCCGTATTATTAATGGCGTCTGCAGAAAAGGTCACCACATCATCCATATTTCCATATTTTAAAGCCACATACGCCGTCATAATCTTTGTAATACTGGCGGGATAATGTGCTTCCTCTGTATTCTTCTCGTATAAAATTGTTCCCGTGCTCGCTTCCATAACAATTGCAGCTTGGGAAACCACATCAATGCCTTCCGGCCAATAAGATGCATCTGCCAACACTTCCTCTGTAGGGAACAAGACAGAAACACAAATAATCAGAATCGCCCCGATTAGGGAATACCACTTTTTCCTATTCTTCATATTTTATTCTCCTACTGTTTGATTGTTTTAGTATACCATGGTGTAAATCAGAAGTAACTCTTTTTTTTCATCCTCTTTTCGTGTAAAATAGCAATCACGGAGGAAATACCATGCGTTTAAGAAATATTCCGGCTGCTGATGAAGCCGTTCAAAACAGTCCTTATTGCATTCAGGACCCAACTACTCATAAGGGAAATTGGCATACCTTTTTAAATAACCAACATCCTATTCACATTGAAATCGGTATGGGAAAGGGCAAATTCTTAATGGAACTTGCTGCTCTTCACCCGGAAATCGAATACATTGGCATTGAGCGCTATACCAGCGTTTTATATCGCGCCCTGCAAAAAATGGAATTAAATCCATTACCAAATTTGCATTTCATGTGTATCGATGCCAAAATTTTACCAGAAATATTTGAAAAAAATGAGGTGGCAAAGATTTATTTAAATTTTTCCGACCCTTGGCCAAAAGATCGACATGCCAAGCGTAGACTCACCGCACAGAACTTTTTAGAGGTCTATGATGCCATTCTTGCCCAGGATGGAACTCTGGAATTTAAAACTGACAACACCGATTTATTCCGTTTTTCTTTAGAGCAAGTCGAGGAAAGCAAATGGAATTTGGATGCCCATACCTTTGATTTACATCATGATGCCATTCTAAATGAAGGAAATGTCATGACCGAATATGAGGAAAAATTCTCTTCGAAGGGAAATCCCATCCACAAAATGATTATTTCCAGATCTGAAGTATAAACTTTCAGCATAATACAACAAAACACTCCTTGTTGAATCTCTGAGATCACTCTCAAACCTCAACCGGAGTGTTTTTTATTTGCATATCTTTAAAAATTCAATTTTCGCCTAGTCGAAGTTCCATCTCCGACTACATAAATCGCTACAAAAAACAAAACACCGCCCCAGCGACCTCAATTGCTTCGCCAAAACAGTGTTAATAATGCGTCATCAGGGGCTCGAACCCTGGACACCCTGATTAAGAGTCAGGTGCTCTACCAACTGAGCTAATGACGCTTATTCAATTCCGTGCTCTCTTGAACACAAATGTTATTATACTCTCATCATTCTAATAATGCAAGCTCTTTTTTTATAAATTTTTAAGAAATTTTCATCTAGTCAAAACTTAAATCTAACGAAACCGGAAAAGAATGTCACACACAACAATTTGCCTCCTTTACAAATCGCTCTTCATATAACAGGAACTTCCTTGTGCTTTTCTTCTTAATTATAAAAAATCGCACCAAAGCTACGGTTTTAACCGTAATACTTTCGTGCGATTTGTTTTTCTTATAAACTTAAATCTTATGAGTTTGCTATCAATGCTGCAATTTCATCCGGTGTCATCACATGATTTGGATCACTGTTTACCGGAGCTGGTGCCGGTGTCGGTTCCGGTGTAGGCTCAGGTGCCGGTTCCTCTCCTGCCCCTGATAACAACGCTGCAATTTCGTCTGGTGTCATCACATGATTTGGATCACTGTTTACCGGAGCTGGTGCCGGTGTCGGTTCCGGTTCCGATACAGGCTCAGGTGTAGGTTCAGCCAAAGCTTCCAAATCTGCCATTGTAATATCCTCTAAACTCGGAACATCTGCAGCCACTTCCGCTACCGGTTCTTCTGCCGGTGCTTCTTCCACTGCTTCCACCACCGGTTCTTCTGCCGGTGTTTCTTCCACTGCTTCCATCACCGGTTCTTCTGCCGGTGTTTCTTCTGCTACAGGTTCTACCGGAAGATCAACGCTTGGTTCCACCATCGGCTGACTCATAACCGGCTGGCTCATAACCGGAGATGCCATTACCTGTGGCGAAGACGCCTTCAAGGCTAATATCTCATTTTTAATCGACAACTCTACCACTTTTAATTCAGATAGAATTTCTTGCTGTGTCTTTGAAATTGCCTGACTTTCTGTTGCTGTTCCATCTCCGGACTTCTGAAGTCTTGCCAATTCGCCGGACATCTTTTCTTCTAATTGTTCCAGTTTTTCAAGAAGCTGATCGCTTAAATCTTTTTCTCTACCTACAATCACTTTTGCCGCTGCACGATTTTCTCTGCTAATTTCCTCCGCAATGGCCTGCAATCTCATACGAAGATCACCGACCTCATCATCCAACTGATCAAAATTTGATTTCAAAAGCAAATACGAGGCTTTTTCTGATTTAAATATATTCTCGTATTGCTCTTCTCGCTTTAATTGTTTTTGATACTCCGCTTGAATCAATGTCAAAATCAAAGCAAAGACAAAAACAATCATTATCAATCCGAAAACCACTAAGAACACAGGATCCGAACTTCGTACCATTACATAAAGTTCACCAAGAAATGCCACTAGGATCATACACGTAGAAAACATGATCTTCATCAAGGTGGTATCATGCTTTTCTTCCCGTACCGGTTTATTCTCTTTCATATTGACCTCCAATCAGCAAAAATCCCGATGTTTCTGGGTCTTACTACTAATTTTAATATAGCATTCCGTCTTTTTTGACACAAGACTCTACTCTAGAAAGATTATCGACCATTTTGTTCTATTTCTTAACTGTTTTTCCGGATAACCTTAAAAAATTAAATCATAATCTTCGCTCTTTTTTTGCTTTCTTCTATCATATGATTCAACTTCTCACATGGAATTGCTACAAAAATACCTATAATTAATGAAATCACTACAAAAATCAATAAAATTCCCAGTTCTTTCCAATAGTCAGCTCCATACATTCCAGCGATGCATTCTTTCATAGCTGCCATTCCATGGGTAAATGGCAGGAACTTATATAAATACTGATAAACTTTTGGTAATACCTCAATCGGGAATGTTCCGCCGGCACCTGCAACCTGAATCACCATGATTACAACAGCAATCGCTTCTCCCACGTTTCCAAAAGCCACTGTCAAAGAATAAATCATAATGGTAAAAGTAAAGCTGCACATAGCACAGGCCAACCAAAACAAAAATTTATGTGGGCACTGAATTCTAATAAAATAGAAATTTCCCAATACAATTATTAAGGTTTGCAATTGTCCGATTAGGAAAAAGGTTGCATATCGGCCAAAATAATTTTGATAATGTTTTACCTTTTGCATTCCCGGAATCGGATGTACTTTCACATGAATAAGGGCCACTAAAATAAGTGCTCCCACCCATATAGCCAAAATCGTGTAGAACGGACTCATGGAAGATCCATAAGTCTCCACCGGATACACTTCCACCGTTTCCATGGCTACCGGAGACGAAATAAATTCTCCTAACAATTCCGGATCATTTTTTAAAAGTTCTAAGAGTTCTTGATACTGCTCATCCGTACTCAATTCCACAATGTAACGAATATAAGTATCCAAGCTGTCTTTCATTTCCTGAGCCATATCTCTGGATTCCACCAATGACGCATTACCATCGGAAATACTATCCTCATATTGCTGTAATACTACGGCAATATCACTAAAATTCGAATCAATGGAATTTAAAATATTACTTGCACCAATCATAGAAAGCTGCAAATCATTCACTGTTGTATCAATTTGCGGAGCCACCGTAGTTTCATAATACTCCCGAAGCGCCTTCACGGAATTCATACAAGTTGTAATTTCTCCATCAATTTGCGACTGCAAAGTCGTCAAATCTGAAATCGTAGTATCAACTGTCGTTGCTATATTACTCAAATCGGTAGACAAGGTACTTAAATCGGTCATCACCTGACTATACTGGGTTGTTACATCTCCCTCCGGCAATACATCTTCGTAAGTTGCCATAACAGACTGCAACGTATTTACAACCGCCGCCATATCACGAAGGGAATCCGCCGCTTGTGTCCCGCTTTCAATCAAAGCCATCTGTGCATTTACCGTTGTTTGCAATCCACTTAAGGTCGTTTCCACAGAACTTAACGTCACCACTAAAAGCTGCGATGTTGCAGTAGCACTTCCGTCTGCCGCAATCAGTGCACTTTGCAACGTATTCACCGTTGATTGCCCGCTATCTACAATACTATCCAGGTTGGGCAACATGGTCTGTGTTGTATCAATTAGGCTATTTGCAGAATTTGTAATATTTATAAAGGAATCCAGTAAGGTAATATAGGTCTGCAAATCCGCATCCACTGCATTCATATTACTAAGCACCAATTCCAGCAAACCAATATTCTCGCCAGCCCCTTCAATAGACCCGCTTATTTCCACTAGTTTTTCTGTAATCGTACTGACAAAGGTCGCATTTACCTGTTGCACCACGGCTTTTTGCGCTTTTGAAGTAATCTTTGGTGCAATGGCATTTTTCTTTTCGTTTTCATAATATTCAATAATACCATGGTTCGCCTCGCCACTTAAAAAGCCCAACATATTTTCGGTAAAATCTGTGGGAATCACCAATGCTGCGTAATATTCTCCACTGTAAACGCCATCCAAAGCATCCTCTTTTGTCTCAGTAAATACCCAACCAATGGTTTCGTTTTCCTGCAATCCCTCTACAACACTTTCTCCGATGTTTAGATTTTGACCGACGATATCTTGTCCTTCATCTTCGGAAAAAACTGCAATTTGTATTTGAGAGGTTGCTTCCTCCCCATAAGGATCCCAGTTTGATAAAATATTAAACCACGCATACAAAGATGGAATGACACTTAATCCCATAATTACAACGATTGCCACCACATTGGTAGTAATTCGCTTTGCATCCGTAAGAAAGATTTTTATGATGTTATTCATGGTGACTCTCTACCTCCTTCTCGGAGTGCAAATTCTTTTCCACGTTTTGCTTAATATTCTGTAATGCTTCTTCTATATTTTTCATTTCCAAACCAACTAAATTATTTACTTCTGTATCTTCGTCTTTAAAATCCGCCAGTTTTTCTTGTAGTTTGTAATCTCCATATTCTATTCCAATTAAAAAGACTGCAATTCCGTACAATGAAATAATCCAAAGCACCAAAAAGATTGGCTTCGAACTATCCGTTACGAATAATAAAATCAAGAAAATCAGCGGCACCACAAACAAGCACACAATTCCCCTTTTTACCAACTTCTGGTTTTTCTCGTGAATCTGTACTTCATAGTCCATAATGGTGTGATACAGTTTTTCGTAATGCTCTTCCATTTTCTTGTTTTTTTCAGGTTCCTTTGCCGTACTTTCCATCGGCTCCAACTTTTCTTTTTCTTCCATATCCAAACTCCGCTTTTACATCATCTTTGTATCTTCCATACGTTCTTCCATGAAGTGCATAAATCCAACCAACGGAATACGAACGACCAATCCAATTACAATGGAAATCGCCGCAAAAATCAAAAGTATTGATAAGCATGTTCCGTAGGTGTTTTCATATATACCCGCTACACACTCTCTCATTGCATTGATGGCATAAGGGAATGGGAAAAACAGATATATTTTTTGATAAAAATCCGGTAACAATTCAATCGGATAAGTTCCACTGGAACCTGCAATCTGAATTACCACCATGACTACCGTCAGCGCTTTTCCAATATCTCCAAATGAAATTGTCAATGTGTAAATCAACAAACTAAATACAAAGGCCGTTACCGATGTTGCAAAAAAGAACATCCCCGGATGTAAGCACTGGACCTTTAACAAATACAGGTCTCCAATAGTAATTATCAAGGCTTGCAACTGTGCAAATAGGAAAAACAACAAATATCGGCCAAAATACAACTGCCAAGACTTAGGATTATCCAAGCCTTCCGGGTCTACCTTTACTTTAAAGATTGCTACTAAGAAAATCGTTCCAACCCAAATAGCCAAGGCGGTGTAGAATGGTGCTACTGCAGAACCATAATTATCCACCGGATAAATTGCATTGGTTTCTACCGTAACCGGATTCGAGAAAAATTCCCCGTAGCTTTCCGGATCTCCTCCAAGAAGACTCAGCAGTTCATCCACCCATTCCTCTTCACCGGCAGCTTCCAATTTTTCAATCAGTTCTTCTAATTTTGCGGATACACTGTCAATTACTTCTGCTGTATTTTCTAAACTTTCATTCGTACTGTCTACTGTATTTGTGATTCCATCAAATACCTGATCCATGTCGCCCAATGCCGCATCCAACGAATCCAACAAGTCCGATACATTATCCAATACCAAAGACAAACTATCCATAATTCCGTTCATCTGCGGAATAAAGGTATTATTGTACAAATTTTGCACATTGGTCATCGTAGAGCTGCAACTTGCCAAAACACTTTTTGTATTTGCCATAGCCGTAGTCACACTATCCGATGCTGCACTCACCTCAACCGTAGAAGAAGCCATAGTACGAACCGTATTCACCCCGTCCAACACCGTGGTCGCTGTGCTTAATGCATCTTCTACCAACTGTTGGTCCGATTCTGACAAGGAACTGGTATCCACCAAAGTTTGCATACTTGTAATCAAAGAATTTAAATCCGTTATGGTCTGATCCGCATCTTTAATGGTCTGATTTACCTGACTATCTAAGGTTGCAGCATCTGTTGCCAAATTCGACTGATCCAAATCTGTTGAAATATTGCTCAAAGACGTCTGTATCTGCGTCATAGTCGTATTTACGTTTGTATGAAACTGATCCAAGGTTGTTTTTGTGGTACTTAAGTCTGTGCTTGCTTGGTCAATATAATCTTCTTCCTTTTCAATGGCAGAATCTGTGCTTGCCATATTTCCTTGCGCCGTCGCTATCGCAAGTTCCAGTTCCGTATTTGCTTCTACAAAATCATTTAACATGGTTCCATAAGAATCCAAGTTATCTTTCAATGTATTCAGTTTTTCCAGAAATTGCTCGTAGGTCGTTTCCCCTTCCAGTTCTTCCGACAAAATATTGGTTTCTGTAAACAATTGCTCTGTAATTACTTTAATAAACTGCTGATTAATGCTTTGTTTCAAAGTATCTACCGCAGTGTCCGTAATTTTTGTAGCAACCGCGTTTTTCTTTTCATTCTCATAATAGGTGATTTTCGGATTGGTAAAGTTATCCGTTAATGCTGTATACATACTTTCGGAAAAATCTTCCTCGATGACCACCGCAGCATAGTAATCTCCGGCATACACACCTTCCACGACCTCTTCTTCCGTATCTAAAAATACCCATCCTATGGATGTAGATTCCGAAAGCCTTTCCTTGATGTTATCTCCCATATTTGTGTAATTTCCATCTTCATCCGTGTAACCACTATCCAAAGATGCAACAGCAATTTCGATTTGTCCGGTATTTGCGTAGGGATCCCAGTTTGCATATATATTGAACCATGCATATAAAGCAGGCAAAACCAAAATACCTCCTGCAATTACCAAAGCAAAAAATTGTGTTCTTATATTATGTATGTCAGATTTAAATATTTTCCAAATATTTCTCAAATCATTTTCCTCTCAATTTCTGGTACTATTTCTCCATGTACCATTGTACAAAAACACGACTCTCAGATGAATAAACAAATTCTAAAATCTGTGATGATTGCTATACAAATTTGACATTTTATATTTCTTCTTCCAAATACGCTTCTTTCGTTTTACCAATCCACTTGACTTCTTTTCCTCATGTACCTCACGCGCGTCCGTTTCCAATAGCAGAGCACTTTTATATCATTGGTAATCCATGGGATTTTCTGCAATAAAAAAAAGAAGCTCTTCACGAGCTTCTTTTAACGTCTCTGACTGGAGTCGAACCAGCGGCCTTCCGCTTAGGAGGCGGACGCTCTATCCTGCTGAGCTACAGAGACCTATTGGCTTTAATCCATAAAATGGATTTTTCCCTGTAACCAGACTGTACCTTTAAAACGTCTTCCGATTGCTGGTTCTCCCATCAAATCCTTTTGATTGATCATCATATCAAATATCAAATCATTGACATTCAAGGTCAATACATAAAGTTCTTCCAATGTTTCTTTATTGGGCACCATAGTATATGCTAGGATTTCACCAATAATAGAATATTGGTCACTTTCCACACCATAAGGCATAAAACTGGTATCTACTATGCTAAGTATATCTTCTGATGTCACTCTTCTGGACAACATGGAAAATGTATCCAAATCATCCATCGTCAAACTTTCCATCGCTTCTTCGTCCCCATCGCGGGCTGCCGCCATAAGGGAATTTCGATGTTGCGTATTTTTTTCTAATCGTTTGTGTTTTTTATCAATTGGCAAAATTACAATTCCTCCGGTTGATAAGCCGGAAATTGTAACCGTTGCTCCTTTTAAACAATTCTCAATTCTATTTTTTTCATTGAGGTATTCGCAAACGTTTTGAATGTAAAAAATAAGTGCAACACCTAATTTAATTTCATCACAAATCCCTGCATAGGATTCTCTTCCGGCGTGTCTTTCCACTTCAATTTTTTCTTCTGTGGTAATTCCCTCGCCGGAAAAATAAGGATAATAATAATCCAATGCAAAATTTTCTTCGTCCACAAATTGGCCGCAAAGCTTCAATCCAAAGCCATGGCCATAATTCTTTGTAAGTTCAACGAATTCATTTCCCTGAGAATCGCTACTGTATACAACATGATTAGGATGGTCGATGGCTTCGTCTATGATTTTGTCTAAGTCTTTACTATTCGTTGTTTCACGAAAGCCGATTGCTCTCAAAAACTTATGCAATCCATTGCCCTCCTATAAATTTTTCTTCATTATAGCGAAATTACTTTTCCATTTCAATTGTTTTATTTTTAGAGTTTAAAGCCATATCTAAAGCTTCTTTTTCTTCATCTGCCAAAACAATCACAGAGTTACCTGCGATAATTTCTTTAATATAAGTGTAGCAGCCTTCTCTGCTATGCATTGCATTGATGATGAATCCATCATTTTTATCATTTAACATTGCAAGAGAAAAACTTAATTTTCCTCCCATTTCATTGAAGGCATCATACTTTACCAAACCAACTTTTTGGAAAACAAACTGATTGTTTGCAAATAATTTTTTGATGTTTTCCTGATTTTCACGATTGGCATCCAATAATTTATCTACCTGATCCAATCTTTTTATCAGGGTATCTTCTAAGGTCTTGGCATCCTTTCCTTCCATAAAAATACCATAACGTTTTTTCAATTTTTTCATCTGTGAAATATTCACAAATGTAACAATGATAAAAATCAGTAATAATACTGCCATTACAATACATGCAATGGTCAAGATATCCATATCAATCCCTAAATATTCTGCTATATTCATTTCCGTTCCTCATTCTTACTCTTTTTCGATTGTTTGAAGCATATGATAGATACGATCTAATTCTTCCTGGGAGTAATATTCAATTTCAATTTTTCCACTCTTTTGATCTTTTCTCTTAATGCTTACCTTGGTACCCAAGATTCCCTTCATTTTTTCCTCTACGTCTGCGTAAATCGCATCGAGCTGAGGATCTTCTTTTGTTTTTGTCACAACAGCATCTTTTTGTGACTGAATCTTCTTTACCAATTTCTCTGTTTCACGCACACTCATCTTTTCATCAAAGATCTGCTGTGCTGTTGCATACTGCTTATCCTTATCTTCAATTGCAAGTAATGCTCTAGCGTGTCCGGTGCTAAGCATATCATCGATTACCATTTGCTGTACACGTTCATCCAATTTCAATAAACGCATGGAATTCGTAACAGCGGTACGGCTTTTTGATACTCTCTCTGCAACTTCATCCTGTTTCAAATCGAACTCTGTCAATAATCTCTTATAAGCAATTGCTTCTTCAATTGGATTTAAATTCTCTCTTTGTAAATTTTCAATCAATGAAATTTCTACAACTTCTTGTTCTGTTAAATCCTTAATGATAACCGGGACTTCCTTAAGCCCTGCCATCTTTGATGCACGCCATCTTCTTTCACCGGCAATGATTTCATAATAATCTTTTTTATCCTGAACTAATAATGGCTGTAATACACCAAACTGTTTAATGGAATCAGATAATTCCAACAACGCATCTTCATCGAATTTTTTTCTTGGCTGTTCTCTATTTGGCTCTACCTTATTGATATTCATCATAACGATGTCTTTTTCATCGTATTCTTTTTCACCCTGTGCAACAGCAGGTTCTACTGTTGTTTTTGCTGGGATTAATGAATCCAATCCTTTTCCAAGCCCTTTTGCTTTTCCGCTGGTTTTCTTTGCTGCTGGCATATTTTATATATCCTTTCTCCCAATAATCTCTTTTGCTAAAGATCGATAACTTTCTGCACCTGTTGATTTCGAGTCATAAATATTAATTGGTTCTCCATAGGATGGAGCTTCCGCTAATCGAATATTTCTTGGAATCACAGTATCATAAATTACAGTCTGCAAATTTTCCTTTACGTTATCGACTACTTGCTGTGATAGATTTGTTCTACCATCATACATAGTAAATACCACACCTTCAATCATTAAGTGTGGATTCAGTCTTTTCTGTACTAAGTCAATTGTATGAATCAACTGGCTCAATCCTTCCAAGGCATAATACTCACATTGAATTGGTACTAAAATCGTATCAGCTGTTGTCATACCATTAATGGTTAACATATTTAAAGATGGTGGACAATCAATGATAATAAAATCATAATCATCTCTAATATAATCCACATTATTTCTAAGGATATATTCCTTATCATTTATTCCTAATAATTCTATTTCCGCTGCAGCCAAATCCACATCGGAAGATACTACTGATAAATTATCAATTTCTGTTTTGATCACACAATCTTTCATACCACACTCACCAAGCATTAACTGGTAAACGGTATTTTCAATTTGATCCTTGTCTAATCCCAATCCACTTGTGGCATTTCCCTGTGGATCCAAGTCAATCACTAATGTCTTCTTTCCTGCTTCAGCCAGACATGCCGAAAGGTTAATTGCTGTCGTTGTCTTTCCAACTCCGCCTTTCTGATTTGCAATTGCAATAATTCTGCTCATTCTTAATCCCTTTCCTACACTCTCTCCCGTATTTACAATGAAGATTGTCTTTTTTATTTTCTATTCTTTTTCACAACCGAGATTTATTATAACATGAATCAATGTTCCATTCTATAGAAAAAGTAACTAGTATTCATGTTTTTCTCGGGTTTTTTCTCTTCAAATTCTTTCTATTTTCCTTCTTTTTCCATTAAATTTTGTATATTTTTATCTCAAATGTTTCACGTGAAACATTTCCACAACCTTTAGTGCGTTTCACATAGGCACTCACAAAATATAGTGGATTATATCTAAAAAACCACAAGAATCCAAAAATGTTTCACGTGAAACATTTTATACGTAAAAACTCACCGGTCTAATCCACAAAAAAGAAAACCACTATATCCATTTATAAATATAGTGGCATGAACTTACAAACTTATAATATTATTACGTATTGCAAAAACAGCTGCTTGAGTACGATCTGTAACTCGAAGCTTTTTAAATATATGGAATACATGATTCTTAACTGTACGTTCACTAATCAATAACTGCTCTGCAATCTCTTTATTTGATTCACCAAAAGACAACCTTTTTAGTACATCCAGTTCACGATCTGTAAGAGTCTGAATCATTTCATCTTCTTTAGATACAAATTGATTTTCTGAAGAAATCTTTTCTAAATACTTTTCACTGTAGAAAGACTCTCCAAGATATACTTCTTGCATTGCATGTTTTAAATTAATATACGATTCATCCTTCAAAACGATTCCCTGTACAAAACCACTTTGCGTATATTTTTTATAAACCGTTGCATATTCCAAAGAACATAAAATCAAGATTCGTATAGAAAAACGAAGTTCTTCAATTCGATCTAATACATTTAAATATGTTCTGTTCTTATCGTGGATATTAATGAGCAATAAGTCTGGCGTCTTATTTCGAAGGGCCATCATACAATCAATATCAGTAGCTACATCTTCAACAACTGTTACATCATTTTCTTGTTCCACCAATAATTTAACCGCTTGTCTAGATAACATTTCATCATCGAACAACATGGTGTAAATCATGAACTATACCTCCTTAAAATCAACATGAACTTGAACCAAATCATCTTCTTTTTTTACAGACATATGGCCATCAAAAACTGCTAAAATCTTTTCAATATTCTTACCAAAACTATCCATAACACTATACTCAGAATAAAAAGTAATAGCAAAACAAATATGTTGATCTTCTAATAAAAATTCAATATTCATCTCCTTAGGAACGAATATATGATTGGCTTGAAATAAAAGTTCGAATAAAAATCCAAACAGTAGATAAGTAGATAGTTCGGATAGATCCATAATATTCTCATCCATGGAATAATGGAATTGTAATTCATCGCTATCAAAAAGTAAATTTAAATTATAATCCAAATTGTAATAAAAATCGCGATTCTCTAAAATTATCGGCATAAACTCTGCCAAACATGCTTCCACATTACGCTCTACTTCAGAAATGTAATTCTTCGTGGCAATTAATTCCTCTCTCGCTTCAAGAAGATTCCCGTTTTCCAAAAGATCTAATATCGAGTCTACCTGACCATTTAGAATATCTAATTCATCCGTACAAAGATGGGATAACTGATTAGAAAACAATCCAGCCCTTACAAACATATCAGAAACAATAGAAGTCGCATCTCTCTTTTCTAGCTCATTCGCTTTCTTTAACATTCTGTTTAAATAAAGAATTTTCTCCGATAATTTCTCATAAGAAGACTCCATGGTAGAAATTTGATCTTCCAAAATTTTTTGCTCATTTTCCAAATCCGCAATCTGATGCTTAGCAGTGCGATTTACTTCACGAGGCGTAAAAGATTCTAAATAAGGATCTGTTTTTTCTTTTAATAAATCTAAAAATGCAGCATTCTCTTTGAATTTATTCTGCAAGTTATTTAAGTTCTGCTTATAAGAAATTTTATCTTCTAACAGTTCCTTATAATACCCTTCCAAAAATTCTACAATCATATTCGCTCTCCTATATAAGCCAAAAGTACTAGATATAGTTTAGCTCTTTTTAAAAAAAATGAAAAGAGAAAAGGAAAGATTGTCACAAGAATTTCAAAAGTTTATAATAATATAAAAGAAAAGTAGGAGGACCTTATTATGCGAAAAAGATTAGAACAACTACTTGTACTAGGCATCCTGACCACTGCAACTTTATATGGATTAAACTATTTGATTCAAAAAAAAGCAGATGAAAAAAATGCCTTAAAAGAAAAAGGTCATTATTATAATTGGAAAAACGGAGATATTTTTTATACAGTAAAAGGAAACGGAGCACCGCTTTTACTCATTCACGATTTAACTGCAGCAAGCAGCGGATATGAATGGAAAAAATTAAAAAATTACTTAGAAAAAAATTATACCGTTTATACCATAGATTTGCTTGGATGTGGAAGATCCGATAAACCAAATCTGACCTATACCACATATATGTATGCAGATTTCATTCATAGTTTCATTGACAATATCATTCAAAGAAAAGCGACTATTATCGCCTCCGGATTATCTGCATTTCCAACTATTTTAGCTGGCAATATTCATAGTAAGGAAATAGCAAAAATTATTTTAATCAATCCTACTAACTTAGGATATGCAGAAATTATGCCGGATACCAAAAGTAAACTTTGGAAAATGTTATTAGAGACTCCAATTCTTGGAAGATTTATTTACAACGTGGAAATGAGTGAACCAAGTATCACCACCCAGTTGCATGAAAATTATTTCTTAAGAAGTGATTTAGCAGACACCACTTTAATCCAGACATATTATGATGCAGCTCATCGTGGAAATAGTAACGGAAGATATCTCCAGGCAAGTCTTCGAGGAAATTACTTCAATGCAAACATCAAGAATTCCTTAAGGAAATTAGACAACCTATTTATCATTGGAAGTCGAGATTTACATTCTTCTGTTGCTACTGTAGAAGAATACAAAAAAGTAAATGCGAATCTGGATTATACCTACTTATCCGGTAGCAAAGTATATCCGCAATTGGAAACACCGGATAAATTGTATAAGGCAATCAAAAACTATTTAGATTAATGGATGACAGAATTCATAAATCCCATCCTACGCAATAAAAACAAGGTCGATTTACCAAAGAGGCAAATCGACCTTTTCTTATATCCATTATTTTTTCTCAATAGGACCAATACCCAAAGGTGACTTAGAAGGAGTACCTGCTTTTCTAGGATAAGCCTTTCCAGTCTTTTTTTCCTTTTGAATCAAAACAAAACTTCTTGAAAGGTCCGTCTCCGCTAAAACGAACTTGTTTACCTTGGAAACTTTTCCTCCCAACATAAAAATTCCGCGCTTAGAATCTTCAAGTTCCAAATCTATATCTCCACTCTTATAAGAAATAAAGAACCCATTCAAAGAAACAAAGGGTAAACAATATTCCGATAAGGTAGCAAGATTAGCAACTGCACGAGAAACAACCACATCATAACATTCCCGATGGCCTTTGTTTCTTGCTAATTCTTCTGCTCTACCATGAATCAAAGTAACATTCTGTAGTTTTAAAGCATCTACCACTTCCTGTAAGAATAAAATTCTCTTATTTAATGAATCTACCAAAGTAAAATTTTTATCCGGAAAGGAAATTGCTAAAGGGATTCCAGGAAAACCGGCACCGGTACCTAAATCCAAAACGGTATTTGCTTCTTGGAATTCCGATAAGGTTACTACTGCTAAACTATCCAAAAAATGCTTTTCAATCACTTCCTCAAATTCTGTGATTCCAGTCAGATTCATAATCTTGTTTTTTTCAATCAGCATTTGATAAAAGGTATCAAAGCCGGAAATCTGGGCTTCTGAGAGCGTGAGACCTAAATCTTCTGTTCTTCTTATAAAAGATGAATAGTCACGATTCACTATGCATTATCCTCATTTTCTTTCTTGTGATAAAACTGTTCCAAATAGACAAGCAATACCGAAATATCAGCAGGCGAAACTCCGGAAATACGAGAAGCCTGGCCAATAGAAATTGGTCTTAAAGCATTTAATTTCTGTCTTGCTTCAATACGAAGACTTGGTACTTCATCGTACGAAAGATCACCCGGAATCTTTTTGTTTTCCAGTTTTTTAAACTGAGCTACCTGCTTTTTCTGTCTTTCAATATAACCTTCGTATTTTAATAAAATATTCACCTGTTCCCGTACATCCACAGGAAGTTCCGGTCTTTCCGGATCCAAAGGAGCTGTAAAATCATAATCAATTTCCGGACGACGAATTAAATCAATCAAATGAATGCCATGTGTCAAAGGAACACTACCTATACTTTCCAAAAGTGCCTGTGTTTTGCCATTGGCACCAATCGTAATGTCCTTGATACGTTCCATCTCTTCGTTGATTTGTTTTTCTTTTAAGCAAAGACCATCATATCGTTCCTGAGAAATCAATCCCACCTGATAACCATACTTTGTAAGGCGCAAATCCGCGTTATCCTGTCTTAAAAGGAGGCGATATTCCGCTCGTGAAGTCATCATGCGGTAAGGTTCGTGTGTTTCTTTTGTAACCAAATCATCAATTAAAACACCAATGTAGGACTCTGAACGATCCAAAATCAATGGATCTTTTTGTAAAATAAACTGCACTGCATTAATTCCGGCAATTAAACCTTGAGAAGCAGCCTCTTCATATCCGGAACTTCCATTAAACTGTCCTCCGGAAAACAATCCGGAAATTGCCTTGAATTCCAGAGATGGTTTTAACTGATTTGGATTGATACAATCATATTCAATCGCATATGCATTTCTAACAATTACTGCATTTTCCAATCCAGGTAATGTACGATACATAGCATACTGTACATCTTCCGGCAAAGAAGATGACATACCACCAATATACATTTCATTGGAATTTAATCCTTCCGGTTCCACAAAAATCTGATGACGATTTTTATCCGGGAATTTAACAACCTTATCTTCAATCGATGGACAATAACGAGGACCTGTTCCTTCAATTACACCGGAATACATTGGAGAACGATCTAAATTAGACCGAATAATTTCATGCGTTTCTTCATTTGTGTAAGTTAACCAGCAACTTTCCTGATCAATCTGTACAGACTCCGGATCAGTAGTAAAGGAAAATGGAACGATTCTCTCATCTCCAAACTGCTCCTGCATTTTAGAAAAATCAATACTTCTCTTATCAATACGCGCAGGAGTACCTGTTTTAAAACGATACATTTCAATTCCATTTGCAACCAAAGAATCCGTTAAGTGATTCGCTGCCTGCAACCCATTTGGTCCGGTATAATTTACAACATCTCCATATAAACAACGGGCTTTTAAATAAACACCGGTACATAAAACAACTGCTTTTGCAAAATAGGTAGCACCGGAAACCGTCTTCACTCCTTGAATCTCATGATCCTCAACAAGAAGTTCCGATACCTCCGCCTGACGAATCGTCAAATTCTCAGTATTCTGTAAGACCTTTCTCATTTCCATAGAATATGCTGCTTTATCAGCCTGGGCACGTAAGGAATGAACTGCCGGACCCTTCGACTTATTCAACATCTTTGATTGGATAAAGGTTTTATCAATATTCTTGCCCATTTCACCGCCAAGGGCATCGATTTCACGTACCAAATGTCCTTTGGAACTTCCACCAATATTAGGATTACATGGCATTAAGGCAATACTGTCTACGCTTACGGTAAAAATAATTGTTTTTTGTCCAAGTCTTGCAGATGCGAGTGCAGCTTCACAGCCAGCATGTCCTGCACCTACTACTACTACGTCATAACTTTCTTCTACAAAAGGCATTTCTTTTTCCTCACTACTTACCCATACAGAATTTTGAAAAGATTTCATTTACCAAATCATCTTCTACTGATTCACCGATAATATAACCTAAATCTTCATAGGCATCCATCAAATCAATAGAAAAGAAATCTTCCGGCATTTGCGCCTCGATACTATTTAACACATTACCTAAACTGACATTTGCTTGTAACATCGCATTTTTATGCCGAATATTCGTAATGGTAATTTCATCATTGTAATTCACTTCCCCTTGGAAAAACATATTTTTAATTGCATTTTCCAAAGCGTCCATACCGACTCCCTCTTTTACAGAAACCGGAATAATACAAGAAGAAATATTCTCGCGTAACTTTTCTACGGTTGTCACCATAGTCAAATCAGATTTATTTAGAAGTGTAATCAAAGGCTTTCCTTTGATATAATTCATGATTTCAAAATCATCTTCATCTAATTCTTTTGAGGAATCGACAACATAAATAACCAAATCCGCTTTTTCTACGTAAGATTTTGCCTTATCTACACCTATTTTTTCAACTACATCTTCCGTATCATGAATTCCTGCAGTATCTATCACATTCAAAGTAATTCCATGAAGTTGAATTTGCTCTTCGATGACATCTCTGGTTGTACCGGCAACATCCGTAACAATCGCCCGTTCCTTACCAACCAAGGAATTCATCAAGGAAGATTTGCCAACATTCGGTTTTCCAACAATTACGGTATGTATTCCTTCTTTTAATAATTCCCCATTTTCAAAAGAATCAATTAAAATTTGTAATTCCGAACGTAAATATAAAACCTGATCTCTTAATGTTTCCCCATAACCATCTAAATCATAGTGCTCCGGATCATCTAAGGCAGATTCAATAAATGCGATTTCATGAATGATTTTTTCACGTAACTCTGTGATTTTTCCTTTCAAAGAACCTTGCAACTGATCCATAGAACTCTTTAAAGCAAAATCATTCTTCGCATGAATCACATCAATAACAGATTCCGCCTGAGAAAGATCTATTCGTCCATTTAAAAACGCACGCTTGGTATACTCTCCCGGTTCTGCAGGTCTAGCACCATATTTTAAAACAGTTTCTAAAACTCTCTTCGTTACAAGAACACCACCGTGACAGTCAATTTCAATGGTATCTTCTGTGGTATATGTCTTTGGCGCTCTCATACAAAGAACCATAACTTCATCAATTACTGTTTCGCCATCCACAATATATCCGTAATGAATGGTATGAGAAGGAACTTCTGAGAGTTTTTTCTTTTTATTTTTACTTACATAGATTTTATCAATAATATCAAATGCATCTTCACCACTGATACGTACAATTCCAATGCCGGAATCAGACATAGCTGTAGCGATTGCTGCAATGGTATCTGTTTTCATAGGTAACCTCCGTGATGAAAATAAGAATTTTCATCAAATAGCATAATGCCAAAAAAAGGGTGCTGTTTACGCACCCTCTCTTCTTACTTTAATGTAACAACTACGTGACGATAAGGTTCTTCACCCTCACTATGAGTTGTAACAAATTTATCATTCTGTAAAGCGGAATGAATCACTCTACGTTCAAAAGGATTCATTGGTTCAAATGCAAAAGGTTTCTTTGTTCTAGTCACTTTTTTCGCAATATTTTTTGCAAGTCCCTCTAATGTTTCCTTACGACGATTGCGATAATCTTCCGTATCCAATTTAATCTTTACATACTGTTCTGTGTTTTTGTTTATAACAAGATTTGTTAAATACTGAAGAGAATCCAAAGTCTGACCACGCTTACCAATCAAAACTCCCATCTCGTCACCCTTTAAATCTACATTATAAACTCTCTTTTCTTCGTCCTTAGAAATTGAAATCTCAACTTCTAATTTCATAGCCTGAAAAACTTCCTGTAAAAATGAAGTAATTTGATCTTCCACAGATGCCACTAACTTCACACGAATGGTTGCAGGCTTATTTCCGAATCCAAGAAAACCAGTGCTTCCCTTTTCAACCACTTCATAATCAATCTGATCACTGGTAACGCCAAGTGCAATGGATGCTTCTGTTAAAGCATCATCCACTGTTTTGCCTGAAAACTCTTTGATTTCCATGCTATCTATCCCCCTATTTATTGTTTCTTTCATTAAAATCTTTTACAAGATTTGCTTTTGCTGCTAAGCTTCCTGCTTTTGCATTGGCTTTTTTCTTTGCAGCTTCGTCTAACAATTTATTACGTTCTTCATCAGACATGTTGCTTCCAAATGTCTTTGTATTCTTTGAAGAAACACGAGCATTATTTTTAATCTGATTTTCAGAAATGCCCATTTTTTCACGCTTTTTCTTAGCTTTTTCCTGATTCTTAGCAATGATATCTTCCAAATCAAGATTATCTAATCTTCGATTATTAATCAACTGTTGAACCGTTCTAACTAGCGCGCTACCAATCCAGTAAATACCAAGACCTACAGGAACGGTAAAACAAATAATGAATGACATCAACGGCATCATCAAATTCATCGTTTTCATCTGTGCTGCCATCTGTTCATTACCGGTAGTATTTGCTGTTGGCATCAACTTAATAGAAAGCAACTGTGACAAATAAGATAAAACCGGAATCATCAAACCAAGAAATCCAAGTCCAATAATTAAACCGGTAGCATTACCGTCTTTAATTGCATCAAAAGCAGCTGTAATATAACTCATTGGAGTATGAGAAATATTCATTCCAAAGAAGTTATTTACATGACTCAAATTAGAAATAGTAGAATCAATACTACTACCTAAATCTACAAATGCAGCCTTTAAATCAGCAACACCGGTGTCATCTAATTTATAGATTACATCCGTAATATAATTTGCAATTGCTGTAGAAGAATCAACTGTAAAATCAGTTCTAAGCGACGCAAGCGCTGAATGTTCGGACACAAACGTTGTCATCGTATCCTGATATCCGGAAGTAGCCATAATCTGAGAAACCAAATCTGTTGTCAAATCTTTGACACCGGATACATAAGCCGGAATATTATAGAATACGCGATAAAGTGCAAAGAAAATCGGCAACTGAATAAAGGCCTGTAAACAACTACCTGTAGGAGAAACTCCATATTTTGCATAAATAGCCTGGGTTTCTTCCTGCATCTTCATCATAGATGCCTGGTCCTTTTTATCTTTGTACTTTTTCTGAATCTCCTGAAGTTCAGGATTCATTTTTTGTGTTAATCTGGAGAATTTTTGCTGCTTGTAAGTCAACGGATACATTAAAGTATAAATCAAAATTGTTAAAATAATGATAGAAATACTTACGTTTTCAATACCTGTTAACTTATAAACGCCTACATAAATCCCATTCAGAATCCAACCTAAAACTCTGGCAATCGGTCCCAAGATAGTACCAGAGTACTGTGTTAATAACAAATCAGACACATGAACCTCCTCTTATGGAACGGGGTCATAACCACCTTTTGAAAAAGGATTACACCTCAATATTCTCCATGTCGCAAGCCCAGATCCTTTCAAAGCTCCGTATTTTTTTACAGCCTCAAGTGCATACTCCGAGCACGTAGGACAATACGGACATTTAGTTCTTTTCATAGGCGAAATGTACTTACGATAAAATTCTATAAGAAAAATCAAGATTTTTTTCAAATTTATTCCATCTTCTCTACTTTATTTGACTTCTTAATCTTATGAAGACCCGCAAGATGCAAAAGGGCTTTCTTAATATCCCAAAATGTACTATCTTTCGCATTTACCCTTGCGATGACTACAATGTCCAAACCACTATTGAACATTTCTTCCTGTAGTCTATAACTTTCTCGAATCAATCTGGTAATATGATGTCTTTTAACACTATTTCCTACTTTTTTACTAACTGAAATGCCAACTCTGTTATAATCCAATCCATTTTCCAATACATACATGACCAAGTACTTGTTGGCATAGGACTTGCCATTCTGGTATACATTCTGAAATCTGCAATTTTTCCCAAGGGATACAAAACTACTCATAAAATGGATCTCTTTCTTATGATAAGATAATTAATTTTTGGACATTACCTTCCTTAAATAATTTTTGAAACTGCTATGCGGCAAAGCCGCATATGCAATCCGCAATGAAATCCTCTTGGCAAGCTAGCTTGCCTTAAGGATTATATTGCGGATTATATATGCCACATTCGTGGCATAATAGTTTCAAAAATTATATAAAATTCAACTATATCCAAAGATTTATACTTTGTACTTTCTTACTAAAAAGAAGAAAGGCCACAAAAATTGTGGCCTATGCTGATAATTTCTTTCTTCCTTTTAATCTTCTAGCAGCCAATACTTTTCTTCCACCTGCTGTACTCATTCTTTTACGAAATCCATGAACTTTTGATCTCTGTCTTTTCTTAGGCTGAAATGTCATCTTCATCGAATATCACCTCCATTTACGTTAAAAAACATCAAATCAATTATATCAAAAAAATTTGTCAAGTCAAGAAAAATCCATCTTATATTTGAAATATTTGAAAAAATTTACCTAATTTTCCACCGAAAATCTGCTTTTAAACAGGGTGTGGAAAGCGTAATCCACAAAAATGTGGATAGGACCCTTTTCGTTGAAAAAGTTATCCACAAAAATAGGGTTTTATCCACACATACATTTTATGTCAATATAAACATTTGTGGATAAAACCCCTAGAAAATAGCGGCTTTTTTTAATTATCAAATTTGTTTTTAACACTCGATTTTTTTCTCAATTTATCCACAATTTTGTGGAAAAGGCAGGTAATACTTTTTTTAGAAATTCGAGTTTCTTCTATATTAAAGGTAAATTTATTCCTAGCACCTCATAATTTCCCCAAATTCGAGTTATCCACATAAAATCAACCCCCCATATGTGTGCGTAATTTTTCATTGAAAAAAGCGAATATTTATATTATTATGGATTGTGTGGAAAACTACGCCTTTTTTTGTGTTCAAAAATACAAGAAAGGCTTATTCCTGATACATAGAAATAGAAAATGGAGTTTTTTATGGAACAAGTCTCAGAAAAATGGGAAGAGATTTTGCAACATATCCAGCAAGAACACAATCTTTCCGATACCTCTTTAAAAACGTGGTTAAAACCACTTCAAATTTATGCTGTGGAAAATAACACAGTTTATATTCTGGTACCCGCTAGCGGCGGACAGATGATGATTACTTATTTACAAAGAAAATATCAGCTGCCATTGATTGTAGCAATTGCCGAGGTAACAGGAAGAGAATTCGAAATTGAATTCATTTTGCCGGAAAATGCTGAAAAAATGAATTTAAATAAGAATAACAAAAGCAAATCTTTCCATAATAAAGAATTTTTAGACAAGTCGTCTCTAAATGCAAACTACACCTTCGATACTTTCGTTGTTGGAAACAACAATCGATTTGCACATTCCGCTTCTCTTGCAGTTGCTGAATCTCCGGGTGAAGTATACAATCCGCTTTTCTTATACGGAGGCGTGGGACTGGGAAAAACCCATTTAATGCATTCCATTGCTCATTTTATTAATGAAAACAATCCGGATATGAAAATTCTCTATGTTTCATCAGAGAATTTCACCAACGATTTGATTGAAGCGATTCGTAACGGAAACAACTCAGCCATGACAAAGTTCCGTGAAAAATATAGAAATATCGACATTCTTTTAATTGACGATATTCAATTTATTATAGGAAAAGAAAGTACACAGGAAGAATTTTTCCATACCTTTAATGAGCTTTATCTAGTAGGAAAACAAATTGTTATTTCATCAGATAAGCCACCAAAAGAAATGGAAACTTTAGAAGAAAGAATCCGTTCTCGTTTTGAATGCGGTTTGATCGCCGATATCGGCTCACCAGATTACGAAACAAGAATGGCTATTTTGCGTCGTAAAGAAGAAATCGACAATTTCATATTAGATGATGAAATTTTAAATTACATTGCTACAAATATAAAATCCAATATTCGAGAATTAGAGGGAGCCTTAAACAAATTACAGGCTTACTACAATTTGGAACACCAGGAAATTACTATGGAAGTTGCAAAAAAAGAACTGCAAAATCTCATTAGCCCGGATGCTCCAAAAGAAGTAACACCAAATCTAATTATCGATGTTGTTTGCGAGCACTTTAATATTACAAATGACCAGGTTGTATCCAAATCCAGAAGCAAAGATATTGCAAAACCAAGACAAATTGCTATGTATCTTTGCAAAGAAATGACAGATACATCCTTAGATGGCATTGGTGCATTACTGGGAGGACGCGATCATTCCACAGTAATTCATGGAATTAAGGAAACATCTAAGCTCTATGAAAGCGATGACAACATAAAAAATACCATAGATACCATCAAAAAGAAGATAAATCCAAACTAGTTATCCACATTATCAACATTTTTATGGTTGATAACCTGTGATTTTCTGTTGATAAATGTGTAAAAGCCATTAAATTTTATTTTTATTTTTTGTTTCGAAATTTTTAAAATTTTTTTATAAACAGTTTATCAATAGCATTTCAAGAAATTTTTCACGGAGTTATCAAGAGGATTTTTTCAAAAAAATTCAGTAAAATTGGGGCTTTACAGAGTTATAAACTTATACACACCCCCTAAGAAGAAGACTTAGAAAAATTAAAATAATATTATTTATATTTATATGCGAAAGGAGTTTCGTTATGAAGATCATCTGTTCCAAAAATAATTTACTTTATGGAGTAAATATTGTTTCAAAAGCTGTACCAACCCGTACAACCATGGCTATTCTGGAATGTATCTTAATAGATGCTTCTACAGATGAAATAAAATTAGTAGCAAATGACACAGAACTTGGAATCGAAACGAGAATTGAAGGTACTATAGAAGAAAGAGGAATCGTTGCATTAGATGCAAAAATCTTCTCCGAAATCGTTCGTAAATTACCGGATAGTGAAGTAGTCATTGAAACGGATCAAATTTTAAAAACTACAATTACTTGTGAAAAAGCAAAATTCAATATCGTTGGAAAATCCGGTGATGATTTTTCACCTCTTCCATACATTGAAAAAAATCAGAGTATTGAATTAAACCAATACACCTTAAAAGAAGTGATTCGTCAAACTATCTTCTCTATTGCAGATGTTGAAAAGAATAAATTAATGTCTGGTGAGTTATTTGAGATCAAAGAAAATCAGTTACGAGTGATTTCTTTGGATGGTAGCCGTGTCTCTATTCGTAAAATAGAACTTGGCAATAATTACGATGAGAAAAAAGTAATTGTTCCGGGAAAAACGTTGCAAGAAATCAGCAAAATCATTCCGGGAGATGCGGATAAAGCAGTATCCATTTATATTAGCGATAATCATATTTTATTTGAATTTGATAAAACAATGGTTGTTTCCAGATTGTATGAAGGTGAGTATTTCAAGATTGATTCTATGCTTTCTTTCGATTACGAAACAAAAATCAAGATCAATAAAAAAGAATTGTTAGAGTGTATTGATCGTGCCACTCTTTTGGTAAAAGAGGGAGATCAGAAGCCAATTATCATCAATGTAAACGAAAATAATATGGAGTTAAAGATTACTTCCTTCATTGGATCTATGAATGAAAACATTGATATCGACAAAGAAGGAAAGGATATCATGATTGGATTTAATCCAAAATACTTCATTGATGCGCTTCGTGTTATTAACGAAGAAGAAATTACACTTTACATGATTAATCAAAAAGCTCCTTGCTACATCAAGGATGAAAAAGAGAGTTATATTTATTTGATTTTACCGGTAAATATTAATTCAAACATGAATTAAAGGGAAAAAATATGTTGGAAATTACAATAAAAGACGAATTTATTAAACTTGGCCAGGCAATGAAACTGGCCGGTTTAGTGGGTTCCGGAGTAGATGCAAAATTTGTTATTCAGGACGGTCTTGTAAAAGTAAACGGTGAAGTGGACACCAGAAGAGGAAGAAAACTTTATCCGGGAGATGAATTTTCGTACGAAAATGAGACTGTAACGGTTAAAAAATGATTATTCGTTCCATAGAGTTAAATCATTATCGTAATTATGACAACTTAACATTGGATTTAGACCCAGGTACGAATATTTTTTACGGAAAAAATGCCCAAGGAAAGACAAATATTTTGGAAGCTGCTTACTTAAGCGGGACTACAAAATCTCATAAGGGAAGCAAAGACAAAGAAATGATTCAATTTGGTCAAGAAGAATCTCATATTCGCACAAAAGTAGAGAAAAAAGGGATTTCTTATCAGATTGACATGCACTTAAAGAAAAATAAAACCAAGGGAATTGCGATTAATCAAGTTCCTATTCGAAAAGCCAGCGAATTATTTGGAATTTTGAACATGGTTTTCTTTTCTCCGGAGGATTTAAATATTATAAAAAATGGTCCTGCGGAAAGAAGAAGATTTTTAAACGCCGAGATTTGCCAGTTGGATAAGATCTATCTGTCTGATTTGGTAAATTACAATAAAGTTTTGGAACAGAGAAATAAACTTTTAAAGGATATTGTATTTCGACCTGATTTAATTGCCACATTGTCTTTATGGGACAATCAATTGGTGCAATACGGAAAGCGTATTATCAAAAGACGGCAAAATTTTGTCAGTGAATTAAATAATCTAATTGGTGATATTCACGCAGATTTAACCGGAAATCAGGAAAAATTGGTAATTAATTATGAGCCAAATACGGATGAAAAATCCTTTGAAGAGGAATTACTTCGTACACAGGAGCGAGATTTAAAATCTTGTATGACATGTGTTGGTCCGCACAGAGATGACATTTCTTTTTTCATCAATGATGTGGATATACGAAAATATGGGTCTCAAGGACAGCAGAGAACTTCTGCATTGTCTTTGAAATTAGCAGAAATAGAACTGGTAAAAGCATCCATTCATGACACCCCCATATTGTTATTGGATGATGTGTTATCAGAGCTAGATAGTGATAGACAAAATTATCTTTTAGGAAAAATTCATGATATCCAGACATTTATTACATGTACCGGATTGGATGAATTTGTAAAAAATCGATTTGAAATAGATCGGGTTTATGAGGTAGTTCAGGGCGAAGTTTTTGAGAAAAAAGCGTAGCTCATTACCAGAAATCAGGAGGAATTGCAATGGCAGAGCAACAGTATGGAGGAGATCAGATCCAGGTTTTGGAAGGACTGGAAGCAGTTCGTAAAAGACCGGGAATGTATATTGGTAGTACATCTGTAAGAGGACTTCATCATTTGGTTTACGAAATCGTGGACAATTCTGTAGATGAGGCTTTAGCAGGGTATTGTAAAAACATTAGTGTATACATCAATCCGGATAACAGTATTACTGTAGAGGATGATGGCCGTGGAATTCCGGTAGATATTAATCATAAAACCGGAAGACCTGCAGCGGAAGTTGTATTTACTGTTTTGCACGCAGGTGGAAAATTTGGCGGTGGAGGATACAAGGTATCCGGTGGACTTCATGGTGTAGGTGCATCTGTTGTAAATGCGCTTTCCAACTGGTTGGAAGTAGAAATCCGCAGAGATGGCCAGGTATATGGACAGCGCTATGAAAAGGGAAAACCAACCAAAGACTTAACTGTAATTGGTAGTTGTGATCCGGGAGAAACCGGCACAAAAGTTACTTTTTTACCGGATGATACCATTTTTGAAGAAACCGTATATGATTACAACACCTTAAAACAGAGATTAAGAGAAACTGCATTTTTAACAAAAGGACTTCGCATTGTTTTAAATGATTGCAGAGAAGATCCGGTTCATACCCATGAATTTCATTACGAAGGTGGAATTAAGCAGTTCGTAGAATATTTAAATCGTGGAAAAAATGCGATTTATGATAGCATTATCTACTGCGAAGGTACTGTAAATGACGTGTATGTAGAAGTTGCAATGCAGCATAATGATTCATACAACGACTCAACATACAGTTTTGTAAATAATATTATTACTCCGGAAGGTGGAACACATCTTACCGGTTTCCGTAATGCATTGACAAAAACATTCAATGATTACGCGAAAGAAAATAAGATTTTAAAAGAAAATGAAGCACTTACCGGTGACGATATTCGTGAAGGTTTGACCGCCATTATCAGTGTAAAAATTGGAGAACCTCAGTTTGAAGGTCAGACAAAGCAGAAGCTTGGTAACAGTGAGGCAAGAGGTGCGGTAGACAACGTTGTATCTCAGCAGTTGACTTACTTCTTAGAGCAAAATCCATCTGTTGCGAAGATGATTTGTGATAAGGCATTGCTTGCACAAAGAGCAAGAGAAGCAGCACGAAAAGCGAGAGATTTAACCAGAAGAAAAACAGCTTTAGAAGGTTCTTCTTTGCCGGGTAAATTAGCGGATTGTTCAGATAAAGATCCTAAGAACTGTGAAATTTTTATCGTCGAGGGAGATTCCGCGGGCGGTTCTGCAAAAACAGCCAGAAGTCGTGCAACACAGGCAATTTTGCCACTTCGCGGTAAGATTTTGAATGTAGAAAAAGCCAGACAGGACCGTATTTATGACAATGCTGAAATTAAAGCGATGATTACAGCATTTGGTACCGGTATTTTGGATGATTTTGATATCGAAAAATTAAGATATCATAAGATTATTATTATGACGGATGCCGACGTTGACGGTGCGCATATTGCAACTTTAATGCTTACGTTCTTGTATCGTTTTATGCCGGAACTTATTAAGGGTGGATATGTATATCTTGCAACACCTCCGTTGTATAAGTTAGAGAAAAACAAAAAAATATGGTATGCATACAGTGATGAAGAATTAAATTCCATTCTGACAGAGGTAGGACGTGATGGAAATAATAAAATTCAGCGTTACAAAGGACTTGGAGAAATGGATGCAGAGCAGCTTTGGGATACAACAATGGATCCGGAGAAGCGTATCTTGAAAAAAGTCATGATTAACGATGAAGATTCTTCCGAAATTGACGTTACTTTCACTACATTGATGGGTGATAAAGTTGAGCCTCGTCGTGAATTTATCGAAGAAAACGCGAAATATGTACAGAATTTGGATATCTAAGGAGATAAAGAGGAATGGATGACAAGATTTTCGATGGCATTCAAGAAGTGGATCTTAAGAAAACAATGGAAACATCGTATATTGACTATGCGATGAGTGTTATTGCTTCCAGAGCACTTCCGGATGTTAGAGATGGATTAAAGCCGGTTCAGCGAAGAGTGCTTTATTCCATGATTGAATTAAATAATACACCGGATAAGCCACATCGTAAGTGTGCGCGTATCGTCGGTGATACAATGGGTAAGTATCATCCACATGGTGATAGTTCTATTTATGGTGCGTTGGTAAACCTTGCGCAGGATTGGTCTACCAGATATCCATTGGTAGATGGTCATGGAAACTTTGGTTCTGTGGACGGTGACGGTGCTGCGGCAATGCGTTACACAGAAGCAAGACTTTCTAAGATTTCTATGGAAATGTTGCGTGATATCAATAAAGACACCGTTGATTTCATGCCAAACTTCGATGAAACAGAAAAAGAACCGACGATTTTACCGGCTCGTATTCCAAACTTATTGGTAAACGGAACTACAGGTATTGCGGTAGGTATGGCTACGAATATTCCACCTCACAATTTACGTGAAGTGGCAAATGCAGTCGTTAAAATTATCGATAATCAGGTAGAAGAAAATCGTGGAACTGAAATCGATGAACTTCTCAGTATTGTAAAGGGACCGGACTTCCCAACTGGTGGTATGATTCTTGGAACAAAGGGAATCGAAGAAAGTTATCGTACCGGTAGAGGAAAAATCCGTGTTCGTGCAATCACAAACATTGAAACCATGGCAAATGGAAAGAGTCGTATTATCGTTACGGAACTTCCATACATGGTAAATAAAGCACGCTTAATTGAAAAAATAGCAGAACTTCATAGAGATAAAAGAATTGATGGCATCACAGATTTAAGAGATGAATCCGATCGTGATGGTATGCGTATTTGCATTGAACTTCGTAGAGATGTAAATGCAAATGTAGTATTGAATCAGTTATATAAACACACGCAGATGCAGGATACATTTGGTGTGATTATGCTTGCATTGGTGAATGGACAGCCTAAAGTATTAAATCTTTATGACATGTTGAATTATTACTTAATTCACCAAAAAGAAGTAATTACCAGAAGAACACAGTTTGACTTAAATAAAGCAGAAGAACGTGCTCATATTATTCAAGGTTTATTAATTGCTTTGGATAATATCGATGAAGTAATAAAAATCATTAGAGGAAGTCGTACAACCCAAGAAGCAAAAGAAGCTTTGATGGAAAGATTTGCTCTTTCAGAAGCTCAGTCTCAGGCAATCGTAGATATGCGTTTGCGTGCATTGACCGGTTTGGAAAGAGAAAAATTAGAAGCAGAATTTGCAGAATTACAGGAAAGAATTGCAGAATATAAGGCAATTCTTGGAGATGAAAAGAAATTGCTTGGTGTTATCCGTACAGAACTTTTGGAAGTCGCAGAAAAATACGGAGATGATCGTAGATCTTCTATCGGATTTGATGAATTTGATATTTCCATGGAAGACATGATTCCTGTGACAAATACGGTTATTGCTATGACAAAATTGGGGTATATCAAACGTATGAGTTTAGATAATTTCCGTAGTCAGCATCGCGGTGGTCGTGGAATCAAGGGCATGGAAACGATTGAAGATGATTATATTGATGAGCTTTTGATGACGGTATCACATCATTACTTGTTATTCTTTACAAATCTTGGACGTGTTTATCGTTTGAAAGCCTATGAAATTCCGGAAGCAAGTAGAACTTCTCGTGGTACTGCGATTATCAATTTGATTCAGTTGCAGCCGGGCGAAAAGATCACTGCGTTGATTCCGGTGGAAGAGTACAAAGATGATCATTATCTGTTAATGGCTACTAAAAATGGTACTGTGAAAAAGACAGAATTAAATGAATTCAAGAATATTCGTAAATCCGGTCTTGCAGCGATTAGCTTGAGAGATAATGATGAATTAATTGAAGTTAAATTAACCGATGGCCAGAAGGATATCTTCTTAGTAACAAAATTCGGTCAGTGTATTCGTTTCCATGAAACAGATGTTAGAAAAACAGGACGTACCTCTATGGGTGTTCGTGGTATGACGTTGATGGATCAAGACGAAGTAATCGGTATGCAGCTAGATTCTCAGGGAGAATCTTTAATGCTTGTATCTGAAAAAGGTCTTGGTAAGTGTACTTTGACAGAAGAATTTTCACCTCAGTTCCGTGGAGGAAAGGGCGTGAAGTGTTATAAAATTACAGAAAAGAGTGGCAATCTGGTAGGCTTTAAAGCTGTAAATAAGGATAATGAGGTTATGCTCATTACAACAGAAGGTATTATTATTCGTATTCCGGTAGATGGTACAGCACTTCTTGGAAGAGTTACCACCGGTGTGAAGTTGATGAAGTTAGATAATACAGAAGATGTTTCTGTAGCAAGTATCGCAAAAGTTCGTCAGGATGAATCTATTTTAGAGGGAGAAATTCCAGAGATTCCGGATGAAGAAGCACTGAAAAAATACGAAGAAAGTACGGAAGCAGAAGAAAATTCGGAAGAATAAAAGAAAGGGTTGCTAAAAGCAACCCTTTTTTGACGTTATGTGTAAAAAAGTCTTTTAAACAATAAAAGACAAAAATAATTGTTATTTTTTAAAATACGACAAAAAGAGGAGAAAAAAATTGAGAGAATTGTCCGTAAAAAATCTGGTGGATGTGATTGCTGAAATGTGTATTGAAGCAAATCATGAGTTGACGCCGGATATGAAAAATGCCATGAAAGAAGCCACTGAAAAAGAAAAAACGGAATTGGGAAAAAAGGTTTTAGAACAATTGCAAGAAAATCTAGTCATTGCAAAAGAAGAACAGATTCCAATTTGTCAGGACACCGGAATGGCAATTTTATTCGTAGAAATCGGACAAGAGGTTCATTTTGTAGATGGAAATTTGGAAGAGGCCATTAATGAAGGCGTTCGAAAAGGATATCAGGAGGGATATTTGAGAAAATCCGTCGTTTCCGATCCTATTTTGCGTGTGAATACCAAAGATAATACGCCAGCAATCATCCATTATTCCATTGTTCCTGGAGATAAAGTAAAAATCACGTTTGCACCAAAGGGATTTGGTAGTGAAAATATGAGTCGTATTTTTATGTTGAAACCTGCGGATGGAATCGAAGGAGTAAAAAATGCAATTTTAACAGCCGTGCAAGATGCCGGTCCAAATGCATGTCCTCCAATGGTAGTTGGTGTAGGTGTTGGTGGTGATTTTGAGAAAGCTGCAATTATGGCCAAAAAGGCATTAACAAGAGAAGTGGGAAGTAAATCGGAGATTCCTTATGTGGCAGAGTTGGAAGAGGAAATGTTGCATAAAATCAACGAATTAGGCATTGGGCCAGGTGGACTTGGTGGAGTAACAACAGCTTTGGCCGTAAATATTTTGACATATCCTACACATATTGCTGGATTACCTGTGGCTATAAATATTTGTTGTCATGTAAACAGACATGCAGTGCGAGAAATCTAGGAGGCTACCATGGAAAAGAAAATTCAATTACCAATTACAGAAGAAAAAACTGCAGAATTAAGAGCCGGTGATTATGTATATTTATCCGGCACCATGTACGTGGCAAGAGATGCTGCACATAAGCGGATGATTGAAGCATTGGATCAGGGAGAAGAATTACCAATTCCTATTGAAAATGCAACTATTTACTATATGGGACCTTCCCCGGCCAGGGAAGGTAGACCCATTGGATCTGCCGGTCCGACTACGGCAACACGTATGGATAAATATGCACCAAGATTGATGGATTTAGGACAGAAAGCTATGATTGGAAAAGGAAAGAGATCCAAGGATGTCATCGATGCGATTATAAGAAATCACGGTGTTTATTTTGCTGCGGTTGGTGGAGCCGGTGCGTTACTCTCTAAATGCATTACAGCTTCAGAAATTGTATGCTATGAAGATTTAGGCGCAGAAGCAATTCGAAAAATCGAAGTACAGGATTTTCCGGTTGTTGTAGTCATTGATGGAACAGGAGAAAATTTATACGAAAGGATATAAAAATGACTGATGTTCGCATAATTACCGGAAAAAAGCGAAAAGTAAATAAAGAGCAAACATTAGCATTTTTAGGACAGAATTCGCGCTATGAAAAACTTTTCACGCAGGTAGCAATTCAAGCGGAAATGCGTCTACAGCCAAAAGCTGCAGTTGCAATCGATGATGAGGAAAAATATATCTATGTCATTTTGACCTTGGGGAAAGAAATTAGCGTTCTACAGCAGGAATATTTTGAAAGAGGTCAAGCAGAAGAGGCACTTTTAACAAATACCATAGCAAATGTCGCTTACTTTTCTTTTGAACAAGAAGTCCTTTTATATCTGAAAAATATCTGTAAAACAGAACAATTTGGGGTGAAACGAAGACTGGAAGCACCTATTCATATCCCATTAACAATTCATGAAAAGGCAATGAAAAAGACAGAAGCCGCTGAGCGTTTAAAGGTATCTTTAACGAATGGATTTATGTTTGAGCCTGAAAAAACAGGATGTATTTTATTTCAGATATCTGAGAATCCGGAGGAGTTTCAATTGGAGCATTCCTGCCGGGATTGTGATTTTTTGGAGTGTGAAACAAGAAAAAAGACTTTTTTAGAGGTTTTAAAAGCGAAAAAGCAGTCGATTTCTGCATTTTGTAATGGAAAGGGCACCTGTGGAAAGTGCAAAATAAAATTAGAAAGTTATCCGGCGCCCTATACGGAAGCAGAAAAGAAATTATTGTCGGACGAAGATAAGAACCATCATATACGACTTGCCTGTCAGGTTTTATATCAAGAAGGTATTTCTTACGAAATTGTAGAAAAGGAAGAGACCTTAGAAATACTTGGAATTGGTGGAGAAACTACGCAGGATAAGATAGAAGAACCATGTATCGCGGTAGATATTGGTACAACGACTATTGCTGCCGCATTGTTTGATGGAAAAACGGGTCATATTTTATCCGAATGGAAACATCGTAATGATCAAAGAAATTACGGGGCAGATATTATGAGCCGTATGGCGGAAGCAGATCAAGGAAAAGCAGAGTTATTGCAAAAATTGGTGCAAGGCAATGTGGATATGTGTATGGAAGAACTTTTGAGGAAAAAAGGGCTAAAATCACAGGATTTGCGTAATATTTATTATGTGGGAAACACAGCCATGCAGCATCTATTTTGTGGATATCCCGTAAATTCGTTGATAAAGTATCCTTTTAAACCCTATTCCGTGGATAAAAAAATTTGGAATGAAAAAGAGATTTTTTTACCGTCTATAGATGGTTTTGTGGGATCGGATGTGTTGGTCGGTATTACAACGATTCAACCGGAAAATGATAGTTTGTACGTAGATTTAGGTACGAATGGTGAAATTGGAATTTATAGCGACGGAAAATGGCTATTTACATCGACTGCGGCAGGTCCGGCTTTTGAAGGAAGTGGCTTAACATCCGGTTGTGCATCGGTGGGAGGAGCGATTACTTCTATAGAATATCAAGAAGGAAAACTTCTATATAATACCATTCAAAAGAAACCGGCAGTAGGAATATGTGGCAGCGGATATATTTCCGGGTTATCCATGTTGCTTCGAGAGGGCAAGATGGACGCTACAGGATTGTTAGCTGAGGAGTATAGGGAAAAAGGATTTCCGATTACCGGAGATATTAAAATTACCCAAGAAGATATTCGAAAATTACAGATGGCAAAATCTGCAATATATACCGGAATTGAAATGCTATCTCAGGAATGCCAGATCAAGCGCTTTTCAAAGATATACTTAGCTGGTGGATTTGGATATGCATGTAATACAGAAGATGCTAAGACCATTGGGTTATTACCAAAAGAAGGAAATATCGAAATTCAGTTCCTAGGGAATGCTGCGCTAATAGGAGCGGTAGAAGCAGGATATATAAAAGGAAGAATAGATTATATAGAAGAAACGCAAAAATTAGCTAAGGTTTGTAGTTTTGCAGGGAGTGAGTTGTTTGAACAATTATTTATTCAAAATCTCAATTTCTGAAAGTAAAAAAAACTATGAATTTCTTGAAAAAAATGGGATTTTTGTATTGACAAACCGGTGTTGATTTAGTAGAATCATCTATGCGTCACGAAAGTGAACAATTTCATATTGAAAATAAGAATTTCAGGAGAAATACTCAAGAGGCTGAAGAGGCGCCCCTGCTAAGGGTGTAGGTCGGGCAACCGGCGCGAGGGTTCAAATCCCTCTTTCTCCGCTTTATTTTCAAAAAAAGAAATTGTTTATTTTTTTGAAAAAAGTTCTTGACAAGTGATAACGAATATGATATCTTATATGAGTTGCTGCTGAAGACAAGAGCTGAGGCGCAAAGTACATTGATAACTGAACAGTGAAATAACTTGAAAGATTTATAAGACATGCAATGTCAATTTCAAGCATCGATATGATGCGACCTAAAAACAGTAATCTTTTCGGAAATTAGCCAAGCTAAGTTTTGAAAAGGGAACAGATTCTTTTAACATGAGAGTTTGATCCTGGCTCAGGATGAACGCTGGCGG
>JAZOTM010000011.1:0-3618 GCA_045657625.1 Lachnospiraceae bacterium
CCTGAAAGAGCAACACAACATCAAAAACTTTGATACAATGTTCCAGCAGGCTGGATTAAAATACCAGCTGTTAAGTCCAGACCCACAAGAAGCCGGACAGGCATTATGGGATCTGACCTTTATGTATCTCGATGATCTTCACAGTTCCTTTGCAAACCGTTCCTACCGCATGAAGGAAAATCCAACCCGCAGATATGGACCATCATGCAGACAAAGCCTTGAAGATATGAAAAGATATGCTGATGCACGGGCAATACGCTATCCAAATGGTACGCCGGGTTATGAGGAGGTTGGCAATACCGCCTATATCACCTTTGATCAGTTTGTGATTGAAGGAGTAGATTATTACGAGGAAAAGGCGGAGGAACATCTGTCAGATACAATGGGTTTGATGATTTATTCCCTTGGGCAAATCAAACGGCCAAACAGCCCAATCAAAAATGTGGTACTGGACCTTTCAAATAATGGAGGCGGTACAGCACCTTCTGCTGCTTACACTATAAGTATGTTTTTGGGAGAAGGATCTATCAGTATCGCCAATCCTTTGACGGGGGCCATGGTATGCCAGAACTTCAAGGCCGATCTGAATATGGACAGACTGTTTGATGAAAGGGATAATTTGCTGGGCTATAATTTGTTCTGCCTTACCTCGCCGAATAGCTTCTCCTGCGGAAATTTGGTGCCAAGTGCGCTGAAAAATTCCCATCGTGTAACTATTCTTGGACAGACCTCCGGTGGTGGCGCCTGCGTAGTACAGAATATGACCACCGCTGACGGTTGCGTGTTTAATATTTCCGGTCCGTATCGTCTGGCCTATACAAAGAATGGTTCCTTCTATGACATAGATCAGGGTGTGACACCAGATTTCGTATTACCAACTCCTGACCAGTTCTATGACAGAAAACAACTTACAAAATATATTAATAAACTGTTATGGAAATAGGTTATCAATAAAATAATTGTCAGCAAGCAAAAAGCAGAGCCCAGCGGCTCTGCTCAGACCGTAGACATACAGTCCTTCTAGTTATCCACTAACTGGGTAGGACTGTATTTTTTATGCGTATTTTTGTTGCCAGATAGGAATTATTCTTAAATTCCAGGACAAGTTTTGTAATAAAGCGACAATAGTTGGTGAGAGCGTGCCGGCCCTCTTCTTCCAAAGAGTAAGTTTTTTCAAATTCATGCACGCAAAAGTAAGCGTCACCTGCATTTTAATTTTTGCTAGGCCACGCATTGTAGCATATCTTAATCCATGTTTTTCCTTTGCATCTGCAAAAACTCTTTCAATGGTTTCTTTTCTTTGTCGGTAGATATCCCTGTACTTTGGAATATAGCGATATTCTTCGGCTTTTTCCAAATAATCTGCCCATACATGGCGAGTTACTGTTTTCACATGGTTGCAGCTTGCTGTACATTGGTTGAGATACGGACATTGGGTGCATTCCTTACCATCACTTCTATATTCTTTGTACCCATCCCTTGTGGTAGTAGCATACTTTAGAATCTTGTTTGCAGGACAAATATAGCAGTCATAATACTCATCATATACGTATTCATACTTGCGGAAGAATCCTTCTTTGGTCATTGGCCTTTTGTAAGGCACTGCCGGTATTTTACCACTAGATAATATTTCTCTCATTATTCCGGGGGTTTTATAACCCGCATCTACAGCCACAGTTTCTATTTCATCAGCAAAGGGAGACATTTTTTTATATACGTCATGAAACATCTGGCTGTCGTGAATATTACCAGCACCAACGTGGAAACCAAGAATAAAATTGTGACGATCACATGCAGTGTTAGCTACATAGGCCATACAACGCTCATGTTCACCTTTTACGAAAAGTCCACTGTCTGGATCTGTTGTACTAACTGTGCGGGTAGTTTCCTTTGGTGTTTCATCTTTCTTTAGAGGCGATTTGCCATGCCTGTTCCTGTCGTTGTTTATTTCCTTGTCGAGCTCATCCTGGTATTGGCGAGCAGACTTGGTAACAGATATTTTTTCAATTTTATTGCGGTTAGCACTTGCCTTGATGTGCGTACCATCAATGAAAATGGCACTGGCATCTACAAAACCGGCATTAACGGCCTCCTGCAATATATGGTTGAATATATGTTCAAAAATATCTGTATCCTTAAAACGGCGCACATAATTCTTTCCAAAAGTTGAAAAATGAGGAATAGGTTCTGTAAGACCATAACCAATAAACCACCGATATGCAACATTAACATTAATTTCCTTGATGGTCTGCCGCATACTACGAATACCAAAAAGATACTGAATGAACACTATTTTAAAAAGTGATACCGGGTCAATACCTGGACGGCCAGCCTCATAAGAAGAATACAATCCCTCTACTTCATCATATATGAAACTAAAGTCAATGGCACGGTCAATAGCCCGCAGGATATGATCCTTAGGAACAAGGTCTTCAAGTGATATGAATTGGATTTGTGACTGTAATTCACGGTTTTTCTTTCTATACATAAAACATGCCCCCATTAATGTTAATTATACCATTAATGGGGGCAGGCTTGTTTATTTGTCTACAGTCTGAACCATCCCGTTTAAGTGGGATGGTTATTTTTTTTGCCATCATTTCATGTACTTTGTTAATAGATGTGATACACTTTCCACGGAATCCGATCCAGAGGTACGGTTTTCAAAAATTCCACAATGTCCTTGCGTCCATAGTAGTGGGGGACACCATCTTTGTCCTGGGACATGAGAATAATAGGCATGTTAGGGAAAAATGGTCTAACGGCCTGGCGGAATCTGGTGGAACGGACAGTGTATTGGGTAACGGACTGCTTTACAGATAGAAGGGCAAATTTTACGCCCTGTTCAATAATAACGGCTCCGTGTAAAATCATGGGAACCTCCTTTGTAAACTGAAAATTAATAAGGATACTGTATCAAAAAGGAATAATAAAATCAACGAAAATTTGTTTGGTGTTTTGTTGACAGAACATGGATTCTGTGTTAATATATCACCAAACAAAAGTTTTAAGAACTTATTTTCTCGGAACTAATTTTCCAAGAACTGATTTTCTTAAGAGTAAAGGAGCAGATATTATGAAAAATATTATTATTGCCATACTTATTGGACTTGCTGTTCTCTCTCCCTTTAATTTGACTAATTCCTATCTCAGAACCTCTGAATTTGATACTGTAATCTTACAACATGGCGAAAGTATTGAAACTATTGCCAGCCGTTATACCTCTGACAACGAACAGCTTCAGGAGCTTACTGTTGCCATTAAGGAAATCAATGATATAAAGAATGATCGTGATCTTAGAGCCGGACGCAAGCTGCAAATACCAGTTATAGCCGGTGATAAACAGAAGGTTCAGGTGGCTAGCCGCCAATAATCTTCTTGACAGTAGGTAATGTGAATACTATAATTAGACAGTAATTTAGATATTGCACAGGCCGTGAAGAAGCCATGACGCAGAAGTTCGTTATTCAGAGAGGGACGGTTGCTGGAAAGTCCTATAATTGAGTCTGTTGTTACCCCTTCGGAGCCGCAGCATGAAATTTTACTAAATGCTGCCGGAATGAGTCCGTTAACATCGCCAAAGTTGGTCACATTTTTATGTAAGTGTGGCAAGCAGGG